>JAJDDV010000100.1 GCA_029260135.1 Phycisphaerae bacterium | reverse complement strand
CGGACAAGCCGCCAGTGGCACCCGGCGGGGGCCGCCGAAGGCGGATCTAGTTCCGCCCGCGGCTCGGTCGGGAAGAAACTATCGCGCAGGCTGAAGCCTGCGGCTCAGGCTCGGAATGATACCGCAGGCAAACGCGTGCGGCTTGGATAGATGCGGAGATTCGCGTGGGCTCCCGAGGGGGCGGGATTTCATTCCGCCCGCGGCCCGCTACGCAAAAAGGAAACGGGACTTGCGTCCGTAACGTATGGAAAGCGTGTGAGGAGTAACGAATGGCTGTCGTCGACATCGATCGGTTTCGGAATCTCGCTCTTGTAGGCCACGGCGGGTGCGGCAAGACCTCGCTGGCGGAGGCGTTGCTGTTCAAGTCGGGCGTTACGAACCGCCTTGGCAGCGTGCCGCAGAAGAGTTCGATTCTCGACTTCAGCGACGAAGAGAAAGAGAAACAGCATTCGCTGGACTCGGCGCTCTGCCATATCGCACACAAGGGGAATCACCTCAACATTATCGACACGCCGGGAACGCCGTCGTTTTGCGGTCCGGCGATTGCCGCGTTGGCGGCGGTCGAGTGTGCGGTGGTCGTCATTTCGGCCTCGGCGGGGATCCAAGTGAACACGCGCAAGATGATGGACCGCGCCCGCGAGTTCGGATTGGGCGTTTGGATCGTCATCAACCACCTCGACGCGGCGAATGTCGATCTGGCGGGGCTGGTGGGGCAGATTCAAGAGAATTTCGGGACTCAGTGCGTTCCGCTCAACCTTCCGACCAACGGCAGCAAGGGCGTGGTGGATTGTCTGGCCAACGACTCGGGCGCGGCGGATTTCTCCGACGTCGGCGAGGCTCACACGGCGCTGATCGAGGCCATCGTGGGTGCGGACGACGAAATGATGGAGAAGTACCTCGGGGGTGAGCTCTCCGACGATGAGGCGATGTCCGCGGCACCTGGGGCCGTGGCGCAGGGCGAGCTGGTCCCGATTCTCTTCACCGACTCGCTGGGCGACGTCGGCATGACCGAGTTCCTGGACGCCACCGCCTCGCTTTGCCCGTCACCGGTTTCGGGCAAGCAGCGATCCCTCGTGGAGGGCGAGAACGAGGCGCCGATTGAGCCCACGCAGAGTGGCTCATTTCTAGGGCAGGTGTTCAAGATCACGACTGACGTCAAGAGCAACATCAAGTACCTCTCGATTCGCGTCCATTCGGGCAAGCTGACGTCGGACATGAGCCTCAAGAGCGTCGACGCGACCAAGGGAACGAGACCTGGACATGTTTTGCGGTCTCAAGGCGGCGAGCACAGCGAGATGGAGTCGGGTGTAGCGGGCGACATCATCTGCCTTGCAAAGCTCGACTTCGCGATCGGTGACACGCTGTACACCGAAAAGGGCGGGAAGATTGCGATGCCCAAACTTCCGGAGCCGATGTACTCGCTGGCGCTCGAGTCGAAATCCCGTGGCGACGAGGACAAGATCAGCGGCACGCTCAGACGCTTCAGTGATGAAGACCCCTGCGTGATTTCCGAGCGGGGGACCGGGGGCGAGCTCGTGCTCCGCGGAATGGGTGAGCAGCAGCTTCGAACCTATCTGCAGCGCATGTCCAAGCAGTACAAGCTGGAGGTGGAAACCAAGCCGCCGCGAATTCCGTATCGTGAGACCGTCAGCGCCGTTGCAAAAGACGTTGAGTATACCCACAAGAAGCAGACCGGCGGGGCGGGTCAGTTCGCCCGCGTCATCGTCAATATGCTTCCGGCGGAGCGCGGCGAAGGATATGAGTTCCTCGACAAGATCTTCGGCGGTGCGATCGATCAGCCGTTCCGTCCCAGTGTCGACAAGGGCATTCGTGCACAGATGGCCGAGGGGGTACTTGCAGGGTATCCCGTCGTCGACGTCAAGGTCGAGTTGATCGACGGCAAGACCCACCCCGTCGATAGCAAAGATATCGCCTTCCAGATTGCGGGGCGCGGCGTCTTCAAAGACGCCTTCATGAAGGCCAAGCCGGTGATTCTCGAACCGATCGTCAATATCGAGGTGACCGTTCCGGCGGACAAGGTCGGCGACATTCAGGGCGATCTCGCATCGCGTCGCGGCCGACCGTCGGGGCAGGACATGCTTCCGGGAAACCTCGCGGTGATCAAGGCCGTTGTTCCGCTTGCGGAACTCGCCGATTACAACTCTCGACTCTCGAGCGTCACGGGTGGGGAGGGGACGTACTCGATGGAGTTCTCTCACTACGAGACCGTTCCCGGCAACGTCAAACAGCAGATCATCGACGCGGCGAAGAAAGCGAAGGAAGAGCATTCGTAGCGGCGAGCGTTCTGATTTGACGAAACGCCGCAGTTCGCATAGACTTCGTTTTTGACCCTACACCGGTGAACGGTCTGATTGCGGCACGTGGGCGAATCATCGATCCGACATCACTGCGGGCTGTTCGGTATCTGGGGGCATGACGACGCCGTTCTCCAGACCCATCTGGGGCTCTATGCGCTACAGCATCGCGGGCAGGAATCCGCCGGAATCGTCTCCACAAACGGCGAGGGTCTTCTGAGGCACGCCGGTCTGGGCCTCGTCAACCAGGTCTTCAACGAGCGAAATCTGGAGAAGATTCGCGGACGGTGCGCGATCGGGCACGTTCGATATTCGACCACCGGGTCATGCACCGAGAGCAACTCGCAGCCGCTTCTGTTTCGGTTTGCCGGCGGTCAGGTCGCTGTCGCTCATAACGGCAACCTGATCAACGCCGCCCTTCTTCGTCGCAAGTACGAAGAGGTGGGCCACATCTTCCAGACGACCAGCGACACCGAGGTCATCATTCACCTGCTGGCCAAACCCGGTCATCAGAAGCGGAAGAATCCGCTCAACCACGTGCTGAACCATCTTCAGGGTGCCTATTCGCTTCTACTGCTCTTTCCGGATCGTATGGTGGCCGTTCGAGATCCGCTCGGTTTTCGTCCGCTGTGTCTGGGGCGCACGAAATGCGGCGCACCGGTCGTCGCCTCGGAAACCAAAGCGTTTGACATGATCGACGCGGAGTACGAGCGCGACGTCAAACCGGGCGAGATCGTGACGATCACCAAAGACGGCGTCGCCAGCCGGAAATTCGGCGGGGACATGGGCGGCCGTGGCGCCGCGTGCATCTTCGAGCAGATCTATTTTGCCGACCCTTCGAGCCGCGTTTTTGGCGAGAACGTTCACTTCGTTCGCGTGGCGATGGGACGGCGCATCGCCACCGAGGCGCCGGTCGAGGCGGATCTGGTTGTCCCCGTGCCGACCTGTGCCCAATGTGCAGCCGTGGGTTATGCGCGTGAAAGTGGCATTCCTTACGGTCGTGCGTTCACAACCAGTCACTACGCCGGCCGGTCCTTCATCATGCCGACGCAGTCGAGTCGTGACCTGGCGGTGAGAATGAAGCTCACCGTCATCAAAGAGGCCGTCGCCGGCAAGCGGTTGGTGGTGGTCGAAGACTCGGTCGTACGCGGCACGACGACGCGGGGAAAAATCGGTGCCCTTCGCAACGCGGGCGCCAAGGAGATCCACCTCCGGGTGGCCAGCCCGCCGATTCGCCATCCCTGCTACTTTGGGATCGACTTTCCGGACCAACGAAAGCTCATCGCCCACACGCGAAGCGTCGATGAGATTCGTGACTATCTCGGTGTCGATTCGCTGGCCTATCTCTCGCACGAGGGCATGCTCTCCTGTGTGAAGATGGATCCGAACAAGTACTGCACGACCTGCTTCTCGGGTGAATACCCGATCGACGTCACCGAGCCTGTCGAGAAGTTCGCGATGGAGCGCGGTCAGTTGCGGATGTTCACCTGAACCATCGTCGCGTCCTCGTGACACGACCGTGACCGCCGAATCCCGTCGATCGCGCCTATCATGGTTGCGGATTTCCACGCGTGACCGAGAAAGATCTCATCCAACGATGCCGACAAGGCGACCGAGTCGCTCAGCGGGAGCTGTACGAGCGGACCTCCCCGAAAGTCTATCGTCTCCTCGTGCGAATGCTGCGCAACACCGACGACGCCTTCGACCTGGCGCAGGATGTCTACCTGAAGGCTTTTGCGCAGATCGACAAGTTTGACGGTCGCTCGGCGATCGCCACGTGGCTCTACCGAATCGCCGTCAACGAGGCCCTGCAGTTTCTCCGGCGCGTCAACATCGCACGCGAAAGACTCCAGCAGATGGGTGTGGCCGCCACGGTGGAGCCCCACGGCAACGGCGCAGACGCTCGCCTCGACGTGGAAGGATCGCTGGCGACGGTTGCTCCGACGGATCGAGCGTTGCTGTTGCTACGCTACCAGGAGGGCCTCGATTACCGGAGCATTGCGGACGCGCTGGGCTGTGCGGAAGGCACGGTGGCCTCTCGGCTAAATCGGGCCCGAGAGCGACTGAGGGTGCTTTTGAAGGGCGGGTACGGGAATCGGGAAGGGACAACGTCTCCGATGCATCCAAAGGGTAGCGGCTGATCCGCAGATCACCGGTGCTGAATCGGTGAAGACGAAACGAACGGCAGTTGGCGTTTGGCCATGCGATGCGAAGAAATCAGGCAACAGCTGGGTCCATACCTGGACAACGAGCTACCCTCTGGGGTCGAGGCGTTGGTCTCGGCTCATCTCGAGGCCTGCAAAACGTGTCGCTTGGAGTCTGCCGCGCTGAATCGATTGGCGTCCCAGCTGGAGCGTGCACCCTCGGTACCGGTTCCCGACGCGCTCTGGAATTCGATTGAGCACCGCCTCGACACGGAATCGCCGCGGGTGGTGACGCCTCCGCCAATAGAACCGGTCTGGGCGGGTCGACGGGGACCGCTCGCGCTCGCGGCCGCAGTCATACTGGCGGTGGGGCTGGGCACGATGGGGCTAATGTCCTCCGAATCTCATGCTCAGCCTTCGGTGAGCTTCTGCGTACTGCTCGACGCCCTTCCGCTCGACGCCCACAAGGCGTTTCGGAAGTTCCTCGTGCTTTACGACGCCAAACAGGTCACGCCGGTCGAGGCTCGGCGACACGCGCCGGAGCTGTCGTTCGACACGCCAACGACGCTCCCGGGGGGCTTTCGCCTGCAGGGCGTATACCTGCTGCGTTTCGGGGAACGCCCAGGGATTGCGGCGCGCTACGATCGAAACGGCGAGTTTCTTGCGGCCATCTTCCATACGCCCGTACGGCAGGAGCATCACGGGACGCACAAAGATCTGCCCTGCGTAGTCGGCCAACATCGAGGCCACAAGGTGCAGGTGGGCGACTGGAAGCTGGTTCATCTGACCGACCCGACGACCTGCCACTGTGTGCTCAGTCGGCTGGACGAGCAATCCGAACTTCCCTCGATCATGGCCGTCGTGGCGCCCCCAGCGAGGTAGACGGGCGCGCCCGCAGGCGAGGAATACCTCGCGGCGTCAGCTCGTCGGCTGCATGATCCCGATGGGGATGCCCTCGGGGTCGGAAAACATGGCGAAGTGGCCAACGCCGGGGATCGCCGTCTTCGGGACCAGCACGGTTCCGCCGTGTTCGCCCACCTTGGCCAGCGTCGAGTTGATATCGTCCACGTGGAAGTAGACGTTGACGCAGACGCCGGGCGCCGTCTCGGGCTTTTTGAAGACCCCGCCGCTGGGTTCGCCGCCAGTGTTGACCAGCGAGTAACCCGGCATCGTCTTGTCGTCAAACTGCCAATCGAACACCTTCCCGTAGAAGGCCTTGCACGTCTCGGGATTGTTGGTCATCAACTCAAAATGCGATAAGGGGCTGGGCATGGGTCGTTCCTCTGATTCTCCGGTACTCTAGACTATTCGACCAGACTACCGCGCGAATCGAAACATCTCAACACAAGCAAGTCAATTGTCTTTCCGAAGCGGACTCACTCCCTCCAAGGGCGATCGTGCTTCGGTCACTCGCAAATCGAACGGTTTGTTGGCCCAGCTGATCGGTGTGGGGCGATGCAGGAGCCTCTCGAAAACGAGGCTGATCGATGGTCGTGTGTTGTGTCGCCATTCCACCAGAGGATCAAGCAGTAGATCGGTGACGTTCTTCTCCAGCTGGTCGACGGGTTTGAGAAGCACGAGAGGGCTGCCCCGGTATTCGTTGAGGTGCCCCCGCGAGCGAAACAGACGAACCTCAACTTGTCGAAAGGAAAGCGGAGGCAGGGAATAGGGCGCCGGATCTGCGTGCACGGCAACGCGGTGCCACTGTGAGTCCGGCCATTTGTCACGAGCTAGCGGAAGAATAGCGGCAATACCTTCACGCGAACCTCGCCCGGATGCGTCCTCGCAAAAACTGCGCAGGTACGAGCCGCCGAATGCCGCTATCCAACAGACCACGACGACTGCCGGGATCCAGTTGACCACCTCGCGCAATCTCGTCCACCGGCGGGGGAGGAGGCAGGCGGTTCCGATGAGTAGCGCGGTGTTTGTGAAGATACCGAAGCGCCCGTACTCGGCCGGTTTGCCCGCGCCGATCAGAACGAACTGCAGGAAGAACACAGCCGCAGGGACCACCAGCGGGACCATCGCACCGTTCTTGCGCAACGTAGCGATGAGTAGCGCGATCACACCGAGAACCAGAATCGGTAGCGTCGCACCCTCGACGGTCAGTTCCAGTACGCGGATGAAGCCCTCGCCGATTCGCGCGATCTCGTACATGGCCAATGAGTTACCGAAGTTGCTCTGCAGCACCTCGCGATTGCCAAGGGCGTTGATGACGATGTAGGGATTCGTGATCAGGTAGACGCCGAACGCTACACCCACACCGGCAATCGTCTGCGTGAAGAATCTCGTCCACAGTCCAGAGTCGCGTACCTGAGCCGCGGGCGTCAGCCCCCGCGATCGCGCTGATTTCGACGGAGCCGCTGACGGCATGCAAACCCGACGGGTTGGGAGGTGGTGTAGATCT
>JAJDDV010000099.1 GCA_029260135.1 Phycisphaerae bacterium | reverse complement strand
TGCGGCCCGAATCAAATCACGTGCTGCTGTCGGTGTCACGGTCGTTACTTGCACGACTCATGACATACCACCTACCCGCCCAATGCGCAAGTACATTCGCACTTCAATCGCCACGCATTGCACGTGGCTGAGGAGTTACCTTCCCTGAACTTGTCTTGCGCGATCAGGCTCTCGACGAGCCCCTTCCGCGCCGACAGCGTGCCAGGGTGACTTGTACCGAGCACGTCGCACAATCCATGAAGTGCTTGCCGATAGAGTCGCTCGGCTTCATCGAAATCGCCCTTGTCTGCCACTAGCACAGCCTTACGCTGCACAAGACGAAGACGATAGGGGACGGTGTCCCAGATTTGGACTGTCTGGTCGTGTCCACCCGATGCCACTCGCGTCCCGTCCGGGCTGAAAGCGATTGCCCGCACCCTCTCACTATCATGTCCTCTTAGATGCAGGAGCTCCTGCCCCGTGCGCGCATCCAACAGATGGAGATCTCTATCCGGAAGAATCGATGCGAATCGTGTGCCGTTAGGGCTAACCGCGACTGCTGAGCGTTGTGTGTCTGCCAAGACTTGCAGTTCCTCACCAGTTGCTGCATCTCGGAGCGTCACAGGCGCTGATCCGCCGAACGAGATGACGGCGGTGCCGTCGTGAGTGAAAACGGCGTGACCGCCCTTCCCGCCTTTGCCTCGCCACTTCTCGCTACCATCCCGCACGCTCCAAAGGCGCACAGTCTGATCAGCCGAAGCTGTTACGACCTGCCTGCCATTGGGACTGAACTCCGCAGACAGAACACGATCGGTGTGCCCCGTCAGTGTGGCTAACTCCTGTCCAGCCGGAACACTCCAAAGCCGAACCGTATCATCAGCCGACGCGGACGCGAGATGCGCGCCGTCGGGACTGAATTCTACGTGTCCGACGGCGTCCGTATGTCCCTCAATCGGCGGTAGTATGCGATCCTCGCACCAATTCCACAAGTGGACGGCGTTGTCACCCTGGGCCCACGCTGCCAGGCAGCCATCCGGGCTGAGTCTGATCTGAAACGCCGAGTGATCGACAATCCTGTGGGTCGCGACCAGTTCGCGTGTGGTCAGGTCCCACACGGCGACGCGCCCGTCACCTGCAGCAGAGGCCAAGTACTGACCATCTGGGGCGAAAGCAACCGCCGAAACAGACTGTGAGTGACCTCGAAGAACGAGCTTGGCGCCGTCTCCGGATCCATCCCATACGCGAACACTCCGGTCACCCGATGCTGATGCCAAGAGTGCTCCATCCGGTCCGAAAGCAAGCGAACGTACGTAGTCTTGGTGCCCACGAAGGACCGTTAATCTGTTTCCATTGGTCGCACTCCATACCCCGACCGTTCCCCTCGCTGTTGCCGTTGCCAAACGATTGCCATCCGGGCTGAACGCAACAGAAATGACATCGTCTGCATGGGTCAGGGATTCGGTGATCTCGACTCGCTCAACAAGATCCCACAAACGAACGGTATTGTCCTGCGACGCCGATGCCAGGCGCGTACCGTCCGGGCCGAAGGCCACTGCGTAGATGCCACCCCTATGGCCGTCCATACGCCCAAGCTCTTCGCCCGCAGACACACTCCACACGCGCACCGTCATGTCACGCTCGTGGAACCCGCCGGATGCCAGCTGACTTCCGTCCGGGCTGAACGCGAGTGAGCCGACCCTGCCATGATGGCCCTTCAGGACCCCAACCTGTTCCCCCTCAGGGATGCTCCAAAGAGTAATCAACCCGGTGGGTGACCCGACGGCCAGGCGAGAGTTGTCCGGGCTGAACGCGATTCCCTCCTCTGTGCAAGTATGCAATGTCCGTACAGGTAAATCGACCGGCGCATCCTCGGCGGATGTATCCCAGACACTTACCGTCTCGTCGTCTACGGCTATCGCTACCAGGCTACCATCATGGCTTAGTGCACTGACTTGGGCGACACCGTTGCCATATCGCCGTCTTCGCAGCTCACTACCTGTTGCGATGTCCCAAATGCACACTGTTCCATCTTCCGCCACGGACACCAGGCGCGCACCATCTTCGCTGAATGCTACCACGAACACCGGCTCGTCGTGCCCCTCAAGTGCCAGCAGGCTCGTGTCAATGGCGGAGCGAAGATATCTCCATTCCCAGTTGCGCTCATCGGATGGAGCATCGTCCAGCTGTCGCTCGGCAGCCGCGACGTCGTTCAAGGACAACGCGTACTCAGCTGCCTTGATGTTTGCCACGTATTGGTGTTGCCGACTATCCCTTTCGGCTCGACCAGTCTTGATTGCGAACAGCGTTGATGCGACGAGGCCGGCTACGAGAGCTAAGAGTACGGCGGCTGTACCGCCGACCAGGACCCGGTTTCGACGGACAAACTTGCGCATCCTGTATGCAGCGCTCGGAGGTCTGGCTGTCAGCGGTTCGTCGTTGAGGTAACGACGAATATCCTCCGCAAGCTCCAGAGCGGATGCATATCGTTGGTCGCGCTCCTTCTCCAGGGCCTTGAGGACGATCGTGTCGACATCTCCTCGCAACGTCTTGTTGACCGTGCTGAGTCTTGCGGGTTGCTCTTCACGAATGATCCGTGTCGCTTCGTGGATCGCTACGCGCGTTATGTCGTAGGGGAGACGGCCGCAAAGAAGCTCATAGAGCACGACGCCCAGCGCGTAGACATCGCTCCGGATGTCAATGTTGTGCGGGTCAGCGTCGCACTGCTCCGGCGACATGTACTGGAGCGTGCCGACAAGCGCACCCAGATCCGTCTGCATTGTCGTGATGGCCAGGTCTGAATCTGTGGACCTCGCCACGCCGAAATCGATGATCTTCGATTCACCGTCTGGACCGACAAGGATGTTGCTCGGCTTGAGATCCCGATGAATGATACCTTTCTGGTGGCCATGGTGGACCGCGATGCATACACTGGCAAACAGCGCAAGTCGAGCTCGCGCCGTGAGCTCCGTATCGTGGGCATAGTCCGTGAGGCTCCTGGCGCCAGCCATATACTCCATCGCGAAGTAGGGGACGATTCCGCCGTCATCCCGATGCGTGCCGGCCTCGTAGACTTGTGCGATGCCTGAATGTCGCAGCTGCGCAAGAACCTGGGACTCGTACTCGAACCGGCGTAGGGAGGAGCCCATGGCGATGCCATGCCGGAGCACTTTGAGCGCTACTGTGCGGCACGGACGATCTTGGACCGCTTCGTACACGACCCCCATGCCACCACGACCGATTGCGCGGACGATCGTGTACTTGCCGATCTGTTTGGGCAACCTGTCGTCCGGCACGTCTTCCACCGAGTTGCGACCTTGCGAAGCTGTTCCCGCGGCATCGTTGAGCGCACGCCCTGCCTCAAGCTGAACGATCCTTCCGATGGCGTCGGTGCGCAGCGCTCCGTGTGGGGCCGCATCTTCAGCAAGCAATCGCTCGACCTTGGCTTGAAGCTGCACGTTACCGGCGCAGGCTTCCTGAAGGAACTCAGCGCGCCTACTGGCCTCGAGATGGACAGCGGCTCGAAATAACTCCTCGACACGTTGAAATGGCTCTTTGGTCAATCGTCGTTACCGTCATGCAGCCGCTCGGATAGCCATGCCCGGGAAAAACGCCAATCTTCCTCGACGGTCGTCTTGGAGATTTCGAGTACGTGCGCGACCTGCTCCACACTTAATCCACCGAAGAAGCGCAGCTCAACCACCCGTTCCTTCCGGTGATCGTGAACGGCCAGGGCCTCCAGCGCCTTCTCCAGGTCCAGGCAGTCCACGTTCCGTATCCCAGTCGTCCGCTCAGCATCGTCGAGTGTCACTCTTCTCCTCTGACCCGGATGCTCAGGTCCATCAACACGGCGGGCATAGTCGATCAAGACGCGGCGCATCACGCGAGCAGCGATCGCAAAGAAGTGAGCGCGGCTATTCCAGGTGATCCGTTCGCCACCAACCAACCGGAGGAAGGCCTCGTTTACCAGGGCCGTAGGCTGCAACGTGTGATTTGGGCGTTCGGCGCGGAAGAGGTCTTCAGCATGGCGACGGAGCTCCTCATACACCAGCGGGTACAGGCGAGCCACTGCCGAATCGCCTCCCTCACTGGCTCGCTTTAACAGGCGCGTCGTCGCATTTACATCGGCCATGATCACCGACTCCACCGCGGTCAAGAGCCGACCCGACCATATATTACCAGATCACAGGGTGGATTTCAGCCCCAATACACGACCTCTCGACGGAGTTTCAACCGGTCGTAGCGGGAGTCTATCGCACATTGGCTTCTCGCTCTGCGGCCACAAGGTATGCAGGCCGCGGATCCCTCGAAAAAAAGTCGAATTTCAACCGAGGTTTCCGAGCCGGATTCTCGCAATCCTTGAGGACGAGAAGCTCCCGCACGGTTCCGGCCTGGCGGTCGGGGCGTTCGCGGCATCCTGCTGCGTGCTCGCCATCCCATGGGCGTCGCAACGCTGTGCTCGTGACCTCTTCATGATGAAAACCACGCAGAGCAGACCGCGAAATCACATGACCAACGGACATCACCGAACCACGGAAGCGGTTCACGATCCGAATTGCGATAAGGGAGTCCACTGAAATGGACCAGGTGCACTGTCGGTTCCATGCGAGAGATTCGATTGACCGTATCTGATCTGAGGCGAGGCCTCAGCAGTCGCTTGTTGACCCTTGGAAGTCGCCGAAATGGCGGTAGGAAAGGAGTAGAACGATGACGCGTCGAACAACAGCAATCGTGTTGACGGTCTGGATGGTAGTGGTGGGCAATCTTGTGCCGAAGGCTTTGGGGCAATGCACGGTGAACGAGCTGGGCAAGATCATAGTCTCTGACAACGCGGCGGGGCATTTCCTGGGTGGTGCCACTGCGATTGAGGGCGACATCGCCGTTGTCGGAGCAACCGGTCATGCCGGCAACGGTGCAACTTCCGGCGCGGCCTACATTCTTCATTACGATGGAGCAAGCTGGATACAGCAGGCCATACTGCTTCCGTCCGACGAATCGGCCAACAACTACTTCGGCGTCGCAGTTGCTATAGGCGGTAGCACCGTACTGGTCGGTGCCCACGGAGTCACTGGTGGAGCCTACGTATTCGAAAAGCCGGCCGGTGGATGGGCGGACATGACGGAGACGGCCAAGCTCACTGCTTCCGATGGGTTTGCCGGCATGAACTTCGCGCTGGCCCTTGCTCTTTCTCCAGGCACCATTGTGGTGGGAGCATCCGGCGATGATGACAACGGAATCGGGTCAGGAGCAGCGTACGTCTTCGAACGGCCGGCGAGTGGCTGGGAAAATATGACGCAGACGGCCAAGCTCTTGCCCTCCGACGGTGCAGCGGAGGATTCCTTCGGTGTGTCTGTTGCTCTGCTCGGTAGCATCGCCTTGATTGGGGCGCACCAGGACGACGACAACGGCGACCGGTCGGGCTCCGTGTATCTCTTCGACAGACCGCTGGGCGGGTGGGCCGATATGACGGAAACCGGCAAGATTCTACCGCCAGACGGTGCTGCGCGCGCGTTCTTCGGATACGCGATGGCCCCCTATGAGGACGTCGTCGTGATCAGCGCACCCTATGACGACGATAACGGGGCTTTTTCCGGGTCGGTGTATGTCCTCCGGTTCGACCGGACAAGTTGGTCGTGGGAAGCGAAACTGCTGGCGTCGGACGGCTCATTTGGGGATGTCTTCGGTTTCTCCGTGTCGATCTTCGACGACATCATCGTGGCGGGTGCGACACGAGAGATTGTAGGCGGCTCGCCGGGATCGGCCTACGTGTTCAAGAAACCTGCCGGCGGCTGGGTCAACATGACGGAGAACGCGATTCTCCTGCCCTCCGACAGCGCACCGGGTGATTTCTTCAGCGGTGAAAAGGGGGTGGCCCTATGGGATGGTATCGCCGTCGTGGGAGCATTGTACAGTGACGGGAATGGGGAGAATGCGGGATCGGCCTACGCCTTTCACGGCGTGTCCGACTGCAACGGCAACGGCACGCTGGACCTCTGTGATGTGGATGCCGGTACGAGTCTGGATGTAAACGGCAACGGAATCCCGGATGAGTGCGATCCGGGAGCCTGTCACTTGAACGTCCTCACGTGCGTTACGCACCTCAGCCCGGTGGATTGTGAAAGCCAAGGCGGGAATTACATGGGCGGGGCCACGACGTGCGAGCGCGCGTGTGCAGAGGGTATCCCCGCAGTCGGCAACGTCGGGTTTGGCATCATGATCGTATCGGTGATCGCTGCGGGCGGATGGGTGCTGTCGCGTCGTCAGGGAATGCCTATGTAGCGGGGTGCCCGCGTGGCCTTGTACGCGTGTATTCCGAAGCCACGAGGTTCACGGCGCGGACCTTGAAGAACGGAAGGTTGAGTACAACGAATTGCCGACAACGCCGAACCCTGGAGGTGACTTATGAACCGAATCGTAATCAGTGCCATGTTGTCAGCCGCCCTCTGGACTACAGTGCTGGCGGAGGACGGAGGCCTCACGTTCCCTGGCCGGGCTTTCCCCGTGCTGTTCAACGCGCACCTCGGCGCTGGGGCGGATGCCATGGCCACGGGCGATCTTGATGGTGACGGATCTATCGATGTCGCCGTGATCGACTCGTATCGTGGTGAGGTAGGTGTCGCGTGGGGCGACTCCGACGGATGCTTGACCGGCCAGACAGTCCACAGAGCAGACCGCCCCCACGGGATTGCCATAGGGGATGTGGG
>JAJDDV010000098.1 GCA_029260135.1 Phycisphaerae bacterium | reverse complement strand
ATGCTCGGATCAAACTGAAACGCCTATACCCGAATATTTAGGCGTGGCGATGCACTAGGCTAGAACCGCGACGTGGAACATTAGCCGGGTGGCCCAGGTCGTTAGCGGAGCGCTGACCTGGGGGAATGATTTGACGGGCCTCCTTGACATGCGTGCCGGGTGGCCCCGACCCCCATCGGAAGCGGCGACCTGCCCTGACTATCACCGCGAAGGGCGCGAGAGGGCTGAATTGGTCGAGGCAGGTCAACCGGTCGCAGAGCGACTTTGTCGTCGCCGCGGCGATCGAACGACCTGACCTACATCGCTGACGTGAGGAAATAGTCCAGATGCTGCGTCACGGTGAATCTGCACAATGGCTTCGCATAATCGCGGTCGCGTCCGCCATCGGGTGCGCGGGGATTGGGTGCTCCCTCATTCTCGGCGAACGGTACACGTGGTACGGGCTACTCGTAACGATGTGTGTCACGAGTCTGGCGCTATTGGTCCAATCCGGCCCGATGATTCGGAGTCGGGGACGACGACATTATCACGATTCGGCGCGGAAAGGAATACCGCTTCTGTCTGCAGTGATCACGATGGCCTGTGTGATGGTAATCATCGCCATTACAGGCTCACCCCCTTTTTCGCTCATCTTTGGTGTTGCCGTTACCGGCGCTGCCGCGTTTGCGGTCGGCGTACCTTTTGGGTTCGTGTACACTAGGAGTCGCCCATTCCGTGAGTCCGACCTTCGGGTGCCTAGCCGGCACTGTCAGTGTGGATACAGAATTGACAACATCCCAGGACCTCGTTGCCCTGAGTGCGGAGAGCGATTCGCGCCGGATCGCGATACCGTGGCGTCCGAGAAGTAGAGTCCGTACGACACGTCGTTCCTCCGCACGAGCGAAGCGTTGACCTGCCCAACATGCCGGGTGCCACTGCTCTGTGAGCAGTGCCCGGTGAACCATCGATCCCCGTGACGACCGTCGCACACCCACGGCGCGCGCTACGCGAGAACATTCAACCGACCACCGACGACGTTCTTTCGTCAGGAGCGAACCGACCATGCCTGTCTCATCTCACATACCGTACACCAACACCCCAGACGCCCCCGAATCCAACGGCTTCCGAATGCACCGCAGATGTAGGCGGCATCTCGATGCACCTTCCGGGGCTCCCCCCTTTTCAGGGGGGGGGCATGGGGGTCTGCTCTTCTTTGCGCTGAAGCTTGTAGAGTGTCCCGCATGCACCACTCTGCCTGCGCAGCCTGTAAGGCTGCAAGGCCGTAGCCGTGGGCAGAGCGCAGCGCCGCCCACGGAACAAGCCCCCCACGTTTCATCCGACCCCGAAGGGGTCGAAGAATGGCAGGTGTGCCGCGCCCTTTGCCGAAGATCCAGGGCGGAGAACGAATCTCCTCCCAAAAAGTGCCAGAGCCGTGACACTTCGGTGAAAAAAACGCACATGCGAAACGAACCCACCGACGCCCGATAATCAAGTGGAGTTCTTGCCCTGGGATGCGGTCGGCCGCCTTGGTAAAACCAGGTCAAACGTCCCTAAGGGGCCCGGAACCAACGACGTGTCCTTTGGCTCGAAGAGCGCGATCCCCCTACGCTTCAAGTCGCCTCGGCGTGGCGAGCTGCTTGGCCGCGGCGTCGGCCGCGCTGCGAAGAAGGATGGCCACGGTGACGGGTCCGACCCCGCCCGGGACCGGTGTGACGACGCCGGCCACGTCTTTGACTTCGTCGAACGCGACGTCGCCGACGATCTTGCGCTGCCCGTCAGGCGCGGTCAGCGTGTTGATACCGACGTCAATGACGATCGCGCCGGGCTTGAGATGCTCCGCGCGAATCAGCCCCGGTTTGCCCACCGCGACGACGACCAGATCGGCGTTACGCGTGTGCTCGTACAAGTCGCGCGTGGCGATGTGGCAGCAGGTGACCGTCGCCATCCGGTGCAACAAGAAGAGCGACACCGGTTTTCCGGCGATCGCACCCTGGCCGACCACGACCGCGTTCAAACCACGCGGATCGATCTGCGCCTCCTGGAGAATCTCCATGACCGCCAGCGCCGTACACGGAGCAATGATCGGGCTGTCGTAGAAAAGCAGCCCGATGTTGGCTGGGTTGACGCCCTCGACGTCTTTGTAGGGATCAATGCAATACTGCATGGCCGGCGTGTCGATGCCGTCCGGCAGCGGAAGGTTCAGCAGGATGCCCGTGACAGCCGGGTCGTCGTTGAGCTTGCGGATCAACGCGCGAAGGTCAGCCCCGGTCGCCTCTTTCCCCAGCGTGTGCAGACGATATTCAATGCCAACGTCCTGACACCGCCGCGCCTGCGACCGCGCGTAGATCTCGCCCGCGTCCGGATCGCCGACCATGACTGCATCCAGGCTGACGCTGACGCCCTGATCACCAAGCGCCTGCACGCGTTGGGCCGCTTCCGCCTTGATGCGCGCGCCCAGTGCCTTCCCGTCGATTACCTTGGCCTCGGCCATGACGCCGCCATCCTCCCGAGCGGGCGGTCCCGCCACTTCAATCCTGGGTTGCACGACCGTTTCTCTCATGGGTTCCGTTTCCGCCGACCGGCACGCCCAAGATGGCGGGCTGCTCGACCACCGTCAAGTAATGGGCGGAGAGCGCCGCCCCGGCCACAGCCGTGGCCAAGAGCCCGACGCGGATTCGGCGCACCAATCGCCGAAACTCCGCAGCCCGGAGCGGATCACCCGCCAGCGACGTCAAGAAGCGAATCCGACTCCCGATCGATGAATGCCGCCAGCTTCTCTCCTCGTGCGGAATTCCGTTCAGCACGGCCACCCGATCCAGCGCCGAGGCGAACACCGCCGCCCCCGTCGCGCAGACCGAACCGTTCGGCGAGTCGGATCCCGATTCGCCGTTGTGAATGCTGCACGGCAGGCGGCAGTCCTCACTCTTCGGCGTCACACACTCAGCCCCGAACAAATCCGCCTCGCGCTCGAACCGCCGCGACAGCCACCCGAACCCTATCCCCCAGAACAACACCGTCGCCAACAGGCCGATGCCTTCGACGGTGAATGTCGTCGTTCCGACATCCGTACCGTTCGCGACGGTGTATCGAGCGATCAGCTCCATGATGCCGGTGACGAGTAGCCAACCGACGAACGCGAAGATCAGAAAGTGCTGAACATGGTTTCGTCGAATGTGCCCGGCTTCATGACCAAACACCGCTTCGATCTGCCGATCATCCATCGATTCGAGCAGTGCATCGGAGAGAAGGATGTACCGCACGGGGGCCAGCACGCCCATCACCGCCGCGTTGATCATCATCCCGTCGCTGTGCCACACGAGAATCTCTCGATACCGAAAGCCGATTCGCCCGCAGATCTCCTCGAGCTGGCGACGAAGCTCGCCATCGGGCAGCGGCGTCGTCAGCCACACACGGCAGAGCATCACCGGCGCCAAGACAAAAACTCCCACCGCCGCCGCGCCGAGCAACGCATCAGGCGTTAGCGACCAACCCGACCACGTCCGAAGCGCTTCCTCATGTCCACGCGTCAAGTTGGCGACGAAAAGAATCACCGCCATCGGAACCGCAACCGCCAGCACGTGGTGTCGCAGGTTGAAATCCAGGTAGTGGCCCAGCGCCCATTCGTCCTCGGCACCGTTCGCGTCGCCGCAGGGAACCGTGCGAACGTGCATCGCGCGCTCCAGCGGGAACGCGCCGATCCACAGTGCCACCAGCGTCAAGATGAACGGAAACAGCACCATCAGGTCGCCCACGATCTGAAACACCGGGGGCAGGTGATCGAACTTAAACCATGTCTGCCAGTGCGTCAGAAACACCGTCACCCCGTGACCGGTCAGGGCGAGGCAGCGCAATGTCAACGTCGCACGATGGTGAAACGCCTGGCCGATCTGAGGAGAATCCGACGCTTGGGTCAGGAGGCGCTGAGCCCGACGGCCCGCCCATACGGCAAGAACGCCGAAGATCATCGGCTGAGACACGACAATCACGACCGTCCACAGAATGTCCTCCGGTCCAACCAGCAGCCATGGCGAGGCTTGTTCGGACCGCCAGAAGACAGCCAGGAACGCCGAGATCGTGATCAAATGCATGCTTTAACGCGTCTTCGAGGTTCCAGTATCGTTGTCTCCAGGCCATCGCTCGCAAAACAGCGAGGTTCGACCGCTATGGGCACACTGAGCGTATCCCAGCGTAGCTCTGCCGTTTCGGGGCAGCAACCGGAAACCCGAGTCGATATTCGTGGACCTTCCACATCCGCGCCGACGACGGTTCCGTCATGTTGCAGGGGTGGCCGGCCGATGTCGATCGTAATGGCAAATATCCGCCGATTCCAGGTTGTGATTTCCTGCCCTCTCGGCATATCATACCGACCCTACGGGAACGTCTCCGCATCGTCTGGTCGGGTCTCGTTTGATGTGGATCGGCGGGGCGTTCCCCCGCGCGGTGGAAATGCCACCGACAAGAGCTTCTTGGAGTGCAGGACAATGCGTAAAAGACATTCGTACTTCGGTGGCATCGCTCTTCTCGCTTCGTTCGGAATGAGCCTCTCGGCGTTCGCGCAGCAGGAGCAAGACCCGCCACCGGAATCGCGGCAGGGAGAGGAAGCTGAATCTCAGCAGGTCGAGCCGGAAAAGCCGGCCACTCAAAGCAAACCGGGGCAAACCGCGCAGCGGCACCAGGTGGCACAGCTCCAGAAGCTCCACAAGGCGATGAGGACCAAGCTCAAGCTCACCAAAGCCCAAAAACGCATCATCGACGGCCACTTCGATGTCTATCTCAGCCAGGTTCAGAAGCGACGCAGTGGAAGACGCGTCTCCGTCGGCGGGAATCGAGATCCCGATGGGCTTCGAGCCCTCCGAAAGGAAATGCTCGCTGCGAGCAAGTCCCGTGACCGCGAAAAGGTGCGCCGGCTCCGCGAGCAGTTTCGGGAGAAGATGACCGCGAATCGAGCCGCCGGCGCACGCACCGTGCCGCAGTTCCTCAAGGCGTTGGAGACGGAACTCGACAAGGACCAGAGGATCAAGTTCTACGAACTGACCAGACGCCTTCGCATCGGAAGTGCGTCGGAGGAAACCGGTGAAGACCTTCGCGCGCTGTGGCGTGCGGTCATGCGTCCGGAGCTGGAGCTTTCCCCCATGCAGCGATCGACCATCTCCCGGAAGATGCAGGACGGCTTTCGTGCGGTGGAGGAGGCACAGCGAAACGGTAGCCTGGACGAAGTGGATGAACTCGCAGCCGAGGTTCGCGCTGACATCGTTTCGGGGCTTTTCCCTGAGCAGCGATCCAAACTCAACGAGATTCTCGCGGAAGATCAACCTCGTCGCAGCCGGTTTCGCGGCGGCGGCAAACGGGATCGACCGTAAGCCTCTAAGGACGGCGATCGATCCGCGGTTTCAGGAACGGCACTCGAGGCAGCAACCGCCGCGCGCTCCCTAGATCACGTAGTCCGGGAACACCTCCGAATCAGGCTTCGACTCAGGGACCGGCTTGACCGCTTGCTCTCGCGTCTTGAGTCGAAGCTCCGGCGGCTTGAACGTCACCACAGACTGCGGCGGCACGCTCGACGTGAGAAAGACCGACCCGCCGATCACCGAGCCTTCACCGATGACCGTGTCACCACCGAGGATGATGGCGTTGGCATAGAGCGTTACGCCGTCGCCGACGGTGGGGTGGCGCTTCGCCCCGCGGATGACGCGCCCACGCTCATCCTTGGGGAACGACAAAGCCCCAAGTGTGACGCCCTGATACACTTTCACGCCGGTACCGATGTCCGTCGTCTCACCGATCACCACACCCGTACCATGATCGATAAAAAAGTTGCGACCGACGCGGGCGCCCGGGTGAATGTCGATTCCCGTTTGCGCGTGCGCCCATTCCGACATGATGCGCGGCATCAACGGAACTTCGAGCTGGTGCAGCGAATGCGAAAGCCGGTGGACACTGATCGCCAGAAGGCCAGGATACGCCAGGATCACCTCGTCGGCGTTCAGCGCCGCCGGGTCGCCGTCATACGCTGCCTGTACGTCGCCGGAGAGTAGCTCCCGGATGGCCGGAATGCTCTCCAGAAACGCAAGCGTCACATCACGGGCCTTCGACTCGCAAAACGCAGGTGTTGAGGCGTCGGATGTCACCGTCTCCGCGTGATAGCAAAGGCACATGTGGATCTGCCGAAACGCCGCCTCCCCGATGCGCGGGAGCAGATCGCCCACGTGGAAGGCCACGTTATGCTCGGTGAGGTGCTGCCGACCCATGAAACCCGGATAGAGCAACTCGAGAAGATCCGAGACCAGCCGGATGATCTCTCCACGCGATGGCAGATAAACCCGCCCGATGTGCTGTGTCCGGGGGTCCGCGTCATAGCTCGCCACGATCCGGTCGACCAGATCACCCAGCTTGGGACCGATGATGAAGTCTTCTGTCATGCCTGGTCCTCAACGAAGCGGCGCGTATCGCCGGATGATCACATCGGCGCTCTTGATTCCATCAACCGCGGCACTGACGATCCCGCCGGCATACCCCGCGCCTTCACCTACCGGGTAGAAGTTCGCCAGATCCACCGCCTCTCGACTGGTCGGATCGCGCACGATGCGGACCGGAGAGCTCGCACGCGTCTCCGGACCGGTGATCAGTCCGTCGCCTCCCGCGAACCCGGGATACCGTTTGTCCAGCATCGGCAACGCGCGACGAAGCGCCTCGTGTACCGGCGCGGGGATCAGCGATTTGATCCGGGCCCACGCACCCCCGAGCGGATAGCTGATGTCGAGCGTCCCGTCCGAACCTCGGTCCGCCAGGTAGTCCGACGCCCGCTGCGCCGGAACGCGGTACGAACCGCCCGTCATCTCAAACGCCGCCCGCTCCCATTGTTCGAGAAAGTCCAGACTGTCCAGCGCGAGATTCCCCGTCTTCGACGAAACGAGCAAGCTCGGATCGATCGTAAGAACGAGTCCGCTGTTGGCGAATGGGCTGGATCGGTGAGAAGGGCTCGCGCCGTTCGTGGCAATCAACCCGGCCGCTTCATTGGCTGGCAGGATCAGCCCGCCCGGACACATGCAAAAACTGAAAACGTCCCCGTGATCCGCCGCCGCGCGCTTGGCGACCACGTGGTATTCCGCCGCTCCCAGGCGACGATGACCCGCGGCCGTTCCATACTGCCACTCGTTGACCAGCGCCTGTGGATGTTCGATCCGAACGCCGATCTGAAACGGTTTCGGCTCGATCTGCGCGCCTCTTCGGTGGAGCATTCGCACGGTATCCCGCGCCGACTGCCCGACCGCCAGAAGCGTCGGTCCGGCGCTGAGCCAGACGCCGTCCGACGATTCGCCCGGCTCCATCTGGCCGCTATCCGCAAGCGCCTCCGCCCCCACGCCGCTCACGTGGATCGCCTCGAGCCGTCCATCCACCGCGCGAATGTCATCAACCTGGCACTCGAATCGAACCTCGCCGCCCATCTCTTCGATGGACTGTCGAATGCGCGCGCAAATCGTCGGAAGACGATCGCTACCGATATGCGGGCGCGCATCCAGCAAAATGTCCGGATCCGCGCCGTTTCGATAGAGCGTCTCCAGAACGACACGGCAAAGCGGATCACTCACGCGCGTATAGAGCTTGCCATCGCTGTACGTGCCCGCGCCGCCTTCGCCGAACAGCACGTTCGACGTCGGGTCGAACTCCCGATCGCGGTAAAAACGCTGCATCACATCGCGATGGCGTCGGCGCACATCGCGCCCGCGCTCCAGAACGATCGGTCGAAACCCCAGCTCCGCGAGCCGGACCGCCGCGAACATCCCGCCCGGACCAAAGCCCACCACGATCGGACGACAAACCAGCACTTCACCGCCGCAAACCGGATCCTCCGGACTGGACGGTTCGAGCCAGCTGACATCCCCGCGACGCAATCGCTGCAAACGCGCCTTCTGGGCCTTGTGAGACTCGTCCAGCTCCACTTCCACCTGATAACGGAAGTGGATGTCGTCCCGTTTCCGGGCATCGAGCGATCGCCGTACGATCGCAAACGTGCGGATCGATGCTGCCGGAACGCGAAGACGGCTGGCCGCGGCGTCCCTCAACGTCTCCTCGGCCTCATCCAGGCCCAAGCGGACATTTCGTACGAGAATCGGCATAATAGTGGATAGCGTACCTCACTCCAGCGCCCAAAGCCAACCCCTGGTTTAGTGGCGCCGGCGCCGACACCCATACCCCACGGCCTATTCCGACAAGCGCCGGGATAGATCGACATCGCGTCGTGGGGTACACTCACGCCGCCCGGCGGCGATCAGCGCCCACGGTCGCAGCCGGGCACGTTTCACCCCGGACCCAGTATCTGCGTTGGGATCGGGACCATCACGAACCACACAGAGGATCAACCCGATGAACCCAAGGCGAATCGACTCGGTCACCCGTCAGGAGCTTGGCACTGCGCAGCGACCTTCGCGCGGCAGGCGGCTCGTCGCCGTCACGGCAGTGATGGCTTGGCTTGGGAGCTTCGTACCGATTCCTGCAGCGAACGGACTCGATACGCCCGTGGCCTTGACCAATGCGACCGTCGTGACGGAATCCGGCACCGGTGGCGCTTTGCATCCGTTGAAGTCCGCCGTCGTTCTCATCGTCGACGGGCGAATCGCAAATGTCGGAACGGATGTGACCATACCGCCACACGCCAGGCGCATCGACGCGACAGGTCTGTTCGTCTATCCCGGTTTGATCGACGCTCAAACGCACCTGGGGATTCCCGAAACGGTCCGAACGCAGGAGCAGCGGCAGCGCACCGAAGATGTCAATCCGGATCATAGCCAAGGCCCACTCGCCGCCACGCGTTTCGCCAACCGTAGGGGAATTCGCCCGCAGTTCCGCGCGCGGGAGATCTACGAGCCGGAAGAGAAAGATCTCGAAGCCCATCGCGGCGCCGGTTTTACGGCGGCGCTCCTGGCGCCACGCGACGGCATTCTGAGCGGAACGAGTGACCTCATGGCGCTGTCCGACGCGCCGATCCGCCGCTCGATCCTGCTGCCCGACGCCGCCATGCACGCTTCGTTCGCCGCCGGCGAGGATGGCGACTATCCACGCTCCGTGCTCGGAGTCATCGCTCAGTTTCGCCAGGTCATGCTCGATGCCCAGTGGCATGTTCGCATCGGCAGATTCGCACGGCGACATCCCTCCACCGCGCCGCGAACACCCTCCGATCCCGCACTGGACGCATTGCAGCCTGTCCTTGGTCGGGCGCAACGCATCGTCTTCGAAGCCAACACCGAAAACGAGATTCGCCGGGCGTTGAATCTGGCGGATGAGTTCAACCTCGATGTGATCATCAGCGGCGCCAAGGAAGCCTGGAAAGTCATCCCTCGCATAAAGCAGCAGCGCATTCCCTTGATCGTTAGCCTGAAGTTCGACGACGAACCCGAATACGGCAAGAAGAAGTCTCGCCCGAAGTCAAGGAGGCCGGAGAACGAGGTGTCGGATGAGGATGGCGAATCCGACGACCAGGCCAAATCTCCAGACAAAAAAGACAAAGACGACAAGAAGATCTACGAGCCGCTCAAGATTCGAAGGGAGCGACGACGACGGTGGGAGGAGCAAGTCGCCAACGTCGTTCGTCTTCACGAAGCCGGCCTGACGTTCTCACTTCGAACGAGGGGTTTCGAGAAGCTCGGTGACTTCTGGAAGAACCTCCGCCTCGTGATCGAGCGAGGCCTGCCGAAGGAAGCGGCGCTCGCCGCACTCACCGCGTCGCCCGCGACAACGCTCAGGGCGTCCGAGCGCCTCGGAGCGATTCGTCGCGGAAAGCTCGCCAACCTCACCGTGACGACAGAGCCGCTGTTCGACAAAGAGGCCAAGGTCAAATGGGTGTTCATCGACGGTAAGAAGTTCGAGATCGACACCGACAAGAAGGAGACACCCAGCCCGCGTGGGAGGCGCGCGGGAGGGCCCCGCAGAAGAGGCAGACCCGAGATCACCGAATCCGCGGTTCAGCCCGAGGATGACGACGACGTAGAGGCCGACATCGAAACGACCGGTGAGCCGACAGAGGATAAGGGTCCCACCTGGGCGGCGGAAATCAAAGCCGACCGCATCCCCAAGACGCAAACCGGTGGCGACCTGCTCATCCGCGGCGCAACGGTCATCCCCGTGACCTCTCCAACGCTGACCAACGCGTCCATATTGGTCCGCAATGGGAAGATCGAGGCCATTGGCGCGATAGACGAAGTGCCGGATGGTGTCACCGTGATCGACGGGACCGGACGATTCGTCATGCCCGGGATCGTCGATTGCCATTCCCACCTCGGCGCCGACGGCGTGAACGAAGGGACACTGGCCATCACCGCTGAAGTCCGCGTCGCCGATGTGATCAATCCCGACAGCGTCGGGATCTTTCGTGCCGTCGCCGGCGGCACGACCTCGCATCACGTGCTGCACGGGTCCGCCAACCCGATCGGCGGACAGAACGCCATCGTCAAGCTCAAGTACGGACGATCCGCCGAAGAGATGCTCGTCGCCGACGCACCGCCCACCATTAAGTTCGCGCTGGGCGAGAACGTGACGCACGCGAACTCGCAGCGCTCGGCCGGAAAACGGTTTCCCAATTCTCGGATGGGTGTCGAGGCCGTCATTCGCACTGCGCTTGAAGCGGCCAAGCACTATCAGGCGAGCTGGATCGACTATGAAACGCACAGCGCCGCCGGGGGAGATCGCAGGCCTCCGCGCCGCGACCTGCGACTCGAGGCACTCGCGCGCATACTCTCCGGCGAGTTCACGGTCCACGCCCACTGCTATCGAAGCGACGAGATCCTCCGGCTCCTCGCCACGGCCGAGGAGTACGGCTTTCGGATCGGAACACTGCAACACGTGCTCGAGGGGTATCGCGTCGCGCCGGAACTCGCCCGCCACGGGTGCGGCGCGTCGACGTTCTCGAACTTCTGGGCCTACAAGATCGAGGCGTTCGGCGCCATCGCGCAGAACGCCGCACTGATGACGGAAAAGGGTGTCAACGTGTCGCTCAATTCTGATTCCCCGAACACCATCCGTCGGTTCGGACTCGAGGCCGCCAAGAGCGTTCGCTGGGGTGGGCTCGACGAGAACCAGGCCTTGCGTTTGATCACGATCAACCCGGCCATGCAAATGCGTATGGAAGATCGCATCGGAAGTCTGGAAGTGGGCAAGGACGGCGACCTGGCCGTCTTCAACGGACATCCGCTCAACACATTCGCCAAGTGCGTCATGACGATCATCGAAGGCGAAGTCTACTTCGAAGATTCGCGCCCCGATCCCGTTGAGCCCGCCTACGATCTGCAAATGCCCGGCGACGTGGATCCGGCGATTCCGCAAACCCCGCATCGCGCCTTCGCCATCACCAACGCCACGATCCATCCCATCAGCGGACCGGTGATCGAGGATGGCACTGTCGTGATTCTGGAAGACGAGATTCATGCGGTGGGAAAGACCGTCGCCGTTCCTCCCGGCGCCGGCGTTCTGGATGCCAAGGGTCGCCACGTCTATCCCGGCTTGATCGACGCCGGCACAGGCCTGGGTCTTACAGAGATCGGATCCCTGCGTTCGACGAGAGATTCGAGCGACATCGCGAGATTCGCGCCGCACCTTCGCGCTTCCTCTGCTATCCATCCCCACAGCGCCCATATCCGCATCACCCGAACCGGCGGAACCACCACGGCGCTTTCGGCGCCCAGCGGTGGCCGCATCTTCGGGCAAAGCGCCGTCATCCAACTCGACGGATGGACGACCCCTCAGATGCTCGTCGAAGACGACGTGGCCCTTCACATGACCGTGCCCTCGAAGCCGGTGCACGCTCGTCCAAGACGCGGTCGTCGCCGTCGTGGCGGTCAGCCGCCGGATCACGACAAGACATTGCGTGAACTCGAAGCGTTCATGGAGAGGGCCAAACATTATGCCACAGTGAAGACACTTTCCTTGGAAGATCCCGAGGTGGCGCTCGAGGTCGATCTTGCGCTGGAGGCCATGATCCCTTACGTTCGAGGTGAAAAGCCGGTTGTCTTCTCCGCGCACAGCTACAAGCATATCCTCGACATCATCGACTTCGCCGAAAAGCACAAGCTGCGTTGCGTTCTGAGCGGCGCCACCCAGGCGTGGAAACTGGCCGACACACTTGCCGAAAAAGACATCCCGGTCATCCTCGGAACGCCGCTGAGTTATCCTGGCGGTGAGTTCGAACCGTGGGATTCCGTCTATCGATGCGCCGGCGATCTCGCCCGAGCGGGTGTGCGGTTCTGCTTCGCCTCCCAGAGCGCTGCCGGCGCCTACAATCTCCCCGTCCAGGCCGGCATGG
This sequence comes from Phycisphaerae bacterium, assembly GCA_029260135.1. Lineage (GTDB taxonomy): Bacteria > Planctomycetota > Phycisphaerae > UBA1845 > UBA1845 > OFTM174. The sequence goes on along the minus strand of JAJDDV010000098.1, from coordinate 2,130 downwards.
CCGTCGCGCACGGATTGCCGAAAGACGCCGCCGAATACGCGCTCACGCTCGGGGCCGCGCAGATTCTCGGCATCGCCGATCGCGTGGGGTCGATCGAGGTGGGAAAGAAGGCGGATCTGATCGTGACGACGGACACGCCGCTCCAGACGGTAAGCCGCGTGACACACATGTTCATCGATGGTCGACCGATCGAGCTTACCAGCCTTCACACGGAAGTGTACGAGAAGTTCAAGCATCGCCCGGCGCCGGAATTGGGTCCCGTGGGGGAGTTGAAGGGTCCGCCGAGTCTGACGGGGCGGTGAGGTCGGGGGTGGCGCTCGGTGGCGTGGCGCGGTCGTTGCGTCCCAGGGCGTGCGCGCTGTGGGGGGCTCTTCCCGGCGGGAAGTGGGCGCGCGTCGCGGCACTGATCTGATGCTGCCCGCTCCATGGCTGTCGCGGTGCTGATTAGGCGGGATTCATGTTGTTGGCAAAGAGATGGCCATTGTCATTCCGCCACCTCAGCGCTTCGCTAACGACGGGCCACCCGGCCGGCCCGCTCCTTTACCGTCGCGGTACGGATTGGGGGGGATCATCGTCTCTGCCACTTCCGAAGGAGGTGGGCCATCCGGCCGTGAGGTCGGCCACCCGGAGAAGGTGGAGTATTCGCTCGGTGACTTCTTCGCCCTGGTGCTATGGGCATTGGCCGGTGTCGGGTGGAGTGGAGCGACCGTTCCAGCCGGGGGAATAGAAGTGAGCGCCTTGGAGGAGGTCGATCAGGCGGAGGGCGTCGGCGGGGGTCGCGGTTCCGCTGCGATCGATGTCCTCGCTGTGTAAGCCCCAGCGCGAAGGTGCATCGCCTGCGATCATCTCCAAGAGGGAAGTGACGTCGGCGGGGTTTGAAGTGCCGTCGCGGTTGACGTCACCGGGGAGGATAGTGAATGAGCTGACCGCGACCTGGCCGGAGTGGTCCGTGTATTTCAGGATGGTCTCGTATCCCGGAAGGAGGGGGCGGTCGAGAAGGAGGGTGAAGGTGCCGTCTGTGTTGTCCAGGAGTTCGGAAATGACGGCGGGCGGCGTCGCGGGTGGGAGACCGATTTCGCAAATAGACCAGCATTCGCGGCGGACCCTGTTGGGTGGCCCACTGACCACGAATCGGTCGATGTTCTGTGGATGTGCGGAGTCCGTTGGGGGGTAAGGTTGCCGGGCGTCGACGACGCCATCGGGGGGCGTGAGAAGCTTGATCGAGGCTGTGCGGGGACAGGTTCGTTCGAAGTCGATTTCGAGTTCGCCAGTCGAGACGACTTCGTTCAATGCGCCCACACGGATCTTGTAGCAGGTGTTCCCTGTGACGTCGAACGTGAGTAAGGATCCGTTCCCGCACCGCACGGGCGCACCTTCGCTGCAGGCGACGATCTGCGCATCGTTGGGCGGACAGTCGCATCCTTCGTAGACGGTGATGGCCAGCTCGGGAGAGGTGGAGACGCGATCGCCGCAGACACTCATGGAGACGGCGCCGCTCGCCGGTGCGATCCAGTCGTACCAGAGGTCGTTCTCGAGGCCAGGCAGGCAATCGGGTGCGAGGCAGTCAAGCGTTGCGGGGGCATACTGGCCGCCGCCCGACAGGCGGAACGTGTTCCAGAGACTGGTGCCGGTGATCTGCTCGGCGCCTTGGCATAGATCGTTGGGGATCAGATCCGGCGCTCCGTCGCAGGGCGATCGGATGGTCAGGTTGTAGATGCCTCGGTGGTCGAGTTCCTCACACGTGCCCTTCCAACAATAGCTTTCCGGGCAGTCCTCGTTGTTCATGCAGGCCTGACCGATGTTGGGACCGCGACGACATTTCGCGCGGCAATCGACATAGGAATTGCATCGTGACCTGTCATCCAGGCCTCCGACGCATCGTTTCTGGGACCCCGGCGCGGCGGCGACCATGACGTAGTAGGTCTGTCCTACAATGGCGCCCTTGAAACACAAGGCGGCTTGACCTTGTTGCGTCGTCGGGTCCGCCGAATCGCAGGCGACCTGATTGCCGTCGCTGCAGGCTAGGGGCATGAGTTCATTGCAGGCTCTTTCATCCGGCATCACACAGATTGAGCCGTCGGCGCAATCTTGCTCGGCGATGCTGCACGTTGAGGTATCGTCACATTGACC
>JAJDDV010000097.1 GCA_029260135.1 Phycisphaerae bacterium | reverse complement strand
CGAATCTGATCGTGCCGGCCCCTGCGAGTGACGAGTGCGCCGGCGCCCGCATCATCACCGACGGGCGCCACACCGGCACGACGTGGGGTGCAACGCCTGATGGAAGCTCGAGGTGCCTGCTATCCCCTCGTAAAGACGTGTGGTTCTCCTATACCGCCACCTGCGACGGACAATTACATGTCAGCACTTGCGCCTCGGCTCACAACACCACGCCGTTGGCGAGGGACTACGGATACGGCGACAACATCGTCACCGTGTATCAGGGAGCCCGGACGTCATGCCCCGTCGGTCCCGGTGATGAACTCGGCTGTTATGACGACTGCCAAACCGCAGCTTGCTCCGACGCATCCAACGCCTGCACGCCCGACGAAGGCATCGCCGTGCGAGGTGGCTCAGACTACCTGATTCGCGTGGCCGGCAGACCGATCCATACGGACCAGCTGGTGCTCGATGTTCGTTGCGAACCCTCCAACGACCTGTGCGCTGACGCCATCGCCCTGAATGCAAACTCCTCCGCCCTGAGCCGAAACGACGCGGCCGGGATTGACGCGGCCCCCGATTGCGCCGGCGTATCGAGCCAAGGTCCCGGCGTCTGGTACAGCGCAGTGGGCACCGGCAACACCATGCACGCCTCACTCTGTGATGCGGCGACCGACTTCAACGCCCGACTCAGCGTCTACTGCAGCGGGTGCGTCGATCGACAATGCGTGTCCGCCGACGACGGCCCGGTCGCCTGCGGTCAGCGCCCGGAAGTATCCTGGTGCTCCGTACCCGGTACGATCTACCATATCCTTGTCCATGGTGATACCACGTCCTCGACCGGACGCTTCAAACTCAGCGTCACCGACGACGGTACACCGTGCGGGCTCGCGCTGAGCTGCACGCCCGCCAACAATACCTGCGCGAACGCTGCGAACGTTACGAGCTTCCCCTTTACCGGCGACAACACCGGCGCAAGTACCAGCACGACCACAACCTGTCAGACCAGTGGACGTGATGTCTGGTATCGATATACGCCCAACTGCAACGGTTTCGTCACTGTCAGTACGTGTGAAGCACCTGGCAGCGGAACGCTCGACGATACAGTGGTCACGGTGTTCGACGAATGCGACGACCGGGAGATTGGGTGCAATGACGACGCGACCGGATGTGGACTGCGCTCCAAGCTGACCGTGCCCGCGCGTGCGGGGGATCCTCTGCTCATTCGGGTCGCCGGATACGGAACGGACGCCGCCCAGGGATCGTTCCCGATGAAAATCACGCCCCATCCGGTTCTTCTCGATGTGCCCCCACCGGGATTCTACGTGACCGACGGCGAGCCCGGCTTGGCCAACCATCTTCTTCTGCTTGACCCGGAGAGCGACTCGGTGACGAGCGTCGGAGCGCACGGAGTCGGTGTGATCCATGCCCTGGCGTATGACCGTAACGCCGGCTACCTCTACGGCGTCGAGGCGGCGACCGGCAACCTCTATGCACTCAATGTGCGAACGGGCGCGGCGACGCTACGCGGACGGACGGATTACATCGGCATCGAGGGCCTCGCGTTCGATCCGATCGGCAACACGCTATACGGTGTCAACCTGGCGTCAGACCTTGGTGTCACCGTGACGTCACTCCTTGTCATCGATCCGGTCAGCGGCGCCGCGACGGAGATCGGAAGTACCCGGTTCACCGCTGTCGAAGGCTTGGCTTTCGACCCCAATACGCAGACGCTATACGGTAGCGATACCTCGACCAACCAGCTTGTAACGATCGACACGGCAACGGGCTTGGCCACGCCGGCGGCGGGTCCGATGGGCCCGCTGGTCAGCAGGATCGCCGGGCTCTCGTTTGACACGACGACGAACACGCTTGTCGGTACCGACATCGGTTCTCCCGGAGCCGGGGGCGGGCTTTTCGCCATCGACACGACCACCGGATCCGCTAGACGAATCGGCGGCGCCTATACCAACGCGGCACCTTTTGGATTTGCCATTCTTCCCGGGCTCCCCGACGCGACGATTGGCATTCCCTACGCGGCGTCGATCCCTGTGGCGGGCGGGTGTCCGGGACTGCGATTCAAAGATTTCGTCGGGGTCCCGCCCGGCCTGGACCCAGGGTCGAGCGGATTGATCTCCGGCGTCCCCTCAGCGAGCGGGGCTTTCACGGTAGACTTCACTGTAACCGACAGCAATCTGAGCACGCCGCACATCAACGGATCGCTTCCGCTGCGTGTCTCGCTCGCGAATGACTCCTGCGTGAACGCACTGTCCATCGCTGAGGATTCGGTGCCGTTCAGTAATGCGGGCGCCCGTACGGACGGTCCGGACGAGCCGGGCATTTGCGATTTCAGCGGGAACACACAGGTCGGATCCGATCTCTGGCATTGCTATACCGCCTCCTGTCGAGGCACGGCGCGGGCCAGCCTGTGCGGAAGCAGTTTCGACACGAAGATCGCTGTGTATTCGGGGTGCGTTTGTCCTACCAGCGCAGAGGCCATCGCGTGCAACGACGACCAGTGCGGTCTTCAATCCGAGCTGAGCTTCCCGGTCGACTTCGATCAACAGTTTTTGATTCGCGTTGGTGGTTTCGCGGGAGCACAAGGCGCGGGCACGTTGGTCATGACCTGTGAAGGTCAGCATCGGGGTGCCTGCTGCGTATCATCACAGTGTCATGTGGTCTCGGCGGAGCAATGTATCGAGATGGGCGGGACGTTCCTCGGCGAGCATTCGTCCTGCGCTTTGGATTCGGACGACGATGACGTCCCCAATGCCTGCGACCTCTGTCCGGATGATCCGAACAAGACGGAGCCCGGGCCCTGCGGTTGCGGCGTCGCGGAAGTAGACTCGGACAACGACGGCGTGCCTAACTGCATCGATGCCTGCGATCAGACGATTCTTCTGTCACCGGTCGACAGCGCCGGATGCCCGCCCGCGATCTTCGGCGACCTCGATCGAGACGGCGACGTGGACCGCGCCGACTTCGTCTCATTCGAGCCGTGCCTTCTCGGACCGACTCAGACTGTGACTCCCGCCTGTGCAGCGCGCAACTCGGACGCTGACGCAGATGTCGATCAGATCGACCTCGGGGCCTTTCAGCGCTGCTTCAGTGGGGTAGATCATCCGGGCGATCCGACCTGCTCGAACTGACGCGCGTGTCCTTCCCACCATCGAGGACCGAATATCGACACGTTGCTACAGGATGAAGCGCCCTGGCAGCGATCTGTCCGGTCAGCGTGTCATCACGCGAGGCATCTGTCCGCGATGACCTCGATCGGTATCTGTCGAAACGGCTGTGTGGCACCGCCCTTGCACCAACCGGTCACCTCAGCAGACCGGTCCGCGGTCATCGCGAGAATCACATAGGCGCAGTCGGGCCAGGCCAGGTCGATATCGCGGACCGAGGGCTGAGCCGATCCATTCGGGTGTGAGTGATAGAAGCCGACGATCCCATCGGCGCCGATTCTTGCTCTCCGAACCGCGCCAAAGAGAGCTTGCCAGTCAATCTGATAAGACCGCGCAGGATCTCCCTCGGCGATGTTCTCGGCGGGCTCGATACGTGTAACGTGGTTCGCCCGATTCAGACGCCGGCCTATGAGAATGCCACAGCATTCGTGCGGACCACTCGCCAACGCGTGTCGCTTCATCTGGTCGAGCAAGTTCTCTGAAAGCTGAAGCTTCATCGCTCGAACTTCATCATGAACCCACATACTTGGCGTAGAGCGATCGGGCTTGGACGGGGTCGTCGGTGCCCTTGATGATCGCGCGACCATCCGCGAATAACGTCAGCTCGCAGTGGTTCAGCGTCGCTTTGAGCAAGAACGGGTTGACGTGGATTGGCGTTGATACGACAGCCTTCAGCTTAGCGGCGATGTCCGGAAGGCTGACCGTCACGCCCGCGCCCAGATTGACCTGAACGGCGTTTCGGCCACAGAGCGTCGTCGTGGTGCTGCCCCGTTCGCCGCTCAGATACGGGTATTCCCGCCGCTTACAGCAGGCGCACTCTCCCTCATCCAGCGCCGACTGGACCTTCAGGTTGATGACCCGCCCGGTCCAGGCATCAAGCTGGACGAGGTGACGGTTGATCTCGTCGCCGCGTCCCGAGAGCAGCTTGATCGCCTCGACGGCCTGAAGGCTCGCGACCAGATGGACCGCCGGCGCGAGCACGCCCGCCGTGTCGCAGGTCGGGCTCATTTCAGGTGGAGGCGCCTGGTCGAATACGCATCGAAGACAGGGCGTTTGATGAGGGACGATAGACATGCAGAGACCGGTCGCACCGACGACCGCACCATAGACCCAAGGTCGATCGGTCTTGACCGCAAGATCGTTAATGAGGAAGCGCGTCTCGAAATTGTCGGTACCGTCGAGGAGAAGGTCCGCCCGCTCCGCCAGCTGCGCGATGTTGCCATGATTGACGTCCGTCACGACCGGCTCGATCGTCACGCCGCTGTTGATACGGGAGAGTCTGGCCGCCGCGGCCTGGGCTTTGGGGAGGTTGGCGGCGAGATCACTTTCGTCGAAAAGAACCTGGCGTTGAAGATTGTCCAGCTCGATGAAATCGCGGTCACAGATGCGCAGAAACCCCACGCCGGCACGGACAAGCGTGTCGGCCAATACGGTGCCGAGCGCCCCGCAGCCAATGAGCACGACGCGCGAATCGGCGAGGCGTTGCTGTCCTTCTTGACCGATGCGGTCGAAGAGAACCTGCCGGGAGTACCTCGCAGGAGACAGTGGATCTACGGGATCGGAGGCCATAGCGGCATCTTACTCGATGGGCAGGCGGATGTCGTCGCAGCACAGGGCGATGACGCGTCAGGGCATGACGAAATCGCGATCCTCGGCGCGAACGGTGAGTACGGGGCAAGAGGCTTTCCGAACGACCTTTTCGGTGGTGCTACCGAGAAGCATGTGGGCGATCGCCCCGCGACCGTGCGTGCCCATGACGATCAGGTCGATCTTGTTTTCTCGGGCGTAGCCGATGATCTCGGCGAATGGACGACCGATCACTACGTCGACGACGGGGTCACGGCCGAGATCGGCGAGATGCTCAGACTGGAACCGGGCCATGCGGATTCGACCCGCACCGACCAACTCATCGGGCGGAGGTCCAACCGGGATGCTCTCCGGACCCATCGCGCTCCAGTACTGGAACGCCTCATCGACCACATGGAGACAATGTAGCTGGGCGGAAAAGACCTGTGCCAGCTCGCAGGCGTGACGCAGTGCAACCTGCGCGAGGTCGGAGAAGTCTGTTGGAAACAGAATGCGCTCGAATTTGACGGACATGGGCGAGCCTCTCCCAAGACCACGTTCCCGCCCCTCACGACGGGGAAACGTATCGCGAGGACGTGCGGATGTCAATCAAAAAGTGTGCGTGGCGGCATCAAATCGCTTAGAATCAGGCGATGAGTTGTTGTGATATCTTGCGTCGACGGTGCCGATGCGCAGGGAGAAGGACCGGGCCTTGAAGCTGAGTGTCTATACCGATGAGCACGCCGATCGACCCGCGCGCCGACTGCCGCCATGGTTGAAGCGGCCGATGCCATCCGGAGACTGCGCGCAAACGGCGGCGGTTGTGGCCAGGAGTGGGGTGGCCACCGTCTGCCAGGAGGCGAGGTGCCCGAACAAATCGGAGTGCTGGGCGAAGCGCCACGCGACGTTCATGATCCTCGGTGATAAGTGTACGCGCCGTTGCCATTATTGTGCGGTGTCGACGGCCCGCCCCGATCCACCGGCGATCGACGAGCCGGAGAGACTGGCCCGCGCGGTCGCGACACTGAATCTTGCGCACGTCGTTATGACGGCGGTGGCGCGCGACGATCTCGAGGACGAGGGCGCCGGGCACTTCGCGCGGTGTGTTCGTGCGTTGCACGAGCGAAGCCCGACCACCACGGTCGAGGTTCTTCCGGCAGACTTTCACGCGCGGCGCGAGTGTATCTCCGCGCTATGCGATGCGCAGCCGGAACTCTACAACCACAACATCGAGACGGTCGAACGATTGACGCCCTCCATTCGTCCTCAGGCGGGCTATCGTCGATCGCTCGAAGTGCTGCGAATCGTGAAGGAGCTTGCACCTCTCATGCTCACGAAGTCCGGCTTGATGGTGGGGCTTGGGGAATCGCTCGACGAGATACACAAGACGTTCGACGACCTCCGTGCGGTGGGATGTGATGTGCTGACCATCGGGCAGTATCTTCAACCCACGCCGACCCATCATGCCGCCGTCGAACGATACTACACGCCGGACGAGTTTGCAGCGATGGGAGAACGGGCGAGGGAGGTGGGTTTCTCGAGTGTTGCGTCGGCTCCCTTCGTGCGGTCGAGCTATAACGCGGCGGACGTCTTCGAAGAGAGTCGGCGTCGCAAGGCGGAGCGGAGGTAAGCGTTGTCGCTTGCGGACATCCAACATCAAGGCAACGCGCAACGGCAGATTCAGCGTGCGATCGCGCACGATCGCCTACCGCATGCCTACTTGTTTCACGGTCCTGACGGCGTGGGCAAAGAGGCGTTGGCACTCGGACTGGCGGAAGTCCTTCTGTGTGGCGAATCGGCCGACCGGTCGTTGAACGGGGAAGAGGCGGACAACGTAGGGATCGATCGCGTCAAGGTGGGATGCGGTTGCTGTGAGGACTGCCGATCGGTGTCTGGGGAATCGCACCCGGACCTGCACCTGGTTTATCGCCAACTCAACCGCGAGCATCCCGACGCGACCATTCGTAAGCGCAAGGCGCTCGATATCGGGATTGACGTACTCCGGCACTTCGTGATCGAAAGAGTGGCGATGACGCCGTCGCGCGGCCGCGCCAAGGTGTTCATCGTTCGCGAAGCGGACCGTATGACGGTGGGCGCGCAGAATGCGCTGCTCAAGACGCTCGAAGAACCCCCCGGCGCGGCGATGTTGATGCTTCTGGTATCCGCACTGGATCGGCTCCTCCCAACGACCCTGTCTCGCTGTCAGGTCGTCCGGTTTGATGCGCTTCCCACGATGTTCGTTCAGCGTAAACTGGCACGTCGACATGCAGCGCTGTCGGACGACGAGTGTGAATGGTATGCGCGATGCAGTGAGGGAAGTCTGGGAACGGCGATGGAATACGTCGAGGACGGTTTCCTCGACCTCTTCGTTCGGCTGGCGCAGGGGCTCTCCCGGTTGGTTCAGCCCGTGAACGCAGCCGAAGGTGCGGCGAGGAAGCCCCTGGGCACAAAGGAGACAACCACTCCGACCATCGCGCTCGATCCCAAGAGCTGGATTGACGCGTCCAAATCACTGGGCGACCGATACCGCAAGCGCGACCCGGACATTTCCGACACCGAAGCGGGCCGACGCGGATTGAAGGCCCTCTTTCGGCTGGCGTCCGAGTGGTTTGCCGACCGTCTGCGTTGCGCCGTTGGTGATCAACCGGAGGCGACGGGCTCGGAATTCGGTTCACCGTCCGGATGTTCGGAATTGCGGCTGTCCGGGCAAGTGACCGGAGCTGCGATCCAGCGATTGGCCCAAGCGGAAAAGCACCTCGACCTGAACGCCAATACGCAGCTCTGTGTGGAGACGCTAATCCACGATTTGGAGGGCATGACGGCGCTCCAGCCTGCCCGAATCGAGTGATAATACAGCGCCGGACGCGATGAGAAGGCGTTGAATTCGCTTCCTGTTTGAGGTATACTTCAATCGTTACTCGGAGGATCCGTTCGGCTCGGAACCGCCGTACGCGCACTTGGAGGAAGGGATCATGGCCCACTTCGGAAAGAAAGCACTCTGGTATCCGGCCGTTACACTCGTGGCGGTCATTGGGCTTCCGGCATCGGTCTACGCGCAGGGCGCGTGCTGCCAAGCGGACGGAAGCTGCCAATTCGTTCTCTCGGCAGATTGCGACGCCGCAGGCGGCGAATACATCGGTGATGGTTCAGCGTGCATGGGAGATGCGAACGGAGACGCCCGGGACGACGCCTGCCCATGCGTCGATCCGCCGGTCACGGGATGCGGCGACTGCAACGGAGACGGTATTCCAGATATCGCAACCGTTGACGACCCGACCCCCTGCCCGGTCATCGAGGTCTGCGACGACTGCAACGTCAATTTCCTCCCGGACGGTTGCGATATTGCGAGGAATCCAGAACTCGATGCCGACGGCGACGGCGTTCCGGACGCCTGCATCACGGCCGTCGCACCGGGCTCGTGGACCCATCCGGGGCTCTGGAATCTGGCCAGCGGCTTCCCCGACAATCTCGCCGGTGAGCCGAACCGAGCGGTCACGATTCCTTCGGGCATCTTCGTCACGCTCGACAAGACCGTCGAGATAGATGGGCTTCGTTTGCTTCCGGGCGCGGTGCTCCAGGTCACGGATCCGGTCGACGGCAGCCTGTTTATTCGCCCGGACAGCGCGGGAGGCGTCCGCGTGAACGGTGAGATCCACGTTCAGACGGACCATGAGATTAACGTCCTCGGCGGGACGTTCATGGTGGCCGGCTCGGGGCGGTACGCCGCTGACGCGGCGTCCCTTTCGCCGGTATCCGTACGCTTGACGGCCAGGCGGATCATCCTGCGAGAGACGCTGTGCGGTATGACGGATCAGCTCTCTTTGACGAGCAACATGACGGCCGCGACGACTCGCGACTTCGTGCTGGACGGATCCGAGGCCGTGATCTGCCCACCACCCGGGCCCGGCAGCGACAAGGCGGCGCAGGGCGGCAAGACGCCCCCGATCCTGAAGATCGTTCCCGCTCAGAACATGTCACTGGCGCAGATGAAATCGGCTGGCGCGGCACGCGCAGAGCTTACTGCACTCGAGGTCGGATCGAACTTTCAAATGCTCCGAATGGCCAATGTCTGTGTGGGATGCGAGGCACGGGACAACGCGCCGATTGCCAACGTCCTTCTCCATGGTGACTTCGACAACCGCAGTCAATACCCCAGTCTGTTTGACTGGAGCCTCGGAAAGCTCACCTTGTCCGGCAACGCACCACCGCACCTCTTCGAGGTTGCCGGTCTCGACCTTGGACCTTCGGCGGAGGGGTTCGACACGTCGACCCCCGCCGGCGCAGACGGAAATCGCCACAGCAACTTCTCGATGGGTACGATCGAAGTTCAAAACGGTGCCGAGGTACGATTCGTCAGCGCGCAGCTCAACACCTCCTCCACCGGCCCGGAAGCGCTCTACGTCGGGAACCTCGTGCTTCGTCCGAACTCCACCGTCGTCCTCGCGGACTCGAATGTGTATTACTGCGAGCTGTTGGATTCGGGAGCGACGATTCTAGAAACCGGAACAGGCCGACTGCTTCAAGCCCCCTGTCCGAACGTGATTCCGGCGATCTCACCCTGGGGGGTGGCAGTGATGGCCGTACTTTTGGCCGTGGCGGGAATCGTCGTGCGGTCGCGGCGGGCGACGGCCTGATCGAGGCTCTCGCGTCATCCCGGCTCCGTCATTGACCGCGGGTCGAGGACCTTCTCGAGCTGTTCGTCTGAGAGGACCCCCTGTTCTTGGGCGACCTGACGAACGGTCTTACCTGTGGCGAATGCTTCCTTCGCGATCGCCGCCGCCGTGTCGTATCCGACGATCGGCGCGAGGCTGGTACACATCGCGAGAGACGCTTCGATCAGCTCATTGGCCCGCTCCACGTTCGCCTCAATGCCTGCGACACAGCGATCGGTGAAGACGCCGACGGCGTTTCCCAATAGCCGGATCGATTCGAGCAGATTGTAGGCTGTCATGGGCATCATGACGTTGAGTTCATAGTGGCTGTCCCGGCATCCGATCATGACGGCCGTATCGTTTCCGATGACCTGTGCGCACACCTGGATAAGCATCTCGCTCATGACCGGGTTGACCTTGCCGGGCATGATACTGCTGCCGGGCTGCGTCGCGGGGATCGAGATCTCCCCAATCCCACATCGCGGTCCGCTCGCCAGCATTCGAATGTCGCTAGCGATCTTCGTGAGGCTGACCGCAATCGTTCGGATCTGTCCGCTCGCCTCACAGACACCATCCTTGGCCGCCTGTGCCTCAAAATGATCGGCCGCCTCGACAAACTCCAGTCCGGTCAAGCGACTCAGCTCCGCGCACACCCGGCTTCCGAACTCCGGGTGCGTATTGATGCCGCTACCCACAGCCGTACCGCCGATCGGCAACTCGTGCAGCGCCTTGATCGCCTTTGTCGCACGGGCGAGGGCGAGCTCGGCCTGGCGCTCGTAGCCCCCGAACTCCTGCCCGAGCCGAATCGGCGTGGCATCCTGAAGATGAGTTCGTCCGATCTTTACGACGGCGTCAAAGGCCTTGGTTTTGTCGCCCAGTTTGATGGCAAGGTGCTCGAGTTCCGGGCCCAGTTCGTCCTTGATGGCCTCCGAAACCGCGACATGAATCGCGGTGGGAATCACGTCGTTGCTCGACTGGCCCATGTTCACGTGGTCGTTGGGGTGGACCGGATCGCGCGAGCCGATCACGCCGCCGCTCAGCTCGATCGCCCGGTTGGCGATGACCTCGTTGGCGTTCATATTGGTGCTCGTGCCGGAACCGGTCTGAAAAATGTCGAGCACGAAGTGATCGTCGAGCTTCCCGTCGATGACATCCTGAGCCGCCCGAACGATCCAGTCGGCGCACGGCCTGTCGAGCTTGCCCAGCTCACAATTCACCGCGGCGGCGGCCTGCTTGATCAGCCCCATAGCCCGAACGAAGGGTCGCCCGAACCGATATCCGCTGATCGGGAAATTCTCGACCGCTCGCTGAGTCTGCGCACCCCAGTACGCCCCCGAAGGAACGGTCATCTCGCCCATACTGTCTTTTTCGACGCGCGTTTTACGTGGCATCACACCGGCTCCGAAGATGGCATTGAACTTGCTAGCAGCCATCGATCAGGGTACCCGTTTGCAGCGCCTACCGGAAGCGCGAATCAAGGTAGGCAGCCCCGTACTTCCATTGCCCGGGCGCGGATCACACGCATAATGGTGTTTCGAGACTGGACGAACCGTTCGATCGCCCCATAGGGAGGCTGCCTCATGCAAGATCTCACGAACCATCTGGTGGAACTTATCAAGTCGACGTCGACGGATCTGTCGCCGGATGTGGAAACGGCACTGACCGCGGCGCGCACCAGCGAGGAGCCCGGCACCGCAGCCCACGGCGCCTTGGGGACGATCCTCCAAAACGTCGAGATGTCGCGCGGGACCGCCCGCCCCATCTGCCAGGACACGGGGACACCGATCTTCCATGTCTGGTATCCGGTGGGCGTCTCGCAACGTGCGATCCGGGAACAGATTCAGGCCGCCGTTAGCGTCGCCACGGAGCAATCCTACTTGCGCCCCAATGCCGTTGAGGCGTTGTCCGGCAAGAACAGCGGCGACAACACCGGCGAAGACTTCCCCACCGTTCACTTCGACGAGTGGGAACACGAGTACGTGCAAGTCGGGTTAATGCTCAAGGGCGGCGGCTCGGAGAATTGCGGCTGCCAGTTCAGCGTCCCCTCGCCGGAATTCCCCGCCTCGCGGGACATCAACGGCGTTCGGAAGGCTGTTCTCGAGGCCGCGCACAAGGCACAGGGTCTTGGATGCGCCCCAGGGATCCTGGGCGTAGGGGTCGGCGGCGACCGCGCGAGCAGCATGCTCAAGGCCAAGGAGCAACTCTTCCGCAGACTGGACGACAACAACCCCGATCCCGAGTTCGACGCGATGGAGAAGCGCCTTCATCGAGAGATCAATGAGCTGGGCATCGGCCCGATGGGATTCGGCGGCGCGACGACCGTCCTGGGGGTCAAGATGGCACAACTTCACCGAGTTCCGGCATCGTTCTTCGTGTCGGTGGCCTACATGTGCTGGGCGGATCGCCGGAAGATCATGACCATCAAGAACGGGAACGTGACGATTGAGGCACCGTAGAACGACCCTGCTTTACCGGAGAACAACGAATGGCCGAAAGACTCACGGTTCCGATCAATGAACCACAGATTCGCTCCCTGAAGGTCGGCGATCAGGTGCTCGTCAGCGGTGTCATCTTCACCGCGCGCGACGCTGCCCACAAATACATGATGGAGAACTTCATCAAGGGCGAATGCCCGGAAGCCGAACGCCCTGTGTACGATGTCCTCAAGCAGGGTCTGGCCGGTTCGGTCATCTATCACTGCGGCCCGGTCGTGAAGAAACGCGATGACGGAAAGTACGAATTCGTTGCGGCGGGACCGACCACCAGCATCCGCGAAGAACCCTACCAGGCCGATGTCATCGGCCACTTCGGCGTACGCGCGGTCATCGGCAAGGGCGGAATGCGAGACAGGACCCTTCGCGGATGTCAGGAGCACGGTGCCGTCTACCTTCACGCCATCGGCGGCGCAGCCACCTTGATCGGCGAGTGCTGCAAGGACGTGCTCGGCGTCTACAAGCTCGACTTCGGCGTGCCGGAGGCGTTCTGGCAGATTCGCGTCGAGGACTTCCCCTGCGTTGTCACGATGGACTCGCACGGGCAAAGCCTGCACGAAAAGGTCAGGAGCGACTCGGAAGCAAAGCTACAGGAACTGCTGTCGACGGCGTAACGGTCGCGGACGGTCCCACCAACGATCGGAATCTCGCAGTCGCCGTTTGAAGGGTCCTGCCCAGCGCGGGTCGGTCCGCATTCCGCCATTGCGTCCACCCATCAATCGCACTGATTCAGGCCGTTGCAGGAACTGCTGCAGCAATCTGCGTTCACCGCACAGGGGCTTCCGGCGGGCTTGCAGCTTCCCGTGCTG
>JAJDDV010000096.1 GCA_029260135.1 Phycisphaerae bacterium | reverse complement strand
TAATCGAAGTACGATCGCAGAATTCGCCGCAAATGCCGCTCGTTGATGACGATCACATGATTCAAGCACTCGCGTCTAGAGCAAGCTCTATCCAATTGTAGCGTTTGTGGTCCGTTCTTTCCCGGAGAGTCCTGCCGGTCTACCGCTACGACTGGACTGATTACGCTATAATCGAGCCGATCAGGCGTTCGGCATATGGATTTTGCCACGGAGACTGCGGAGCCGTCATCACTTCTTCGATGCCCATGTTCCGGACGCGTTGTCGGAAGGTCTTGCCGTAGGTTCCGTCACGATCACAGATCAGGACACGCGGGGCTTGGTCAAAGGGGAACGCCTCGACGATCTGCTGAGCCGTCCACTCCGCCGTTGGATGGGCTGTCACGTTGAAGTGCACGACACGTCGCCGATCATGGCGCAGTACTACGAACACAAAAAGGATGCGAAACGTCGCAGTCGGAACGGTGAAGAAGTCGACAGCGACGATGTCGGTCAGATGATTGTCGAGGAATGTTCGCCACGTTTGCGAGGGCGGGTTGCGCTTCCGAACCCGATACTTGCGGACCGTCGCTTCGCAAACCGCGTGGCCCAACAGCGCAAGCTCCGACTGAATGCGCGGTACGCCCCAACCTGGATTCTCACGCGACATGCGGCGAATCAATTCGCGAATCTCGGCTTCAATCTTCGGTCGGCCTGGTCGCGCTCGCGACTTCCACCGCCAGAACAACTTGAATCCCCGGCGATGCCATCGAACGACGGTGTCCGGCTGCACGATGAGAAGGGCGGAACGCCAGTTCGTCCAGAGTCGCGACAGGATTGCCCAGAAGATCCGATCGCGCTTCCGTAGACGGGGTCGTTTGGACTGATGCTGCAGGGCGGCAAGCTGCTGGCGCAATGCGGAGGTTCTCGACTGCAAGTTCCGCTCTGTCTCGCAGGATCGCACGAATCAGTAGCACAAAGATGCGAATCAAGCCCATTTCACAGCCTCCGAAAACCTCGACCACGTCTTGGAGACGATAGCCGGCGCCGTGAAACCGTCAGACTTCTGGTCGTTTGCTGATAGGAGGTTCAGAATAAACGGCTGGGGCACCCCTGGAAACTGAGCCGCATGTCCCTCGTTTCCCTTCGACCGTCAGGCCCGCCGAACACCGCCCTGGCCGTTGGTGCTCTTCGCTCTCTCGACGGGACCGGCGCCCATCGGTATCATCCGATTCGCTTGGTTCAGGGGCAAATGACGGTTCGAATTCGGGGGAGGCGGGAAGCCGCGAATGAACCACAACTCAGAGAATCCGCTGATCGTACAAGGCGACCATACTGTACTGGTCGAGGTGGACAGCCCACGGTACGAGGAAGCCCGCGACCATCTGGCGCGGTTTGCCGAGCTTGTGAAATCTCCGGAGCACGTGCACACGTACCGGATTACGCCGCTGTCCGTCTGGAACGGCTCGGCAGCCGGCATGCCAGCGCAGCAGATCCAGTCGGTGTTGAACGAATATGCCAAATACGACGTTCCTGGCCACGTCCTGACGGAGATCCACGACTTTGCGAGCCGCTACGGGCGGCTCAAACTCCACCGAGGTGGTGATGTCCTTAGGCTCGAAGCTGCGGATGCTCCGCTGGCTGAGGAGATTTGGCGCAGTGAAGAAGCGCGCAAGTATCTCGAATCGCGCGACGGCGCGCTGAGCTTTCACATCCTCCCGCTCAACCGGGGCCGCCTCAAACAGGCTCTCGTCAAGATCGGCTGGCCGATCGAAGACCTAGCTGGCTATGTGGATGGAGAGGCCCTCGATGTCGCTCTGCGCGATGCCACTGGCGAAGGACTACCGTTTTCGCTCCGTCCCTATCAGTGGGAAGCGGTCAACGTGTTCTATGCCGGCGGCGAAGCCACTGGCGGCTCCGGCGTCATCACCCTCCCTTGTGGAGCCGGGAAGACGGTGGTCGGGTTGGGCGTGATGGCCCGGACCTCTACTTCGACGTTGATCCTGGTCACGAACACGTCGGCCGTCCGCCAGTGGATCCGCGAGATCCTCGACAAGACGAACCTCCGCCCCGACCAAGTCGGTGAGTACACCGGACAGAGCAAGGACATTCGCCCGGTCACGGTCAGCACGTACCAAATTCTGACCTACCGGCGGAGCAGGCAGGAGGAGTTCGTTCACTTCGGCCTGTTCGACAGCCGGGACTGGGGATTGATCATCTACGACGAGGTTCACCTGCTGCCCGCGCCGGTGTTTCAGCTTACAGCTGACATCCAGGCGCGCAGAAGGCTGGGGCTGACCGCGACCCTCGTACGCGAGGACGGCCGAGAGGATGACGTCTTCGCACTCATTGGTCCGAAGAAGTACGACGTTCCCTGGAAGGTCATGGAAAACCAGGGTTGGATTGCCACTGCCGTCTGCACCGAGGTCCGCGTTCGCCTCCCGGATGAATTGCGGATGGGTTACGCCGTGACGGATCAACGCCGGAAGTTTCGCTTCGCCTCGGAGAACCCTGCCAAGCTGGCGGTCTTACGCCGAGTCCTCGACCGCCACCGTGACGAGCAGACGTTGATCATCGGTACCTACGTCGACCACTTGCGTGCGATTGCTGATGAGTTGCACGCACCGGTCCTCACGGGACAGACCTCCAATGTGCAGCGTGAGAGACACTACGACGACTTCCGCGCGGGCCGGTTGCGCACGCTCGTAGTCTCCAAAGTTGCCAACTTCGCGATCGACTTGCCCGATGCGGCGGTCGCGATCCAGGTCTCGGGCACGTTCGGTTCGCGGCAGGAGGAAGCCCAACGCCTTGGTCGGCTGCTGCGTCCCAAACCGGGAACGAATCAGGCCCACTTCTATACGCTGGTCACGAGGGAGACGCTCGAACAGGACTTCGCCCTCAAGCGTCAGCTTTTCCTCACCGAGCAGGGGTACGCGTACGAGATACTCGATGAGAACGACCTGAATCATCCGAGGTTGGCTGAATGCGGCACAGGTTTTAAGCCTGCTGTTCGCTTAGCGAGCGGAACATGAAGCTGTTTGACCTCGACTGGCTTGATTTCTATCAGCGTCTGGCCGTGTGGGACCGGCTCACGCTGAACACGCGTCAGGTTCTGGCTCAATTGAAGTCGAACAAGGCCGTGAACGTTCGAGGATTCGGTGACGACCTTCAACGTCTCGCGGATGCCAGGTTCGTGACGGTCTACGGTGACGGACAACGAGCCAAGTTGCACAAGGAGTGCCTTGACTTCGCCCGCGCCATTCGGGCCATGTGTCGACATGATATCCTGGATCAGCCGGATGCCGCGGTGCTGCACGGCTACATCCTTGATCATTTCACACGTGCCGAGCAGTCCGCTCTGTCAACCGATGGCCGAAGCTACCACGGGAGCGCCCACGATTTAACACGTGATGCCATGTCGGTCGGGTGGCTGAACGACTTTCTTTCACTGGACAACCTAGCGCAGGCCCAGGAATGGGAATCGCTTCGCGAGCCGGACAGGTACTACTATCGGGGCGACTCCAAGGGGCTGATTCTCAACAGCAGCGAGGCTCTCACTGCCACCCAATCGATCATCCGACAATTCATGTCGTCGACCGAACCGGTATTGTTCAAAGACACGCCTGTACGGTTCAAGCACCTGAGCCTGCCTCATCTTGCTGCCGCAACGTACGCGGGGATTCGTTATCTGTTGCTCTTCCCCAGCATGCGGCGCGACGACATGACGCCGATGATTGGCCTCTGGCCCACGATCCCGCAGCGGCTTCACCGGCCCAAAGCGAAGCAGCCAAAGTCCGTCACACCCGATCAGACGTTCCACTGTGCCTATCTGATGGAGGATATGACGACTGTGCTGGTCGGCGCGAGTGGGGAGCCGCCGCGTGTTCGCAGTACCGACCAAGCTCTTTTCGCCAAGGCGCGGGAGCAGCTTGAATCCAACCTGATGTCAGTTCCTGAGTGGCTAACGCAGATTGAGGGGTGTGCGCCCGGCGATCGCGTTCAGGCCGCGGTGGAGTTCCTTCGTGGGTTCGGATTTATCGAAACGCGAGGCACTCATGGCAAGGACCTTCGGCTTGAACCGACAACGGAGGCCCGAGATTGGCTGGGAATGTCCAGCAGAGATCGACTCAAGAGCATTCTTGACCGATTGAAACCGGACCAGTCACAGGACCAGCGAGCTGGCCTGCCAGCGAACCACAGCAACCTGCCCGGTGACTTTGGATGTGATATTGGCAGTGTTGAAGACGCGGCCCGCTTTGCACGCGACATGCTCGTATTGGCCGAGCTGGATGACGAGGATGATGACGATTACGACTACGACACCCCATTCACATCATATGGCTGCGACCCTCACTTCGCCTTCCTGCCACGGGCAGTGAACTGCGGGATCGACCTCGCTCGTGACTTGGACATTCCAGCCGCGCTGATCGATACGTATGGTTCTCTTGCGCGTCGGCGGTTCGTGCAGTTCTCGCATTTTGTCGAATACCATATGCAGCAAGCCAATCCGCTGCTGATCCGGCGCCAGGGGGCCAAACCGCTCAAGCTCAATATCGGATGGTCGTGGCGAAAGCCGACCGATGAGGAAGCGGAGGACCTTTGGGGCCAATTGTTGGTCGATTTCTTTCGCCGCCGCCTGCTGCCTCTGGGCGGTGTGCAAGTTGGGCTCAGGGGCCGGGCGGGAGCGCTGTGCATCTCGCTTACGGACGTCGGCCGCTATTTGCTGGACTTGGCCAGGGATTTCGAATACGGCAATTGTAACGATCAGCAGGGCCGCATCGTGGTCCAGCCAAATTTCGACATTGTGTTCCTGTCTCCCGCGCCGCTGGCGGAAGCGACCATCGCACGTTTCGCGGATCGAAAGGCCAACGGCACGGGCACCCTGTTCAAAATCACAAAGACCTCTATCTTCACGGCTGCAAGCTGCAACATGACAGCCAGTCAGGTGCTTGACACCCTCCGGGACCTCTGCGCGAAAGCTGTCCCCTCTAATGTCACGCGCGAAGTCCGCGACTGGTTCGACCAATGCGGGCGCGTAGCGATCAAGACTGCACTTCTGATTCAATGCCCGAATGCCCAGATTGCCACTCGCGTGCTCGCAGCGGGGGGCAAGAAGCTTACGCCGATCTCCGATACCGTGGTGGAACTCGCGGATCGAAAGTTCAAGGCACCGCTCGTCAAGAAACTGAAAGAGACTGGAGTGTTCGTCGATCAGTCGTCGCAACCGGCGATTCCCAAACCGAAGCGGCGTCGCCGACGGCGGCAATGGTGACCATGCCAGCGCGAGCGCGTTGAACATCTCGGTGGCTGTAGCCGGCTGTGGGTGTGGCTGACCTATTCCTTCACAACCGTTCGCATCCATTCGGTCAGCTGGTCTTTGTTGGTTTCACTTGCCGCCACGCTGAGTGTAACTCGTTCAAGTTCGTCTGATTCGGGCAAGCTCGTCACGCCGTTGGCATCCAGAAACAGAAGCGCTGACAATGCCGCGGTTCGCTTGTTGCCATCGTGGAATGAGTGATTCTGGCAGATGTGATAAAGATAGGCCGCCGCCATCGCCGCAAGTCCGCCGTGCAAGTAAGCCCCGCCAAACTGTTGTTGGGGCATCATGACGGCGGAGACAAGAAGATCGATGTCACGGACTCCAGCCAGGCCGCCTTCGTGGAGAATGGTGTCCTCATGAATCATGAGAACATCGCGCACACTCAAGAAGCGGATTTGGGATGCCACCGACTACTCCGCCAGGTTCTTGAGCATCTGACCGTAACGGGGTCGCAGCTTCTTGATGGACTCCGCAACGACCTCCCTGCCGAGACCCACATTGACCGGTGTGACGATCAGCGATTGGGCACTGACGCTGACCGCTAGCTCGGTGTCCGAGTCGATCCCAAGGGCGTCGAGGATCGATTTCTCGATCACGAGCGCTTGACTGTTGCCGTGTTTCTGAAGCGTCTTTATCAAAGCACTACCTCCCAGATTGGTTATAACAATGTTACAACGCGATGGCGCCCCTGTCAACCGAAGCCGCCACGAATCCTGGCGCTTCCGGTGTCCATTTGGTGTCCAGTAGACCCGCGCGCCACCGTAGCGCCAACGGTATGTTCTCCGAAAGTGCCCATCTTCACGCAAGAAACGCGAGTTTTGATAGCGCCAGGGCGGTTTCTCCGCAGGAGCTGCTGCTCGACACGCAGGAGGTCACAGGTTCAAGTCCTGTGTCGCCCATTCGCGCATCCCCTTTGTTCTCAAGAGCTTACCGATTCGCCTCGCATGTCGATTCCCGAATGATTCGGGCGAAAGTGTCTCTGCGGTGCCTCTACCTGGACGAATGCCAGAGCGTCTTTACTCGTGGCCGGTGTGATTACACCGCGTCCTTGGCGCGCTGGCCGGTTCTGAGTCTAAGGGCGACCGAGGCTTTGCGCAAATTGCCGATGCTCTAAACCATTTTCAAATAAGGACTTATGATTCCGTTTGATCGTGGAAACGTTCACTGAAAAGTGAGCCGGTAGTTCATCGAAAAATGAGCCACCTGGGTTCGAAGAATACCGTCCGCGATCGTGTTGTCCAATCTCCTTTGTGATTTCTCTGTTCGTTTGAGGACCTTCGTAGTGCGTTCGTATGCGTAAGAGTTCCCTTTGTTGTGGCGGTTTCGGTTCGGCGTCAGCCTCCTGGGGAGGGGATTGAAGCTGAGGGGTCTGGGGGCGAGTAGCCCCCAGGAGAGGGACGGTCGAAGGTCTTGCGAATGCAAGTGGGCCTTTCGTCGCCGTGCCGAAGAGGCGAGGCCCTCGGGTGGTTGCAGGCGAGCGGCTGGCGATCATGATGGTGCCTCCGCCGTCTGCTGTTTTTTCTTCTTGAGACTGTCCTTGAGCCTGTAGCTGTCGCCGGTGATGTCGAGAATGTGGACGTGGTGCGTGAGGCGATCGAGCAGAGCGCCGGCCAGTCGTTCATCCTCGGCAAAGATCTGCGGCCAATCGGCGAACGGTAGATTGGTTGTGACGATCAGGCTGGTTTGTTCGTAGCACTGGCTGAAGAAGCCGAACAGATGTTCGGCGCCGGCGCGATCCAGCGGGATGTACCCGAGTTCGTCGATCACGATCAGATCATTGCGGCCGATGTGCTTCTCCAACCGCAGGACCTGTCGTTCTTCCCTGGCTTCCATGTAGGTGTTCACCAAGCCGGAGGCCGTGAAGAACCGGACCTTGTGTCCACGTCGACAGGCTTCGCGTCCGATGGCGATGGCCAAATGCGTTTTGCCCACGCCCGGGGCGCCGTTGAGCACGAGGTTGGCCCGTTGCTCGATGAACTGACATCGAGCCAGGTCCAGCACCCGCTTCTTGTTGAGCTTAGGAACGGTGGAGAAGTCGAAGTCTGACAGTTCCTTGGCCACGGGAAACCCCGCCAACTTGATTCGTCGCAGGATTCCTTGCGCCTGGCGGTTCTGGACTTCCAGCTCAGCCAGTTGCTGCAGAAACGCTTCATACGAAGCGTCCTTCTCGTTACATTGCCGAGCCACGGCTGGATGCTCTCGCAGAAACGTGGGCAAGCGTACCGCTTCCATAGAGCGTGGCGACGCCTTTGAAGTTGTCGTTGGCGCCGTTGCTGTAAGCGAGCCAGAAGACGGCGATGGCGAGGGAGGCAATGGTCATACCATGGAGAACCGAATTGGGCGCGTCTATATTCCCTGGAACGGTCGAAGGTTGTCGGCGCGGTGCGGAAGAGGAGTGAACGGAAGAGAGTGTGAAGCTCGGGGTGGTTACCTGGGTTCGACGCTAAGAGCCTATCCCAGAAACCGTCCTGATGCCTGGTATGCAATACAGCCGAGGCCCAAGTGCAGCATACCCGTGTAGTTCTCCGGCTTCTTCTCCCACCGAATAAGAATGCGACGGTATCGATTCAGCCAACTATGTGTCCGTTCAGCCACCCAGCGGCGAGCTCTGAACCGCACGGAACGCCGGATCAACTTCGCCTCCTCGCCGCGCGAACGAATGTGCGCCGTGAAACGGAATTCCCTCGCGAGGTTACGGATTTCGTCGTAGTCATACCCTTTGTCCAGGCACAAGTGCTGCGGCCTGTGCAGCGACGGCCGAGGTCTTTTCACGGG
>JAJDDV010000095.1 GCA_029260135.1 Phycisphaerae bacterium | reverse complement strand
TCCGCAGAATCCCTGCCCGTGCGACGGCGACGTGGACAACAACGGCGTCGTCAACGTCTTGGACGGCGCGTGCATCGATGTTTGTAAGAGAAACGGTGACTGTTCCTGCTGCCTGTCCAGTTGTGACGTCAACTGTGACGGCGTTGTGGATGCCGGCGATATCGGCGATGACGTCATTGTCGATCCCAGCGCGTGGCTTTGTCTGTTCCAGGGCGGGACGACGGAGGTCTGCTGTCCGGGACAAGGCGAGCTGTGCCCTGGGTCGAGTCGACCGGAATACGCCATGACTCTCGATTCGCTCTCTCCTGGGATACCCAAGGAGCTGACAGCCAATCGCTTCCTGATTTTCAGTGCGGGCGACCCCGGTCAAATCCAGGCGATCCGCGTGACGTTGACCGATCTTCCTGCGCCGTTTGACGTTTGGAACGGTGGGCAGCTTTGGGTTGGTCCGACAAGTTCTGTCAGCGAGAATAGTGGGTCCATCGAAACGGTTCCGGGATTCTCCGACGTTCAAGTCGCTACATTGCAGTGCGATCCGTTCTACGCAGACTGGAGTGGTCTTGGCGTTATCCGAGTCTATAATGAGGGCATCGTTCCGGAAGGCGTGTACAGCGTCCAAGTCGTCGACATTGCATGTGATGTTGCGCTTGAGGCTGACTATTCCGTAGCGATGCAAGCGGTAACGAGTCGGTGGGCTGACGTGTGCGGTCCGTTTGACTCTGGAAGCACGACGTGGACCGCTCCCGACGATGTCGTCGGCGTACCCACCGATGTCGTGGCACTCCTGGACAAATTCGCGAATCTGCCCGGGGCGCCGAGCAAGGCCCGAGCCGACCTGGACCCGTCCAGCATCGATCTGATCATTAACATTACCGACGTAACACGCGCTTTGGATGCGTTTCGCGGATTGTCGTACCCATTTGAGCCTGGCCCGGCACCGTGTCAGTGAATCCTGAGCTCCCGTGCCTGGTAGAGAATCAATCCGGAGGCACTGTGTTGGTCCTACGGTCTTTGCGCGGTCCAATTGGCGCTCTTGCGGGTCCTCGGAGGCCGGTGAAAACCCCTGTCCCTGGCAAGAATGCCATTCGGCGCCGCATTCGCTCTTCGGCGACGTTCGTTCAGAACGGTTTAGGGCCGAGAGACCGCTGTTGGTTCGATCCAAGAGCGCGCTCGAGTGAGCGATCGATGCGGTTTGACCTGCATGCGCGAACTTGCGCCGCCCTACGCCTCGGTCGATCAACGCGCGTTTGGTTCAGGCCGCGCGGCAATAACGGTGACGAAGCCCGCCGACTTGCGGAATCACCATGACTCTGCCGCGCTCCGGCGGTTCGACTTCCCGTGGCGTGTCTTTGTTCGGCCGAGACCAAAGGACGCAGGATCCAGTGACCCTTCCCCCTTTTCTGTACCAATCGTAACGAGAAAATCCGGGTCTTCTTCGGCTGACTTCATGATCATCAAATCACTGCCGATGCTTCATTCGATGAACTCGGTACCGATGCGATGGTACTCGCCGCCGAGAAAAACGACGCTTCGCACAGCGCACTTGAGCACAGGACGATTCTCGAGAGTCTCGAAACGAATCGATAGCGGCGTATCGACGCGCAGCAGCTTTGGGCAGAGGAAGCTCAGCCCTTCCTCAGAGATGTTCTCTGTCACGGCAGCGACAAGCGCTACCTGATCTCCGGTGTCATACGTTTCGAGAGCCGAAACTGAGATTCCACCGAAGAATGCGATGCGTGGGCTCCGTCGCCTCTCGTCAACATCTTCAACCACTACTTGGTTCTGCAATGCGCGAACG
Source organism: Phycisphaerae bacterium (assembly GCA_029260135.1). Classification (GTDB taxonomy): domain Bacteria; phylum Planctomycetota; class Phycisphaerae; order UBA1845; family UBA1845; genus OFTM174. Next base: position 15,112 of record JAJDDV010000095.1, on the reverse strand, counting down.
ACGCCCTGCGCCGCCAGTTGTCGAGTTCCCACAGAAAACAGCTCCTCTCGGTAACCCGGTCTTTCGGTCCGACTCGCCCAGAATCGTCGCCCGGTGGCCCCGTGCATTCTATGGAAGCACAGGAAGCAGGCCCCAATACCAGCAGTAGCTCATGAGCCAGATCAAGATCCCGCCCATGAGCAGCCAGAGACTCCAGCAACCGGCGATGATCAACGCTTCCGAATCGAGACAATAGAGTAGCTTGATTCGCCATCGGAGGATCAAGCCGACGTCCTGCCGCGCGCCGCGAGCAGTGTTCGGCTGTCGGATGGAGTCCAAGCTACAACTTGCCGACGCTTCCTTGGGCTTGTACGCCACTACTTTACCTCAACTACGTGACAATGTAATCTGGTCCGACCGGATGGCATCGTCGAAAGTCTTACCGAAGAATGCGCTCGATGCGCGCATGCAAAAATGATATTCTACGTGTATGTTTCGCCGCCGCTTGGAGTAATACTGTGACGGTCGCACCAACTCATGACGGCACCGGTGCTTGCGATTTCGAGATCGAAGCTCGACTCATGCGGCATTCGAACGCGCTGTACACCTACCTCGAAAAGAGGATTCCAGCGGGGCTTCGGCGCACGATTTCCCCGGAAGATATACTGCAGGAAGTATGGATGGTTGCGGCCAACAAGATTGGCGGTCTGCAACATTCGGACGAGGTCGGCGCTTGGCTGATGAATGCGACCAAGAACAAGCTCGCCGATGCCATCAAGAGAGCCATTGCTGTAAAGCGAGGCGGCAAAGAGCGATTCGAATACAGCGTGACGTCTGCCGGCTCCTCTGAACTCGAACCGTTCACATTTGCGGCATCGGGGCAACGCTCACCATCGAGCGAGGACGCCGCGAGGGAGGCGGCATCCGCGGTCAGGAGCGCGCTGCAACGCCTGCCGGATCGGTATCGCGAGGCCGTCACGTTGCGTTACTTCGATGAAGAATCCGTGTCGGCCATAGCCAGCCGCATGCGGAGTACGGTCCCCACTACGCGCGGGCTGCTGTATCGCGGAGTTCGGATGTTGCGAAAGCGCCTGGGAGCCGCCTGGCGATTCTTCAGCGACGATGGTTCGTTCGACACGGACCACGGGTCATGTCACCATGATCAACAGACCAGACAAGCGCCAACGAGTCGATGAGGTAATCCAAGAAGCCATCTCGAGGCGGGCAACAGGCCTCGAGATCGACTACGCATCGCTTGAGCGCGCGCACGCCGATCTCATGCCGCTTCTCGGCTGGCAGCTTGACAGGCTCAAGAAGATCCAGGGCGCAGTCCGAAAGGCGCGCCGACAATCGGCGTCCAAGAGTTCATCGGAGTGTGATCATGGATCGCTCGACGAAGACGTAGGTTTGCTCCGTGAGGCGCTGGACGGATACAAGGTCCTGCATCTTATCCAGTACGGCGGTCAGGGTGTGGTCTACAAGGCCCTTCAAACGGCAACCAATCGGTCGGTCGCCCTGAAGATTCTTATCGACGGTCCGCTTGCGTCTAAGAACCAGCGCAAGCGGTTTGCGCGCGAAGTTGAATTCACAGGACGGTTGCAGCACCCCAATATTGTCACCATTTACGAGAGTGGTGTGGTCCGCGGTCGACCTTTCTTCGCCATGGAATACATCCATGGAGTTCCCGTTGACCAATATGTCAGGTTGGCGCGTACCAATGCACGCGACATCGTTCGAATCATGAAAGAGGTCTGCCTGGCCGTAAGTGCGGCGCATCAGCGCGGGATCATCCACCGCGATCTCAAGCCGGCCAACGTCCTGATCGACAGGGCGGGTGTTCCCCACGTGTTGGACTTTGGGCTGGCCAGGGACATCACCCCCGACAACGCCTACTCGCGCATGTCGATTCCCGGACAGGTCGTCGGAACCTTGCCTTATCTGAGCCCCGAACAAGTGGATGCCGAGGATGAGATCGACGTCCGCTCGGATATCTACACGCTAGGTGTCGTGCTGTTTGAATTGCTTTGCGGGCGTTCACCCTATCCTTGTTGCGACGATCAGCGAGTGATTCGGGAGCACATCCTTGGCTTCACGCCGTTGGGACTGCGAAAAGCACTGGTCCAGCCCGTTCACAACGCGGATGACCTCGAGAAAATTCTTGCCAAGACGTTGGAGAAAGACAAATCCCTTCGATATCAATCGGCGGCCGCGTTGGCGGATGATCTTCAACGCTACCTGAATGGCGATGCGGTGGCGGCCAAAGATCAGAACAGAATGTACCTTCTCAGGAAGACCGTGCGCAGGTTCCGGATACCTATCGGGATCACAGCTGTGTTTATCGCCGTGCTTTCGGCGGCGTTGATCGGCGTGACGGCATCCTGGCGACGAGCCGATTCGCTTTCCAAGCTCTATAAGTCCGGACTGGAGATGGGCGCCTATGTGAAAATGGCCAGTGTCGCACGCGATGAAGGTCGAATCGATCAAGCCATGAAGATGTTTGAGCAGGCGATCCAACTCGCGGTGTTCGGCGAGATGGATGACGCCGACAATCCGCTCGTCATTCGACATGTCTACAACGCCAAGTACAGACTCGCCGACCTGCTCCTTGACCTGGGCCGCGCCGAGGAAGCAGCGCCCCATGTCACCCAGGCCGTGACGATCGCCAATTCCATGTCACAGAGGGACCCGGACAATGAAACCTGGCAACTACGTTGCGCCTTCGCCAAGCAGCTCAGCGGAAAAGCCCTGTACGCCAAAGAGGACTTCACGGCCGCTGGCGAGGCGTTTCAGGCGGCAGCAGGGGCTTTCAAAGAGTTCTCGCGAGAGGCCCCCGATAATCTCAACCTGCGCCTCAATTACGGCTACACACTGGGACTGCTCAGCAAGTACCAGCGGAAAACGTCCCAGCCCGATGCCGCGCGTGTGGGTCTGTTGGAGGCGCGAACCGTACTGCAAGACCTCGTCGCGCGGGAACCACGCAACACCGAGTTCCAGCTTGAACTCGCGCGCATCGACAGCCGCCTGGGCTACTGGCACTTCGAGCAGAGAGACGATGCGCAGGCCGCGGACTTCTTCCGCGCGGCCAGACGTCGCCTGATGCAACTGCAGCAGTCTGGCGAGGCTCAGTCCAGAGCGCGAGAGATCGACGCACTCGCCGCGTACATCGACACGATGCTTGATGACCGTGCAGCTCCCAGAACGGTTAGTGGGCTCCCGGAGGATCCGTAGTCCCGTCCGGTGGCCCCTCCGGTACATACTCCACTATTGACATTTGCACCGAAGCCTTTCCTGGATTGAACGCGTCGAGTTCGAAAGACGGCGACACACCCGGATGCCAACCGGTCATGTCGCAGGCCCCAGCGAACATGCCAAGCGCCAGAACGGAAGACAGCAATCTCCTGCGAAACATCTCTCACCTCCTCATGTCAAAGCAACGGACGAGCAGCGCTACATGCGCGCAGAACTTCTGCGCAAAGAAATGTAGGGTCCAACAGTTGACGCTTCTCGAACTGCCTCAGAGGCCAACGGAATAACAGCGGCCGGTCGTCGAGCCGCCGCGATGCCGTAACGGCCTCGTACTACTTACCGACAAACCGAACCCGAGCGCTCAAAAAACCACAACCAAGCCAAGAGGCTCGGCCCGCCGTCCTGGAAGCATAGGCATGCAAAGAAGGCGTTTCTCGTCCGATGTGAACAAGTCCCTCGCGGACCGGGGGCCGGCCCCATAATGGGGCCAGGGCAAGGGTGGATCCCAAGATGATCCGTTCTCGGACGACAGAAAGGGCGGCTGAAGGTAACCAGCGGATCACGGAGATTTGAAGAGAGGCGTGCGTTGGCCAGCCAGAACAACGATGTGACAGTGGTTGGGCATCAGGCACCATGCCAGCAGTGACGGTGCATCCGGACGCTCCAGCGACGCGGCCAAGACCCGCTCGAACGCGAGGTAGTCAGCATCCTTCTCAAAAAGCGGCAGTCGCATGACCCGCCGGTTCAAGACGTGGTAGACAAGCCCGGCCTGCGTGACCCGTGGTGATCGTCCCATGCCGAAAACCTACCGGAAACGCCCCCGGCGTCAAGAAATTCATCCTGACACCTTTTCTGGCCTTAAGAACAGACCGTCTCGCGGCGTGCGAAGCAGATCTTCGCGGCCGTGAGTAGTAGAAGCGTCAGGCCCATCAACCCCCAGACGGAAACCGTCGGGATGGACTGCGAGTGGCAGAGGTCGAGCTCCTCATCGCAATAGGCGGAGCCGCAGGGCGGGATGGCTGGCTGGCAGAGATTCAACGCATCGCAGACCTCGGTACCATTGCACCAGAGACTGTCTTGGCACATGGAGTCGTCCAGGCATTGGACGCACGGCTCCGTGCAGGTGGCATCGAGAGTCGGATCCCAGAACGACGGGCCCGGAGCGGCAGCGCAAACAGGCTGCGGAACGTCCTCCCAGCAGTCGCCGACATCGGCGAGGTCGAAGCAGCAGCGGCCCACCGGGATCGTGATCCTGGCCGGGATCAGACCGAGGCGCGGGATGAACGCATTGTATTGGTCGACCATCACGCTCGAAGGTCGCGGAAACGAGTTGGACGGGAAGAAGCCGATCTCAAAGCTGCCTAGGCTGTCGCTTGACACATCGAGTCGGAGGCTTCCCGCGTACAGGCCGTCGGCGGGAAAACGGTCGGGCGGCGAAATGCCGTCGCCGCGTGAAATGGCACCTGCGTAGCGATAATCCAAGTCGCTGAGGTCGACCGCCGAGAGCTCGTCGTCAGCCGGGAAGAACACATAGTCTGAGCGACCGGAGAAAAAGAAACCGGGTTCACAGAAACCGCCCGACGCACCTGGGAACGCACACCTGGACCCGACGCACTGCTCCACATTCCAAGGAGAGTAGGGGCAATCACTGTCGAGGGTGCAGGCATTCCCGGTGATCGTGCAGACCCCACCGAACGCCATCCTGCATTCCTCGTCGGAGGTACATGGTACGAGCGTTGGCGTCAGGAAGCCTTGTAGGCCGCTGCGGTAACCGGCCGAATCTATGTCGGCCTCCCAGCCCTTCAGTAGCGTGCCCTCGCCGCGGGGGTCCCAGTTGCTGATTCGAATCTCCAGTTCGACCTGGGCGGGGCTGGCGGCAATCGTGATCTCGCCACCAGAAATGGTGTGTGCAACGTTGGCGCCAACAGGAACGAGCGAGAACGTCGCAAAGGCCGGTGCCTTGACGGCGGCGGCGAGACCGCACGCGCTGGGGTAAAGCCAGCAGTTGAAGGTGGAAGACCACCCGATCTGTGGAGACTCTGCATCACCGTCCGAGCAGAAGCCGCGATCGCCCAGGTCATCCGCCGCGCAGGTGATCCTCTGGGCAACATCACACGCTGAACCGTCGCCGCAACAACTGCCCTCCCCCGTCTTATCTGCCTGAACGAGAAAAGGCGAAATGGGTGAGATGCCGACCCGCGGGCCGCGGCTCTTAAATTGCCAACTCAAGCGGCATGGAGAGGGGTTGGCGGTCTGCGAACCGGAAAGGACCATCCACACTCGCTCGTTAGGCGCGATCACTCCCTTTGGGAGGATCGCTCGTGCGGTCACAAGCCTATTGGCAGGAATATCCACGAAATCCGCGCCGGAGCCTGGAATCTGTGCGCAGGAGAAGCCGTCACCGGGTGTGTCGAGCCAGCAGAATGGATCGCCATCCCACAGTGCGACGTGAAAATCCGCCGGACCGGGCTGTGGATCCGATGCACTTCGCCATACCGTTAGCTCGTAGGAGCTGATCTGGCCTCCACCGACGAAACCGTTACCAAGACCCACGTCATCCGCTATCATTGTACCCGGGAAGAGTGTGCCCATGCTCGCGCTGAAGTTGAGGCTCACGCCGTAATTGAATGGCTCCACGTCCATGCCCAGGTATACATAGGCTTCCGTACCGTTTTGATCTCCGGAGTTCATAAACTCGGCCACACGTCCGGTCTGGTGAGACTGGTGGCTGTAGATCGTGGGGATGTCTTTGGATGTCTGAAGGACCAGATCAACGTCGGCGGCATCGTTGGCCTCACCCGTGAAGTAATCGCGGACGACAGGGTCGGGTCGTTGTGCGGTGGCGATACCGCAAAGGCATGCGACAAGGGCGATTCCTACGGCGCAGGACGGGATCGAACCAATATGAGCCCTCCGCCCTCGCCTCAGAATGCACCCACCAGCTGTGAGCAGTCCGCCGACTAGGACCACGAGGCCGATGGCAGAAACAGTCGGGACCGGCCGCACGAGCGTGTACTCGACGACGTTCTGGACTGTCCCGTCATCGAACGTGAAACGGATAGTCTTGTTTAGCGGAAATGGATGATCCAGCACAACCTCAACGATCTCCGGCTCGCTGTTGTCCAGGCGCCGGGTCTGGATCACGGATGGGGCGATGCCTCCGATCACTTCGACCGTGATGTCATCGATGTAGACGTAGTTGGCGGCGTCGAAGGTCACGGTAAAGCGGTCGAGGTCACCGTACTGCGCGTAATCGAGGTCCCCGGCCGGTGGATCGGTGGCAATGATCTGCTCGCCGTACGCGATCGTCCCGTACCGCACGAAATCCCATCGGTTGACCGTGTTCTGAAATCCGTCACAGCCGCCTCGCCCTCCGAGCTGCAGGTAGCTGTTGCTGATGGCGTGGACGTTTACGCCCTCGTCGAACACCAATCCATCAACAGACGCCCGATAATGAACCCCGTCCAGACTCTCGAACCGGTAGGTATGAAGTTCGCCCAGCGCCAGTCCGCCAATACCGATTCCGTTGCCAAAGAGCGCCGCGTCACCATACATGTTGAGCAGATCGGAGAACGTCTGATACCGAATTACGAAATGCCCATCACAGCTGGCAAAATTCGGCCCAAGCGGGTGGTTGGAGCTAAAGCGCCACTCGACCCAGAGCGTCGGGGGCTGCGGCTCGCCAGTACTCGTGATGGTCAGATCGTAATTGGCTTGATCCCCACCGGACGCGAAACGCAGGACGTAATGGCCATCTTCGACCGAATCACTGCATGGTGGGTCGCACGGATTCCCGCATATCCAGCCTGCCGAGGAATCGCACGGAGTCACATCGGCATCAAAGCGATATAGTGTCTCGTCCGCCAGCACAGCGGCAGCGAACGTGGCAATGCCGACAACACAGCCAAAGACTCTCACGGACATCGAAAGAGAACCTCCAGTTTCCATCCTCCTACCCGTAAACGTACACGATTCGCAGAAAAAATCAAGAGAAAACACGAAGCATAAGCGCCCAATCCAGGGCAATCGCATATTAATTCGCTCAAGGCGGCTCTCAGCGCGACAAGGGGCATTTGCCCATTCGCGCCGACTTCGAATCGCGGAGCCGGATGTCCATTCTTGGAGTGGTAAACGCGGGTTCTGGTTTATGTGCGATTGCCCTGGCGCCCAATCCAGCGCAAGTTACCCTTCACCATCGAGTGTAACGCCCCGAGCCACGAAGAAAAGCACGCGATAAAGGACCTAAATGATTGTAGGAAATGCGCAGTACATACGGGCGTTCGTTCGCGTGTCCCGAGGGTAGGGAGACAGACCGTGCTCAGATCGGCATCGCTGTTGGCTGCGGGTGGCATTTCCTTGGTCGTTGTTTCCCGACGGCGCGCGACGTCGTACCGACCTCGAGCACAACGAACTGTTTGGACGCGCGTGAGGGCCTGAAGGCGATGGTGCAAGGAGATCGCCTCGTCGCCAGAACCTGAAACCCGTTGGCGGACACCTCCCAGGGTCTGGGTTCTTGGGATGCGCTGGGGCGTGACCGCTGCGCGTTCCAGGACGTTCCGGTCCACCGCCAAGCGTCCGCGTTCATCGTCGCCAGCGGTGCGCCCGGTGTTTCCGTGCATGGATCGCGACGCCGGCGGCCGCCAAGAGGATCGCCATGGTAGCGACTCCCAAGGCCGACAGGGTCGGGATGCGAGGCGTGTATTGGACGACGAGGGTCGGGCGGTTGTCCGACAAAGGGTGAGTCCGGCTGTCGAATCGTTTGACGGTCTGAGGAACCGTTTCGATGCCGATGAGGGTCCACCCGAAATTCCCGGTCGGTTCGTCCAACCATGCTTGCACATCGGCAACCAGGTCGGTCGTTGCGGACCACGTATAGCGTCCGACGCCGACAACGAGTCGGCTCGCGCTCGCCGTTGCGGCGTAGCGTCCGCCCGGCGCCTCCCAGAGGTGGGCGTCATGAAAGCGATGAAGCCAAGTCGCATCGCCGGGCATCGCTTGAATACCGGCGCCCTCCTCACCGAAAGCGTGAGACGCGCCCTCTCCCCAGTCTTCCAGTGTGCGATGAACGAAAACAACCGTCCCGGCCTCGGTGGTACGCGACATCGTCATCGACAGTTGAGCGCTCTCGATGACGGCCCCCGGCGGAATATGCCCCGCGATGTCGAAAGCCAACACGGCGCGCCGAATCGACTGGCCCACCCCCTGGACCGTTCGTCCGACAAAGATGTGGTCGCCGGCGCCGTTGCTCAACAGCCCCTGGGCGTTTTCATAGAGCGTATTGTCTTTGATCGGAGACAGCGTGACCGTGGCCGCCGGGGAAGTCGCCGAACACGCCAAGAGAACGAGCCCGCTTAGCCCACAGAATGCGTATCGTCGGCGACGTGCCGGTTGCCAACCTACGGGAGACATGGAACTGCCTGTGGTAAAAAGGGAAACGGAGTTCCCCGGAACGCGTCCAGTCCCATTGTGATGTCCGTGATGGTAATGACCTGGTCCGGCGCTTCGGGAGAGATGTCGACGCGAGCCTTGCTAGGTGCGGTCGGAAGCCCTCGGAATTTGTCCACCGTGGCCACAATATCGGTGGGTACACCGACCACGTCATTCGGGGCCGTCCAGAATTGGGTTGGGTTATCGAACCGACCCACCGAATCGCCGAACGCACTTGTCGAGATGGAGAACGGTAAGGAATAGAAGTTCTCGAGCTGGGATGGGCAAATCTCACGGAGGACTTGCACTCGGTAGAGCGCGTCGGGGACGATGGCCCAATGGTAGGCGTGGACGATTCCTTCGACAGACCAATCCGTGTAGTAGGGAGCACACTGCAACGCCGCAAGCTTGGTCGTGGGCGGTGTCGCGTCGGTGACGCCGGGAAGTTCGCTGACCTCCCTCGGCGGTCCGACCCACATTCTTCGGTCGTTCAGAGTATCAAAGGGCGGAGGTAACAGGGCAAACGTAACACGGATCGCCTGCCGCTGCCCCGGATCACCGGCCAAGAAGGACAGATATCGATTCTGTGTGCGGGCAACGTCCGTCCCGGAGCTTGTCGGAAGGATCAGAACCGGTTGCGGCGTTCGAGAAATGGCGCAGCACTCATCGGGAATCCCATCGCCGTCGAGGTCTTGACTTGTACCGTTTGTCACATCGCAGGAGTCGGGAATCCCGTTGTTGTTACAGTCGTTGCCGGTGCCGCCGGCGATATCGCAACCATCGGCGACACCGTTTCCGTTGCAGTCGGGAAGGGGGGGGTCGCACTCATCGGGAACGCCGTTGGCGTTGCAGTCGTCGCTTGTACCCGCGAGAATGTCACAACTGTCCGCCACCCCGGTCAGGTTGCAGTCGGGTTCACACTCGTCCGGGATTCCGTTACCCGAACAATCCGAACTCACGCCTTCCGCAACGTCGCACGCATCCTGCACTCCGTTCGAGTTGCAGTCAACCAGCGGTGGAATCGCAGGCGGTCCGGTCCACAGTGTCTCGATGACGGTCCAATCGTCACAGTCCACATCGCCGTCGGCGTCGACATCAAACGTCATACAGCCTGCCGAAGGGGGGCCGTTGTTCGCCCCCGTGACACACATCTCGAAATTCGAGAAGTCATCCGCATCGATATCCTGGTCGGCGTCCGAATCACCGGGAATCAGCGGCGGGCGCGCTGCCGCGTACGCCAGCGCGTTGGCGAGTATGATGCCACCGTCCGTCGTGGAATCCCAGAAACTCGCCAGCACGCCATCGGATGGAGGATAAAACCCCAGGTCCACTCGACTTCCGATCGTATCCTCCCGAACGGCGATCAGCGTCGAACCGTCCGCCCATTCGGCGACCACGCTGGCCGAGTCGATCACGGACGCGTTCGATGGTCGGAAGCTGTTGGATCCACCCAGGAAGCTCGTAATACCTGCCACGAGGGGATGCATGGGCAGATGGATGGTCCCCAGGCCCTGCGTTCCCGTCGTTGTTCCCCCCTGAGACGGAATGATGTCGTACTGACGCGCCAGCCATTCGCCACCCAGAAACCGGTCACTTGTGGCGCTGCTATTCGCGAACGAGGCGATCACCACGCCACCCCCGCCATCCACATAGGCCGCGAGGTTATCGCCCAGCGTAACGGCGTTTTCAAACGCGAAGTTGCTCCATACGAGAATCGCGTCGTAGGTCGTCAGTTCCAGGAGCGAGGGTGTGACCTGTCCGGCGTTGATGATACTGACGGCCGAGAATCGGCCGCTGGCCACCAGACGGTCGCGCGGATCGGTAAACCAGGGGGAACCGACATCGCCGGAGGCCGAGGCGACGATCGCCACGTTGGGGAGCGCGCCTGAGACCGACGGAACGACGACGCTCGAGTGGACGTCCAGCGAGACGCGGGAAGCGCGGCTACCGTCCTCTCCCTTTGGGGCGGGGGAGGCGAGGCAGTGGATGACGGTCGGGGAAAGGAGCGACGTCCACGCCAACAAGGCGAGACGGTAACATGCGCTTCTCGTTCGGTTTCCCTGCTGCATCTATCATCCCCCCCCTGCCATCCAAGAGTCAGAATTCTCGAACGTCTCTAGATCGTTATCCCCCGAAACGTCGGAGAAAAATTGGGAAAGACCGCGCCAAGGTCCGTGTTCTGGAGACGGTTCTGCAGGATCTCCGCGACGATGTCGCGGTAGTCAATCGTTACGTCGAGACTGTCGCCCTGGTAGAGCAAGTCGCGATGGAGGAGTTCTCCGGAGGTCCAATCGGCGAGTACCTGTCCGCCGGCAATACTCCCTCCCATCGCAAGCATGCAATTGCCGTGTCCGTGGTCGCTACCCTGGCTCCCGTTCTCGTCGGCACGGCGTCCGAACTCGGACATGCAGACGACCGACAGCCTCTGCATGAAGCTCTGCAGGTCAAGGTGAAAGGCCGCAAGTGAACCGCTGAGGTCCGCCATGCGCGACGCCATGGCTCCGTTGAGGACACCCTGTTGGTTGTGCGTATCCCAGCCCCCAATCTCGGCCATTCCCGCCTCGAGCCCGACGTCGGCTTTGATGATGGCAGCCAGTGCCTGAAGGGCTCTTCCCAGATACGTGTCGGGGTAGACGGCGCCGTTCTCGGGGATGTAGTTCTGAAAGTCGATCGTACTCAGTAGATCGATCGTATCTACCGTGGTCTGAGCGGCGCCCGATAAGGGTTCGACCGTCGCTGCATACGCTTCTTCCAATACGGCACGCCTCTCGGTCTCGGTTTCCGTACGCCCGGGAAAGCCAAAACCGGCCGGATCCGGAATCGGAATCGAAGCCGGTGCCCCGGCAAAGGTCTTGGGAAGAAAATAGTCAATCGCGACGCCTCGCAGGAGCCCGCTGAGCACTGGCGGTACGACTTCGAGATGTCTCGTCAACCACCCCGTGAAAACATCCAGCGGTTGCTCTGGAATGCCGTACTCCATGTAACGAAAGGCGTCAAAGTGCGAACGCGATGGATCGGGAGACCCGGTGGCGTGAATGACCGCGAGCTGACCGCTCTGGTACGCGGGAAGGAGCGGAGCCATGGCGGGGGCGAACCCGAAAAAGCCGTCAAGATCCACAGCCCCGTCGGGACTTCCGGGCGGCGCAATCGCCAACGTGGGACGCAAGCCGGGGCTGTAGTAGTTTGGGTCTCCATAGGGAACGACCGTCGTCAGCCCGTCCATGCCCCCGCGCATGAAGACGACGATCAGGGCATCGCGGTTCACGTGTTCGGCGGCGAGGCTGACTTTCGGAAGCCATGCGGGCGCGGCGACAAGGGCCGCGGCGGCGGCGGTTTTGTCAAGGAATCGACGGCGTGTCCATTCCTGGAATTCGTCACAGCCTTTGCACGGCTTCATGATGTCACTCATCGAGCACCTCCTTGATCAATACCACTGATACCCCGGCAGAGATGCCCCGACGCCGAAGGTGTCGGCGACGGCGGGCGGGTTGGTCGCTGATACATCCTCATAGAGCTGCTGCAACTTCACCACCTCAGCCGCTGGAAGCGAACCGCCGGTCAAGATCTGATCGATGGCCGCGCCCGCCATTCCTGGGTCAGTTCCACCCTCTGACTTCAGCAACGCATGCAGACTCATCGAAACGCCCGGTATCGAACCGTCCAGCAAATCCGACACAAACTGCCATCGGGGAAGCACGCCTGAACCCCAGGCCGCCAACGAATCGGGGTAGCCGTCGGGCGTTGGCCAGAAGAACGGTGTGTGTCCCATCGTGAATAGGTAATCCCGTACAAACCGGGGCAACGTGATGTCGGCCTGCGTGGCCCGCAACAGTGAGGTCATCAGGTGGAAGGGCCGTTTCAGCTTCGGCGTCGACAGATGCAAGAGCACTTCGGGTTGCAGGATGACACGCAGCATTTCTTTGATGTCGCCGCCGGTGGCGAGATACGTGGATGTCGTGCTTTGCACGATGTCCTCGGGCGGATCGTAACCTAGGAATCGGACACAGAGCTTATGGGCGATGAACCTCGCCGTATTGGGGTGGTACGCCAGGCTATCCAGGACGGTTTGGCCATCAATCTCACCGCCCAGCGCGGGAATATAGACACCGAGAACGGTTTTCTCATCGACGTCGTGATTGTCTCGATAGAAGATGAACTCTCCCAGTTGACCGCCGAAGCCGTACAGGGTCCAGCCGGTCAGGCATCGCGCGACCTCCTCGACATCTTGCTGCGTGTACCCGCCATCCACGCCGACGGTATGCAATTCCATGAGTTCGCGCGCATAGTTTTCCTGAGCATGCCCCACGACGTTGGCATAGTTGTCGAGGTAGAAGAGCATCGCACCGCTGCGCGCGGATGCATTGAGTAGTTCAGGAAAGGTGCCCAAAGCGTGGCGTCGAATCACATCGCGGTCGTCGGCGGTTTTGAGGAAGGCAAGAACGTCGCTCTGAAGATTCATATTGAAGTGATCCGACCAGAACTCGACCATCCGTTCGAAAAGCTGCCGCTTCGAGTAAACGGCACGCAGCAGCGTTGAGTCGACGAGCTGGGCCATCGGTACGGAACTCTGCATGCTGTACGTGTCGTAGATCTGCTGCGACGACATCGTCAGCGTGTCATAGCCGGAAAGGCGAGCCTCGATATCGGAATCGTCGATCCCTTCGTAGGCAAGTTGCGATTCGAGAAACGCGTCATAGCCCAGAGGCTCCGCCTCGTTGTACGTATCGCGCGAATAGCCGAACGTGATTCGATTGACCAGCGTAAGCAGCGCCGGATCCAGTACTTCCAGCCGCCGGGCCGGGGGTCGATCGAATTCCCCCGGTCGCACCAACCGGCCAAGTGGGCGTCCAGCGCGCGCGCCCGCACCCATGGCGCCGACCCCCAGGGCGCTCGCCGCCCAAAGGCGGAGGAAGTCTCGGCGCGACGAGTCGAGCTGTCGGCATGGTGTCGAAGACCCGGGCGTGGTCGAATTGGGTGACGTGAAATCCGTAGTCTGCATCGTTACGCTCTCCTCTGCAGCCAGACGTAGCGTGCGCAACGATCGCGTTGCGACGCAGTCCTCTGCCTGCTCCGGATGCCCCAGACGAATGACCGGGCGGTACGTGGAAAACGGCCCTGACCCAATATAGACCAATCGCCACGCGCAGTCAACAAGATTCAAGAATCGAAGCCGCCTGACGCGGGTGTGTTGGCCCAGCGATTCTTCTACCGTTGTCTCACCGCCGCAAAGGGACATCCGTTGGCGACGGAAGGCCCGTGGACCGCTGCCTTCTTATCACCGCGATGAATGCACCTCGCGGGCCTGAAGGCTCAAGCACTTGCGAGCGATTGGGACAGGGCGCACGCGCGGGTCGATAGGCGAGTCGTCGAGCGAAGAGACAATCGGCGTCGATTCTGGGCTTTCCCGGTTTCCACGTGACCTCAATCGCCTGTAGACCTTCTGCCTTTGACGATCCCATCTTACGACCGTGTTTGGTCGAGCGATCAGAAGAGTGGCGCGCCGGCGTATCCGTAGCGGCGGGGGGAGCCACCGCGTTGCTCGCCGAACGCCGTGTATGCGGCATGCGCAACATCCGCGCCGTTTACATCCGTCATCATTCGAGTCGTGCCGATCATGTTCGTATGATAATACTGCGCGCTGGCCGTGTCAGGTACCCCGCCGGACCAGGTGTAGGTGCCCATCCCCGGCTGGTAGGAGCGCGAGTCACCGGAAGCCCAATGCGTGGAATCGCTGTAGATCGTGTCGCCGTCGTAGGTTGACCAGACTGGGGACACGTGCGTAGCGACCGGAGTGGGAAGCATCAAGTCGTCCAGGTCCAGCTCGGCATTCAGATAACGCTGCCGGGGGCCGTCGTAGCGGAACTCGCGGGCGTAAGTCAGGCTGTAGCTGCCGGGGGTGGTCTGGTGGTCGTCGTTGGCGTAGTGCCAAGTCTCGCCCGAGACGAACGTTACGGCTCGACCGTTCGAGGCGTAGGATAGACGGGTGGCGGAGTACTGGTCGGTGCCGCCCTCGACCACGGTTCGCGTGACGACGCGGCTGACGTTTCCCTGGTCATAGTCGTTGTCATTGACGTAATAGTACCATGACTCCTCGACGAGCGTGTCGGCCGGGTTCTGGGCACAGGTAGCGCTGGAATCGAAGTCTTCGAAGTGGTGGCAGGTCTCGGAGGTTTGCGTCCTCATCAGGCGGTTGGCCTTGGAGAGGTAATCTACCGGGTTCTGAGGATCTATCGGGGGTGAAATGTCGTACGTGTAGTTCGTCTCGATCCGGTTGCAGCCGGTGAGAGATTCGATCTTCCTGGTGCGATTTCCGCCCGGATCGTACTCGTAGGCGAAGTGAAAGCTGTTGGCGGGCGTGGCGCGCCCTCCGGACGTTCGCTTCGTGCTCACTTCCTCCGGGCACGGAATGGTCCTTTCGTGGCATCCTTGCCCACTCCACCTGTGGCGGACCATTCCCGTT
>JAJDDV010000094.1 GCA_029260135.1 Phycisphaerae bacterium | reverse complement strand
CCCAGGTGGCGGATACGGCGTGGAGCCAACAGGAGTTCGACATCTCGAGTGTGGCGGACGGCCAGTCGACGGTCTACCTGCGCTGGACGATGGGTACGACGGACGGCTCGTGGCAGTTCTGCGGCTGGAATATCGACGACGTCGAGATCTGGGCCGCAGGCGGCGGCGGCGGCTGTACGGTCGATGCGGATTGCGACGATAGCGTGTTCTGCAACGGTGCGGAGACGTGCAACGGTGGTACGTGCCAGAACGGCACGGCGCCTTCGTGTAACGACGGCGTGGGATGCACGGACGACTCGTGCAACGCAGGCAGCGATTCCTGTCAGAACGTGGTCGATGACGGTAACTGCGATGACGGTGCTTGGTGCAACGGCAGCGAGACGTGCGATGCGGTGTTCGACTGTCAATCCGGATCAGCGCCCAACTGTAATGACGGCGTGGGATGCACGGACGACTCGTGCAACGAGGCGACCGACTCGTGTGACAACACGGCCAATGACGGGAACTGCGACAACGGGTTGTTCTGCGATGGTGCGGAAACGTGCCACGTGTCGCAGGACTGCCAGGCGGGCGGTGACCCGTGTCCTGGACAGCTCTGCGATGAGGTCGGGAATGCCTGCCTCGACTGCACGGTCGACGGGGATTGCGATGACGGCGTCTACTGCAACGGCGCCGAAACCTGCGTCGGTGGTGCGTGTCAGGCTGCTTCAGCGATCGACTGTAACGACGGTATCGGCTGCACGTCCGATTCGTGCAATGAAGGCGCGCAGTCGTGTGACAACACGCCGAACGACGGCGCTTGTGATGACGGTCTGGCGTGCAACGGCGCCGAATGGTGCAGCGTGACGCTGGACTGCCAGTCGGGCACGGCTGTCGACTGTAACGACGGCGTCGGATGCACGACGGATGCGTGCAACGAGCCGGGCGGTACGTGCAGCAATACGCCGAATGACGCGTCTTGCGATGACGGCGTGTACTGCAACGGGGCCGAGACGTGCAACGCGACGCTCGACTGCCAGGCGGGAACCGCGGTCAACTGTGACGACGGCGTGACCTGCACGGACGACGCGTGCAACGAGGCTGCTTCGTCGTGCGACAATGTCGCCAACGATGCGAACTGCCCGGACAACGGGTTGTACTGTGACGGGACGGAGTTCTGTGATGCGGGTGCGGACTGCAGCTCGACCGGCGATCCGTGCACGGGCGGGCAGATCTGCAACGAGACGTTGGACGTCTGTGAGGCCGGCGGTTGCGTGGTCGATGCCGACTGCGACGACGGCAGCGCCTGCACGGCGGACACGTGCGTTGGCGGTGTGTGCTTCAACGATTGCCCGGCCAGCATCGCGTCCTTCCCGTATTCCGAGGACTTCGAAGCGGGGCTTGGCGACTGGTCGAACGTCGGCGGCGACGATTTCGACTGGACGCGTGACAGTGGCGGGACCCCGTCGAACAACACCGGCCCCTCGGGCGATCATACGACCGGCTCTGGCTGGTACATGTACACCGAGACGTCGAGTCCTCGTGTGCAGGGTGAAACGGCCATTCTGGAGGGCCCGTGTTTCGACCTCGGCGGCGCGAGCGGTGCGACGCTTTCGTTCTGGTATCACATGTACGGCAGCGCCATCGGTACGTTGGACGTAGAGGTCTCTACGGACTGCGTGAGTTGGTCGAATGTATGGACGCTGTCGGGCGATCAGGGCAATACCTGGTCCAACGCCAATGTTGATCTGGGTGCCTACGCCGGGTCGACGGTTACCGTTCGGTTCGTCGGGACGCGAGGCAGTAGTTGGGCCGGCGACGTCACGATCGACGATGTGTCATTCGATATCGTCTCAGTGCCGACGTGCTCAGTTGATGCTGACTGCGATGACTCGAACGCCTGTACGGACGATGCGTGCGTTGCGAGTGTCTGCCAGAACACGAACAATAGCGATCCGTGTGACGATGGGTTGTTCTGCACGGTGACGGACGCCTGCAGCGGTGGTAGCTGCGTCGGCAGCGGCGATCCATGCACCGGCGGTCTCTACTGCAACGAGGCGACGGACACGTGCGAAAGTGTCCAATGTGTGGTCGATGGCGACTGCGATGACGGCAGCGCTTGTACGTCGGATACGTGTGTGGGCGGTGCGTGCTTCAACGATTGCGCCGCGAGTGTCACTTCGTATCCGTATTCCGAGGATTTCGAGGCCGGCCTTGGCGATTGGGCGAACGTCGGCGGTGACGATTTCGACTGGACGCGCAACAGCGGTGGTACTCCGTCGAGCAATACGGGTCCGTCCGGCGACCACACGACCGGATCGGGATGGTATATGTACACGGAGACGTCGAGTCCGCGCGTGCAAGGCGAAACGGCCGTCTTTGAGGGGCCGTGCTTTGATCTCGGTGGTACGAGCGGTGCCGATCTTTCGTTCTGGTATCACATGTATGGTGCCAGTGTCGGCACACTGGACGTGGAAGTGTCCACGGATTGCACGACATGGGCCAATGTGTGGACCTTGTCTGGCGACCAGGGCAATACCTGGTTCAATGCGAACGTTGATCTGAGCGCTTACGCCGGGTCAACGATCACGGTCCGGTTTGTCGGAACGCGAGGCAGCAATTGGGACGCCGATATCGCCGTTGATGACGTGTCGTTTGATGTCGTCGCCGCGCCGTCGTGTGCCGTTGACGCTGACTGCGACGACGGAAACGGGTGCACCAACGATGCGTGCGTCGCCACCGTTTGCCAATACACGAACAACAGCAATTCATGCAACGATGGGTTGTTCTGTACCGCAACGGACACCTGCAGCGGCGGCACGTGCGTCGGAAGCGGCGATCCCTGCGGCGGGCTCTTCTGTAACGAGGCCACCGACACGTGCGAGAGCGTTCAGTGTGTGGTGGACGGCGACTGCGACGATGGAAGCGCCTGCACGACGGATACGTGCGTGGGCGGCGTGTGCTACAACGACTGTGCGACGAGCATCGTGTCGTTCCCGTACTCGGAGGATTTCGAGGGCGGGCTTGGCGACTGGTCGAACGTCGGCGGTGATGATTTCGACTGGACGCGTGACAGCGGCGGAACGCCGTCGAACAACACGGGTCCATCGGGCGACCACACGACCGGATCCGGTTGGTACATGTACACCGAGACGTCGAGCCCGCGAGTCCAGGGCGAAACGGCCGTTTTTGAGGGGCCATGCTTCGACCTGAGCGGTGCGGGTGGTGCGACGCTTTCGTTCTGGTATCACATGTACGGCAGCGCAATCGGAACGCTGGACGTGGAGGTGTCTACCGACTGCACGACGTGGACGAACGTGTGGACGCTATCGGGAGACCAGGGTAACAGCTGGTCGAATGCCACCGTCGATCTGGGCGCCTACGCCGGATCGACCGTTACCGTGCGGTTCATCGGCACCCGAGGCAGCAGTTGGGCCGGTGACGTCACTATTGACGACGTGTCGGTCACGACGCCTTAATGCCGTGACGGTCTAACTTTTGGTCCTTTTGTGGGCCGGTGTGCGGAGTCGCGTGCCGGCCCACTTTCTTCTCCGCCCTTCCGTCGACACTGCCTTTTGCTGTGCGTACCTACGCCGCGCGCTCCGTGGGGTCCCCGAACCAGGTCGAAACGCTCGGCTGGCAAACGGCGTGGTTCATCGCTGTCAGCGCGGGTGGGCAGGGGGAACCGTCCGACCCATCGGCCAGCTGCGACGGACCAGGAGATCCCGGCCGGAAACGCAGTATTTCCAAAAGCAGAACATTTTATTCTTGATTTCGAGAAAACGGCCAGCTACGTTGGCCTTCGGCCCGTTTCTATCGGGCCGCCCCGGCCGGGATTTGGTCTGGGTCATACACCGGCGTGTCTGGTGCTTCGCGGGTCATCGGCCTGAGAAGCTCACCTCGGCATATTCACGCGCGGTAGCGGTTCATCGCATGACGGAGGAGCGTTGTTGCGTTGTGCATGCTGCGCACGTGAATCGACATCACTTCGTCATTTTGTGTTCGTTGGTATCGTTCTCGTTTTTCTTGGATCTCGGAGGAGTCATCAGATCATGAAGATTGGGAATCGCGTTTTCAGATGGAGTTGTTTTGTGGCTGCGGTCGCGGTGGTCGGCGGATATACGCTCGATGCGCGTCCGCCGGAGCGGATGGATGTCAAACCGGATCATTGGATCGAGATGCAAGTCGATCCTGCGTATCAGACCGGGGCGACGCCGCTTCCGGTCAAGATCAAGGGCGAATTCGTGGAGGGGGTTTTGGACGGTCCACCGGCGGGTGATCCGAACACGATGAAGCCGGGTCATGTCAGCGTGTTGGTTCACATGGAACCAACGCTGACCAAGTCGGCGGTCGAGCGGGTGAGCGTGAGGAATTTGGCGGCCAAGTCGGGCGGGCGTGTTCAGTTCGAGTACACCACCGTCATGCCCAACGTGCTCAATCTTCGAGACATTCCCGAGGGCAAGCTGGCGTCGTTGAAGAAGCTCCCGGGCGTCGTCAAGGTCGAGTTGGACCAGTATCATCCGAATCTGGTTCGTCTTCACGACAGCATTCCGCTGATTCGCGGATTGCAGAGTCAGCTCAACGGTGCGGGTTACACGGCGAATGGTTCGGGCGTACGGATCTGCATCGTGGATACGGGTCTGGACTCGGATCACATGATGTTCTCGAGTCGAATCGACTTCGCGGCGAGCTACGATTTCTACAACAACGACTCGAACGCGGAAGACGATCACGGTCACGGTTCGCACTGCGGTGGCATTGCGGCGGGTGGTACAGGAATTACGTACGATCCGTGCGGAACCGGTCCCATGCCCTTCCAGGGTGTGGCGCCTTCGGCGACGCTGATCGGTGCCAAGGTTCTCAACTCGGGTGGCGGCGGACTCGACAGCGGTATCATCGCGGGTATCGACCACTGCGCCGATCAGTCTCCGTCGGGCGGTCGGGCCGATGTGATCAGCATGAGCATCGGAACGGGGAACTACTCCGGAACGTGTACGCATAGCTGGGCGGTCGCGGCCAACAACGCCGTGGCGAACGGTGTGTTTGCCGTTGCCGCGTCGGGCAACGAGAACAACTCGAATTCGATGGGTTCGCCCGCGTGCGGCGTGGACGTCATGGCGGTCGGCATGACGTGGAAGAACGATTATCCGACGTGCGAAGACAACACGACGAACTGGAACTGGGGCATCTGCACGGATAACGCCCCGCAAACCGACGACGTCGGTTGCTTCAGTAACGAGAGCGACCTCCTGGATGTCACGGCTCCTGGTGCGAACATCTGGTCGGCCAGTATTTCGGCGGGCGGTGGTTCCATCACCGGCAGCAGCGGAACGAGCATGTCCTGCCCGACGGTGGCGGGTCTGGCGGCGTTGGTTCTCGATGTGGATCCCACGCTTACACCGGCGGAGGTTCGTCAGATCATTCGCGACGGTGCGATTGATCTTGGACCGGCCGGCTTTGACCGGGCGTATGGATATGGCCGCATCGACGTGATCAACACGCTCGCCCTGCTGACGCCCTGTTCGGTGGACGCGGACTGCGACGACGGCGCGTGGTGCAACGGAAGTGAGACATGTAACGCCGGTTCGTGCGTGGCAGGTACCGATCCTTGTACAGGCGGTGACGTCTGCAACGAGCTGACGGACACGTGCGAAGCGGGTCCGACGGCCATCTACACGTGGGACATGAACTCGAATCCCGGTTGGACGACTCAGGGCCAGTGGGCGTGGGGTCAGCCGACGGGTGGTGGCGGTCAGTACGGCGGTCCGGACCCGACGAGCGGCGCGACGGGCAACAACGTCTATGGGTACAACCTGAGCGGCGACTACGCGAACAATCTCTCGGAGACGCACCTGACGACGACGGCGATCGACTGCACGGGTCTGTCGAGTGTGTCGCTCAAGTTCCAGCGGTGGTTGGGCGTTGAGGTATCGACCTACGACCATGCGTATGTCCGCGTGAGCAACAATGGTTCGAGCTGGACGACGCTTTGGTCGAACGGTGCCCAGGTGGCGGATACGGCGTGGAGCCAACAGGAGTTCGACATCTCGAGTGTGGCGGACGGCCAGTCGACGGTCTACCTGCGCTGGACGATGGGTACGACGGACGGCTCGTGGCAGTTCTGCGGCTGGAACATCGACGACGTCGAGATCTGGGCGCTGGGCGGCGGCGGTGGCTGTACGGTCGACGCGGATTGCGATGATAGCGTGTTCTGCAACGGTGCGGAGACGTGCAACGGTGGAACGTGCCAAAACGGCACGGCGCCCTCGTGTAACGACGGCGTGGGATGCACGGACGATTCGTGCAACGCAGGATCGGATTCCTGTCAGAACGTGGTCAATGACGGCAACTGCGATGACGGTCTGGCGTGCAACGGCGCGGAGACATGCCATGCATCGCTCGATTGTCAGTCCGGTACGGCTGTCGACTGTAACGACGGTGTAGGATGTACGACGGACACGTGCAACGAGCCGAGCGGAAGCTGCTCGAACACGCCGAATGACGCGGCGTGCGACGATGGTACCTTCTGCAACGGTGCTGAGACCTGCGACGTCAACAACGACTGCCAGGCGGGTACGGCACCGACGTGTGACGACGGCGTGGGTTGCACGGACGACTCGTGCGACGGCGGCACGGATTCGTGTGACAACGTCGCCAATGACGGCAACTGCGACGATGGTCAGGCGTGCAACGGAAGTGAAACGTGCCACGCGACCAACGATTGTCAGTCCGGCACGGCCGTGAATTGTGACGACGGCGTCGGCTGTACGACCGATTCGTGCAACGAGCCGAGCGGAACGTGCTCGAACACGCCCGACAACGCGGCGTGCGATGACGGTCTGGCCTGCAACGGCAGTGAGACCTGCAACGCGACGCTGGACTGCCAGTCGGGAACGGCTGTCGACTGTAACGACGGTGTCGGATGCACGACGGATACGTGCAATGAGCCGGGCGGAACGTGCAGCAACGCGCCGAGCGACGCTGCGTGCGACGACGGCGCGTGGTGCAACGGCAGTGAGACCTGCAACGCGACGTTGGATTGCCAGGGCGGTACGGCCGTCAACTGCGACGACGGTGTGGGTTGCACGGACGATTCGTGCAATGAGACGACTGACTCGTGTGACAACCTGGCCAACGACGCAAACTGCGACAACGGCCAGTTCTGTGACGGCGCGGAGACCTGCAACGCAACACTGGACTGCGAGGCGGGCGGCGATCCGTGTCCGGGTCAGAGCTGCAACGAGACCACCGACACGTGCGTTTCGTGCCTGGTCGATGGCGATTGCGACGACGGTCTGGCGTGCAACGGCGCGGAGACCTGCGTCGGCGGTTCGTGTCAGGCGGGTACGGCGGTGGATTGCGACGACGGGATCGCTTGCACGACGGATGTGTGCAACGAGCCGTCGGGAACCTGCAGCAACACGCCCGACGACGGCGCCTGCGATGACGGTTTGGCGTGCAACGGCGCGGAAACCTGCAGCGCGACGCTGGATTGCCAGTCAGGTACGGCGGTCGACTGTGACGACGGTGTCGGTTGCACGATCGATGCGTGCAGCGAGCCGAGCGGTACGTGCAGCAATACGCCGGACGACGGCGCGTGCGACGATGGTGCGTACTGCAACGGCGCCGAGACGTGCGATGGTGCGCTCGATTGCCTGACCGGTACGGCGGTCGACTGCGGTGATGGCGTTGGTTGCACGGACGACTCGTGCAACGAGGTGACCGATTCGTGCGATAACCTGGCCAATGACGCGAACTGCGACAACGGTCTGTTCTGCGACGGTGCGGAGACGTGCAACGCCACGCTGGATTGCCAGGGCGGAAGCGATCCGTGTCCGGGTCAGAGCTGTGATGAAGGCACGGACACCTGCGTATCGTGTCTGGTCGACGGCGATTGTGACGACGGTCTGGCATGCAACGGCGCGGAGACCTGCGTCGGTGGCAACTGTCAGGCGGGAACCGCGGTCAATTGTGATGACGGCGTAGCCTGCACGACGGACGCCTGCAACGAACCGTCCGGTACGTGCAGCAACACGCCCGACGACGGCGCTTGCGACGACGGTCTGGCCTGCAACGGTGCGGAGTGGTGTGACGCTGTTCTCGATTGCCAGGCCGGTACGGCCGTCGATTGTGACGACGGTGTAGGATGCACGGCGGATAGCTGCAACGAGCCGAGCGGATCGTGTACCAACGCACCGAGCGACGCGGCGTGCGACGACGGGGCGTGGTGCAACGGCGCCGAGACGTGCAGCGCAACGCTGGATTGCCAGGCGGGCACGGCGGTCAACTGCGACGACGGCGTCGGTTGCACGGACGATTCGTGCAACGAGGCGACCGACTCGTGTGACAACCTCGCCAACGACGCCAACTGTCCGGACGATCTGCTGTTCTGCACGGGCACTGAGTATTGTGACGCCGCGCTGGATTGCAGCGCCACCGGCGATCCGTGCGGAGCGGGTACCACGTGCAACGAGACGACGGATGTCTGCGACGCGACGGGTCCACCCCCCGGCGAGGGTTATATTCTCTCGAAGAACGCGGACTTCTCGACGAATGACCTGGTGTTCTACCGGACCGAGACGATCTACATGATGTTGTGGACGGACCAGGTGGACTTCAACGATCTCAAGAAGTCGGAGTGGGAGCTGCGTGACAATCCGGGTAGCAAGGTCAAGCAGAACCTGACGAACCACTTTGACGGCACGTACACAGCCCAGTATGCCCTGTCCAATCTTCCCTCGGCGGAAATCGACTGGGAGTGGCGGGGCAAGGTCGAGGACAACCCCGGTACGCGGTACCGGCCGAGTGTCTTCATCCAGGTGCTCGATGCACCGGCGTGCAGCATCGATGCCGACTGTGACGATGCGGACGCCTGTACCACCGATGTGTGTTCGGCTGGAACCTGTTCCAACACACAGATCAACTGTGATGACGGCGATGCGTGTACGGCCGACAGTTGCTCGGGCGGCGTCTGTGTGAACAGTCCGCTGCCGACCTGTTGCGGCGATACGTTCTGTGATCCGGGCGAAGATGTCTGTAATTGCCCGGCGGATTGCGGCGCGCCTCCGGGGTCGGAGGCGAATTGCACGGACGGCATCGACGATGACTGTGACGGCGCGACGGATTGTGTCGACGTGGACTGCAATGGCGATCCCGCCTGTGCGGGTCCGCCGCCGGGCGAGGGCTTCATCCTCTCGCGGAACCCGGACTTCTCGACGGATGACCGGAGCTTCACGCGGGGCGAGACGCTCTACATGAAGATGTGGTCGGACCAGGTGGACTTCAACTCTCTCGTTCGGGAGCGGTGGGAGCTCAAGGACGGTCCCGGCGATCGGATCCGAGAACCGTTGACGAACCACTTTGATGGAACGTACACGGCCTCTTTCGCGCTCTCGGGTCTTCCGTCCGGAGAGATCGATTGGACGTGGAAGGGCGAAGTCAGAGATGCGGCCGATGTTCGGTACAGGCCGTCGGTCTCGATCACGGTGTCGCCCTAGCGAGTCGTAGGGTTTGCATTGAGGCAGTGCAGTCCCGGCTTCGAACCCGGGACCGGCGCTGAGAACCAGGACGTGGTTTACCGTGGGCCGGTGTGCGGAAGCGCATGCCGGCCCACTTTCTTGCGCCGGGCGTTCAACGACGGCGATCGCAAGTGCGAACGAGACCGCACCCCACCGGCATTCCGACCACGATTCGGAAGCCTGAGGCGAATAATGTGACACGTATTATATTAATGTGAAAATGGCCGGAATGTGGATGGATTGGGAAAAAACGCGGTTTCCGGCTGTGTACAAATGTCATTCCGTTGGGTAGGTTTGACTCCGGTGCGGTAATTGATTGTGCATCGATCTGTGGCGCCCCAACCAGGTTCCTCGGTACGATCGGCGAGGCGACCACCCGTTTGATGTCCACGCGGTTGGGCTCTGTGGTCTTGGTATTCGGAGAGTCTACGTTGAATCGTATCGGCGCGATGTCGCCCGGTTTGGCGGTGGTGCTGCTTGCGTCCGTCAGCCTTTGCGGTTGTGGCACGGAACCCAGTGACAGCGGCGCGGCGCGTCCCTCTCAGGTTGGGTTTCAGACCGGTGTGCGGACATCTCTGATCGAAGAGGGTCGTAAGCACTACAACCTTTACTGCGCCGGCTGCCACGGTGAGACCGGTGACGGAAAGGGAGAGGCTGCCCGGTTTCTCGACCCCAAGCCGCGCGATTTCCAGTTGGCCAAGTACAAATTCAGCACGAACCGGGCTGGACAGCTTCCTACCGACGACGATCTTCGCCGGACGATTACGAAGGGTCTCAAGGGCAGCGCCATGCCGGGCTGGGACATGCTCCCGCCGCGCACCGTTGGCTCGTTGATCACCTACCTCAAGACGCTGTCACCGCGTTGGGAAACGAGCCCGGATGCGGCGCCGATTCCCCGGGTCGACGATCCTTATCGCGGCGCGGAAGGCAGATCCGCAGCTATCGCGCGCGGCGAAGCGGTGTATCACGGGTTCTCGACCTGTTGGACGTGTCATCCGGCGTATGTGAGCCATGCGCGAATCAACGAGCACCTCGTTGCGATGGAGAGTTCTCCGCGCGAGAGTTTCCGTCCGAATCTCAACGAATCGGAGGGCAAGCTGAATTCTGAGAATCAGATGATCTACCCGCCGGACTTTCGGCGGGACTTCGTTCGCGCGGGGGCCGAGATTGACGATTTGTATCGTTCGATCGCCGCGGGCATCTCGGGGACGGCGATGCCGACCTGGGTCGATTCCATCGAGCTTCCCAGCGAGCGACATCCGGGTACGTCGCTCGTGACGATCACGGATCTTTGGGCGATGGCCTACTACGTTCAGAGTCTGATTCTGGAAAGACCCGCGCTGCTCTCGGCGGACGCGATCCTGGTGCGTGCTCGTCCGCAGGCGATTTACCTGCACGGCGACCCGCCGCCTCCGCCGGTACCGGAAGACACGGCACCGATGGGCGAGGAGTTCCTGGACGACGAAGAGTTCATTGAGGAGTAGTAGATGACATCGGCTGCGTCCGGCGCTTTGCCGAACGAGGACACGGCGATTCCCTCCGCAAGCGATCTGGTGATCCGGCGGTTGGTGCTCTGGCACTTTGTGGCTGCGCTGACGTTCGTGTTCGTCGCGATGCTGGCGGGGCTGCTCTTCTCGTTTCAGTTGATTCAGATTTATCCCTTTCCGGGAATGGAAGCCTTTTCGCCAGGTCGCTGGCGGATGGTACACACTAACGGTGTCGCGTACGGGTTCATCGCGAACGCCTTCCTTGGCGCGCTGCACTGGGCGGTTCCTCGGTTGACGCTGCGCCGCGTGCTCAGCGTCAAGCTCTCTTACTTCATCTTCTTCGCCTGGCAGGGTGTCTTGCTTGCGACGGTGATCGGTCTGCTGACGGGGTACGCTCAGGCGGTCGAGTGGGGCGAGACGCCGATCTTTGTCGATCCGGTGGCGTTGCTGGGTTTGATCCTCGTCGCCATCAACTTCCTGACGCCGATTCTCAAAGCCAAGGGGCCGATGTATGTCACCCTCTGGTACTTCATTTCGGCGTTCGTCTGGACGGTGATGGTCTACGCGATGGGAAGCTACGTGCCCGAGTTCTTCGTGGGAGGAACCGCGTCGGGCGCGATCATCGGACTGTTTATCCACGACCTCGTCGGTCTGTTCGTGACGCCGATCGGTTGGGGGCTGATGTACTATTTTGTGCCCATCATCTTGAAGAAGCCGATCTGGAGTCACGGTCTGTCGCTCGTGGGTTTCTGGGGACTGGCGTTCTTCTATCCGCTCAACGGTATTCACCACTTCCTGTACAGCCCGATCCCGATGTTCCTGCAATACGGCGCGGTGATTTCGACGATCGCCGTGGAGCTAGTCGTTACCACGGTGATCATCAACTTCTTCGGGACGCTGCGCCATCGTGGCGACGCGCTTCGGACGAATCTGCCGATCCGCTGGTTCTACCTGGGCATGGTCTTCTACTTCACGACCTGTTTGCAGTGCGCGTTCCAGGTGACGTTGACGTTCCAGCGGATCATTCACTTTTCAGACTGGGTGGTCGGGCATTCGCACCTGGTCATGTTCGGTGTGTTCGGATTCTGGATTCTGGGCTTCATGACCTATCTGATCCCGCGTTTGCTGAACAGCGCGGGATGGTACCGTCCATCCTGGAATGCGTGGCACTTCTGGTTGACGGGCCTTGGTATGCTCGTGATGTTCTTTGATCTGGTGATCGCCGGTCTGATTCAGGGATTCATGTGGAAGGAGCTGGCCCCTTGGGAGGCCACGTTAACGGCGTCGGCGCCGTTCTGGCTGGTCCGTTTGTTCACGGGAATCGCGATCGTCGTCGGCCAGCTGTTCTTTTTCGCGAACATCCTGATGACGGCGATCCACAAGCGTTCGATCGAGCCGGCGCCGACCCCGGCGGGCGGCGAGCTCGAGGGTCCGTCGGTCGTCACGGCGTAGGAAGCAACTGCCGATGTTGGAGTCTAAGTCAACCGTTTTTCTCGTCGCCGGCGTGGGCTTTTTCGTGCTGGCGTTTGTCGTGATGGGTTTGCTCCCCTGGATGATCTACATGGACCAGGAGGAGGAGACCCTGGAAGATCTCGTGGCCAAGGGGATTCCTCACGAATTCGTCGAACTGGCCGAGCGATTTCCTGAGCAGTTCAGCCGACATTTCCCCAATGGACCGACACCGTCGTCTTTCGGCGATGCGCTCCAGCTCGGTCACGACATCTACGTGGCGGAAGGGTGCTGGCATTGTCACAGCCAGCAGATTCGCCCCGTATCGAATGAGGACCTCCGGTGGGGGGCGGTCTCGCACCCGAGCGAGTATCACAACGTGCTCCAGCGTCCGGTGCTATTCGGTACGCGCCGTGTCGGGCCCGATCTGATCCGTGAAGCGGCTCGCCGGAGCAACGATTGGCACATCGCACACTTCTACGAGCCGACGAATGTCGTGCCGACGTCGGTCATGCCGAACTACCCGTGGTTCTTCGACGAGGATGGATATCCCAATCGCAAAGGCATGGCGCTGGTCGCCTACATCCAGTGGCTTGGCAGCTGGTTGCCTGAGTATCCCTACTATCAGGGTGAGGGCCCAGCCGGCGCGAGGAGCCGTGAAGGGGATGAGGCAGCGCTCGAAACGCGCCGCATGGAGGGTTCCTGAATGGTTCGCCAAGAAGACAATCGGCCGGCGATGTCGAGTCCGGAGGGTCGCTCGCGCACCAAGACCTGGGTGATCTGGGTGGTGGCGATGGCCATTCTGATCCCGGCTGGGCTGGGTTTCGTGGACAAGCTGGTGCAGTTCTTTCGTACCGTACAGTCGGATTCGGAGGGTGCGTTTGCGATCATGCCGATTCTGAACTACCTGATCATCGCCGCCGGTATGGTTTGTCTGCTCGTTTGGGCGATTGCGCATGGTATGTTCCGGGATGTCGAGGGACCCAAGTACACGATGCTCGAGCGGGAAGCCCAGCTCGATCGAGACGATCCTCTTGCGTGGAGTCAGCAAGCATGAAGGATCCTACCGAAACGGATGCGAAACAGGACAAGACCTACCACGCCTACGACACGCACCATATTCCGTGGTACGTTCGCGCGATGTGGATCATCTTCTGGATCGCCGCCATCTGGTACGTCGTCAAGTTTGCCGTTCCGATGGTGAAACGCTACTTCTGACCGCGGCGGCGCCGAGTGGAGCGTCACCGCGAATCCGCCCCGTCCGGTTGACCGCGGTTGCGTGCGCGCCGAAGATCATCCAACGCGCATGAACGATCTGATCAAGGTTTTCGCCGTCGGACTACTGAGTTCCGCCCATTGCATCGGGATGTGCGGTGGATTTGCGGCTGCGATCGGCGCTACGAATCAACCCCTCGGGCTCGTTTTTCTCCGGCAAATCATCTACAGTGTCGGCCGGGTCTTCACATACGCCTTCCTCGGTGCCGTCGCGGGATACGCCGGTTTGAGGCTCTCCGGGTACAAGACGCCGCTGGTGACGGTGCAGCAGGCGTTCTCGATTCTCGCCGGCGTCATCATGGTGGGCATCGGAGTTTCCGTGCTCGGGCTGTTTCGCCTCCCGGTGTTGTCGCGGCTGGACCTCGGTCCGTTGCTGGCGCCGATGTTCCAGCACTTTCTCAATGCGCGAAGCCGCGGCGGGTTCTTTGTGGCCGGGCTGGCCAACGGGTTCTTGCCCTGCGGACTGGTGTACGCCTTCTTGGCGGATTCCGTCGCAACGGGCGACGTGTTCCGCGGGGCGATGCTGATGACGGCGTTTGGCTTGGGGACGGTACCGGTCATGGTGGCGACGGGCTGCGGCGCGGGACTCGTGAGTCACGCCGTCCGCCACCGAGTGTATCAATTGGCTGCGATCCTGGTGATTCTGATCGGCGGCGTCACAATCTACCGCGCGGTAGAGTTGGCATCGGGTCAGCCCTGCCACGATCCCGCGGCGATATCGACAACGAGATGATAACCCGCACCCGCCGAATTCCGATGACCCCGGGTGGCTCGGCCACAACGCCTGAGTCCTACTTCGGCAGCGTGTACTTGCGGTGACGCGAATCGATGAACGCCTCACCAGTGTGTGACTACTGCCATTTGCCGATTCCCGGCGGGGTGCGCTCGCGCCGACCCGACGATGATCGCCCGCTCTACTGTTGCTACGGGTGCAAGTTCGCCGCGCAGGTGACGCAGTCTCGCGGCGAGCAGGGCCACGCCACGTGGATGCTCACGCGTCTGGGCGTGTCGGCGTTCCTATCGATGGGCGTGATGGTGTTCAGCCTGGCCATGTATAGCCAGGAAGTCTACGACCTCGACCCCGCCAAGGCCTCTTCGTCGGCGGTGCAGTTGACGGGTCTGCTTCGCTATGTGTCTCTTGTGCTGGCCACGCCGGTGTTTCTGCTGCTCGGACTTCCGATTCTATCGAATGCCATCGACCAGTTTCGGCGGACCGCTCCGTCGACGGACGCGCTGGTAGTGCTCGGCGTTGCGGCGGCCTACCTCTATTCGTACGTCTCCACGCTGACCGATCGCGGTGCGGTCTATTATGAAACCGCTTGCATGATCCTCGTGCTCATAACGCTCGGTCGATATCTCGAAGCTACGGGCAAGCTCCGAGCGTCCGCGGCGGTGCGCGAGCTGGAGGCGTTGATCCCCGACGAAGTTTCGATTCGCCGTGGTGACACGAAGTTGACCGTTCCCACCGCCGACATTCGCCTCGACGATTTGATACACGTGCCCGCCGGTCGTCGAATTGCGGCGGACGGGTGCATCGAAGAGGGTTCCGCGCACGTCGACGAACAAATCGTGACGGGCGAGAGTGTGCCTGCTGAAAAGCGTGTCGGTGATCAGGTCGCCGCGGGAAGCCTCAACACGGACGGCTCACTGGTCGTGCGCGCGACGGGTGTCGGTTCCGACAGTGCCCTCGCCCGGCTGATCGCGCTTCTCGAACGCGCCAAGGGGGCGAAGGGACGCTATGAGCGCCTGGCGGATCGCGTGGTGACGTTTTTCGTGCCCGCCGTCGTGCTGCTCGCGGCGGTCGGCGTGATGCTGGGATATCGAAGAGCCGGCGTGAATGAAGCGATTATGACCGGACTGGCCGTGCTTCTGATCTCATGCCCGTGTGCACTCGGCATCGCAACACCGATGGCGATATGGGTCGGTCTGGGTAGAGCGGCGCGCGCCGGCGTTCTCTTCCGCGATGGTGAAACGGTAGAACGGTTCGCCTGCGTTCGCGCGTTCGCCCTCGACAAGACGGGTACGCTCACCACGGGGGCGCCCAGTGCCCACTCGTTTACGGTTGACGAAGGTCGGGACGAATCTGAGCGCGCGCTGCTCGCCGGTGCGGCCGGACTGGCGAAAGCGTCGACCCATGTGCTCGCGCGCGGTGTGCTCGAATTCGCCCGCGGTAGGGACGTTGAGCCGGCGGTTGTCGTGGATGCCAGAACCCTTCCGGGCAAAGGGGTCGTTGCGACGTTGCATGGAACGACCATTCGGCTCGGTAACCATCAATGGATGAAGGACGCGTCCCTCGGTGTCTCGCCGGCGATTCGAGACGCGCTGCATCGTCTGGTTTCACCCCAGTGTAGTATCGTCTGCCTGGGGTGGGGCGACGCGATGGTGGGGATCTTCACCTTCACCGAGCAGTTGCGTCCCGAAGCCGAGTGCGCGGTGGCCGAACTGACCGCGCTCGACTGCCGCTTGGCGGTGCTCACCGGCGACCATCAGGCCCGAGGCGAGGCGATTGCGTCGCAGATCGGCGTGGAGACATTCGCCCATCTTCAACCCGGTGCGAAGATCGAACACATCGGTCGGTTGCGACGTTCCGTCGGTCCCGTTGCGATGGTCGGTGACGGGCTCAATGACGCGCCCGCCCTGGCCGAGGCCGACGTCGGGATCGCCATGGGATGTGGTGCCGACCTCACCCGCGACGCGGGCGATGTCTGCCTGCTGGGCAATGACCTCACAACGTTGCCGTGGGCTCTTCGGCTCGCGAGGCGCACCGTTCGAACCATCAAGGGGAATCTCTTCTGGGCCTTTGCCTACAATCTCGTTGGCGTTTCGCTCGCGCTAACGGGGCGATTGAGTCCGATGTTCGCCGCCGGTGCGATGGTCCTCAGCAGCCTCTTTGTCGTCACGAACTCACTGCGGATGGGGCAGTTTGAACCCCTTGCCGTGCGGAAACGACAAGTACGGTAACGGCAACGCGAACTTAACGATGACTGTCACCGTTTCCGTTGGACGTTTCCTTTCCGTCGTGCTTCGGTTTGGCGGGTCGAGTCGCTTTGACGGCGTTGGCCTTCGGCGGGTAGGACGAGGGAGCGACCGTGATCTGAACAACGAACGTTACAAACGGCTCGAGCTCCGTATCGAGCCGGGCCACGCGAGCGAACGAGACGGGCGCTGCTGCGGACCTGGGTCCGGCCGGTCGCGCCGATGCGTGCCGACCCTTGGCACCCACTGCCTTCGGTACCTTCTGACCGCGCTTTCGCGATGCTTCCAGCGCCGCCAATCTCTTGTGGACGAGCGAAGAGGCCTCGGATGATCTTTCCACCTTCTTCTTGGTCTTGCGGTCATCCAGTTTTCGAGACCCGTCCCCGCCACCGAACACGGACGGACCACCGTGTTCGCTCTCTTCGGATTCAGTCACGGCCGCTTTGCCGCGCCGAGCCGACGCGACTTTCGTCGCGGCATCCCGATCACGCATCACGTACGTCGATCCCGGCTCAATCGTAACGGCATCGGCCGGTGTATCAGATGATGCTTCGCCTTCTTCGTCCGTGGCGATCTGATCCGGAAGTCCGACAATTTGAAGCAATGCCGCGAACGGCCCCTCGCGGTCGCCGGGCGGACCCGCCGCCGGCTTCGAAACGCCTTCCGCAACCGGCTTCGAGGGGGTTGAGGCAAGCTCCTTGCCCGAGACATCGTCCGCCGATGCGAGCTTGGTTTCCTCCGCCCAAAGACCCTGCAAGGCGCCGCGAGCCGGGTCCCATCCGTGAATCACAACCGGACCCGACGTGAGCGCCACGCGACTCGTGCCCGGTCCCAAACTCCCGAGCAGCCCGTCGACCCGCTTCCGAGACGTGCGAACGAGAAACTGCCGCTGCTCCGTTTCAACGAAGTTCTTCTTGGGGACGCCGTGGAAGAAATACTCGGCACCGGGTTTCGCCGCGACGGCGAGGTCCTTGATCTTCGCGCCGCTCAGATAGTCAGCCACGCGCTTCGTGACCGCGTCGCGCTGCTGGGCGTCTTCCACCGTTACGCGAAGTCGAACCGTTTCGTTCTTGAACCGGTGCGATCGAACCGACGCACTTCCCAGGCCCGCCCGCAACTTCTGGTCGAAGCTGGCTGACGCCAGCAGTGCGGCATCGCCGAACGAATGGCGCGCCGGTGCGGCTGATTCCATGTCACGCTCCGGAATCAGCTTCGTGGCGCTACGTGTCCGACTTGCGACCCGAGCCCCACCACGCCCGCCGACCTCACCATCGGTACGCTGCGCCAACTCTTCCCGACCCATGCTCGGCGCGACCACGTCGCCTGTCGGCGCCTGGTCGAGCGTCATGTACCACCAGCCACCGACGACGGCCACCAACACGGCCGCGGACGAAAGAAGGGCACGAAGCGGTGACCGTCCCGTACCGGCTCCCGGCCCCGGATGATCGAAGTCACCGATCAACTCCGATCGTTCCACGTGCGATTGAATGTCCGCGACGATCGAATCCGGCGCGGCATGGCGCGGAAGAGACGAGACCGCGTCGACCGTCAGCCGTAGTTCCTGCAGCAATTGCTGCGCATCCGCGTCTTCACGCAGAAACTGCTCGATCTCGTGCGACTGCTGTGCGTCCAACTCGCCGTCGAGATAGGCTGACAACCACTCGCCCAGTTGTTCTCGATTCGCACCCGCCATTTTCTGATCTACCTGCGGCTAACTTCCCTTCGCCCCGGTAACCGCGTCGCGCACCGCCAAGCGCGCGCGGTGCAGCCGAGATTTTACCGTCCCGGGAGGGATGGAAAGAATCTCGGCCAGCTCACGATAGTCGAAGCCCTCAATATCACGCAGCACGATGACGGCTCGATGATCGTCATCCAGTTGCTGGATCGCGCGAGTGACGCGACCCTGCAGTTCTTCATCCCCGGCGCTTCGCGCGGGATCGACCGGTGAGCGCCCGCTCACCTGCCGCGAAAGATCGCCGGCCTGCGTTTCCGCCGCACCGCCGAGCTGATCCAGCGAGACCATGCCGCGCCGCTGGGCGCTGCGGCGGTGCGAGAGTGCCAGATTGACAGCCACTCGAAAGATCCAGGTATAAAAGCCGCTACGCTGCTGAAACTCCGAGAGGCTGTCGAACGCCTTCAAGAATGCCTCCTGCGTCAGATCGCGCGCATCCTCCAGATGCCCGCAGATCCGCCAACACGTATTGAAGACGCGATCCTGGTACTTCCGGACCAGCACGCCGTAGCTTTCCGTGTCGCCGTTCTTGATTCGTTCGATAAGCTCGGCGTCCTCAAAAGGAATCGGACGCGGACCGCGATCTGGTTCGCCCAGCCGCTCCGAGTCCTCGCTCCTCCATGACATTGGACGCTCTGACACCCCGCAGGTTCCCTCTTGAATCGCGGCGGCTTATCGGGCCTGCCGGCGAGCCTTACCACATAACCTCATCATGATGGCCAGTCGGATCCGTAGGGTCAACGAGCCCCTCCATAGCTTCATCGGATGGCGAGATTGCCTGAATCCTCCCGAATTTCGGACTTGACAGTACTGGAGAGATGTTGTATCCTAATATCCGGATGAACGGATGTGAGCGGCGGGCCCCGTGATGCACGATCGAGTGAATGATCAGCCCGAGGCGTTGTTCCGGGCCATGTCCGATCGGACGCGTTGGCGAGCGCTGGCCGTGCTGAGACGCCACGAACTCGCGGTCTCAGAACTCGTCGAAGTACTGGATCAACCGCAGTCGACCGTGTCTCGGCACCTGCGGGTGCTACGCGAGGCCAACCTCCTGCGAGATCGGCGCGACGGCAGGACCGTGCTCTACTCCTTACCGCCCTCGGGTACGGAGGGCGCCGAGTCGGAACTCTCCAACCAACTGTTGGGGTGGATTGCGGATCAGCCGCTGTCCCCTTCGACAGAGGCCCGGCTCGACGCGGTGATTCGACGGCGGAGCGACATGAGTCGTCGCTTTTTCGATCGAACCGGTCGCCACTGGGACGCCCTGCGTGAAGAGAGCTTCGGATCGAGCTTCCATCTGGAGGCCTTCGTGGCGCTGCTCCCGCCGGAGTGGGTCGTCGCTGACGTCGGCACGGGAACCGGTTTTCTGCTTCCGCCGCTGGCTGTCCATTTCGATCGCGTCATCGCGGTCGACGCCGTCGACGCGATGCTCGACGTGGCCGGAAATCGGACCGAGTTCCACCGGCTCGACAATGTCGAGCTGTGCAGGGGTGATGTATCGCGCTTGCCGATAAGCGACGCAAGCGTGAACCTCGCCACGGCCTTCTTGATGTTGCATCATGTGCCCGTCCCGCGCGAGGCACTTTCGGAATTGTATCGGATTCTGCAGCGTGACGGTCGCGTGCTGATCGTCGAACAGGCGGCGCATCGATGCGATGCGTTCCACGAGCGCATGCAGGACCGATGGGCGGGGTTTGACGCCGCGGACCTGGGCGGATGGCTTCGCTCGGTCGGCTTTAAGGACGTCCGATCCAACCCGCTGATCACCGCGGAGCGAGCGCTCGACGCACCTGATCTATTTGTCATGACCGGTCGTAAGGAAACTTGAGGGAGTGCAATCAATGACCACCGCAGTACAAGACTTCAAAGTGGCGGACCTTTCACAGGCTGAGTTCGGACGCAAGGAAATCCTCCTGGCCGAGCACGAAATGCCCGGGCTGATGGCGATTCGAAGAGAATTCGGCGCCGAAAAACCGCTGGCCGGCTCGAGGATCATGGGCTCACTGCACATGACAATCCAGACAGCCGTTCTCATCGAAACGCTCGTCGAACTCGGTGCCGACGTGCGCTGGTGCAGCTGTAACATCTTCAGCACGCAGGATCACGCCGCGGCTGCGATCGCCAAAGTCGACGTCCCTGTCTTCGCCTGGAAGGGCGAATCGCTCGAAGAGTACTGGTGGTGTACCAACCAGGCGCTCACCTTCCCCGACGGCGGACCGACGCTCATCGTCGACGACGGCGGTGACGCCACGCTGCTCATCCACCTGGGACGCGAAGCCGAAGAGGCGTTCGCTAAAGACGGCTCGCTGCCCGACCCCGACGCAGCCGCCAACGAGGAAGAAGCCATCATCCTCATGTTGATCCGCGATGAACTGACCATCGATCCGCAGCGCTGGCACAAGGTGGCACAGAACGTCCTGGGCGTGAGCGAAGAGACCACGACCGGCGTCCACCGCCTCTATCAACGGGCCGAGGCAGGCACGCTGCTCTTCCCGGCCATCAACGTCAACGACAGTGTCACCAAGAGCAAGTTCGACAATCTCTACGGCTGCCGTCACTCCCTCGTCGACGGAATCATGCGCGCCACCGACGTCATGCTGGCCGGAAAGACCGCGGTCGTCTGTGGCTACGGAGACGTCGGCAAGGGATGCGCACAAAGCCTCAAAGCGCAGGGCGCACGTGTGCTGGTCACCGAAATCGACCCGATCTGCGCTCTCCAAGCCTGCATGGAAGGCTACCAGGTGATGCCGCTCGAAGACGCCGTAGAAAAGGCCGACGTCTTTGTCACGACGACCGGAAACAAGGACATCATCCTCGCGTCGCACATGTCCAAGATGAAGAACCAGGCCATCGTCTGCAACATAGGCCACTTCGACAACGAGATCGACATGGCTGGACTCAAGGACATTCCCGGCGTCGTCAAAGAGAACATCAAACCCCAGGTCGACAAGTGGATCTTCCCGGATGGCCACTGCATCCTCGTGCTGGCGGAAGGACGCCTGGTCAACCTCGGTTGCGCGACGGGGCATCCGAGCTTCGTGATGAGCAACAGCTTCACCAATCAGGTGATGGCTCAGATCGAGCTCCACCAGAACCACAGCAATTACGAGAACAACGTCTTCGTGCTGCCCAAGCACCTGGATGAGAAAGTCGCGCGATTGCACCTCGCCCAGCTCGGCGCCAGGCTCACGAAGCTCCGTCCGGAACAGGCCGACTACATCGGCGTCCCGGTCGACGGACCCTACAAGCCGGACCACTATCGCTACTAGCGATCGCGCGGTTGGAAGACGGACGGTGGGTCCACAGATCAACGTGTCGTCA
Source organism: Phycisphaerae bacterium (assembly GCA_029260135.1). Taxonomy (GTDB): domain Bacteria; phylum Planctomycetota; class Phycisphaerae; order UBA1845; family UBA1845; genus OFTM174. The sequence goes on along the minus strand of JAJDDV010000094.1, from coordinate 10,259 downwards.
TCATCCTCGCCCCGTAGCGCCGGGGTTCATCCCCGGCGCGTTTGTTCTTCACCCCGTAACGCCACGGTTCATCCCCGGCGTGTTTCTCGTGCCACCGGTGTAGCGCCACGGTTCATCCGTGGCGAAATCGCCACCCATAAAGGGTGGCGCTACATTCGTCATTCCAAGTCTCGATCGACAAATCGATACGGGTAATCCCCCGGCAACTCTTTGCGATCCGGGTTCTCGTAGATGTACCGCCCGACGCTGGCGATGCCTTCGCTTCGCCGGACGATGTGATCGTAAAAGCGCCCCTGCCACAACTTCCCTTGCCAACCCAATGCCCAACTTGCCCGCGTCGTAGCACCCTTGATCCGCCCGACAATATCGCCGAGGATCATTCCGCGACGATCCGGCGATAGTAATAAGTGCAGGTGGTCCGGCATCACGCAAAAAGCGCCGAGATAGGCACCGCAATCATCGCACACGCGACGGATCGTCTCGCACACCATTTCGGCCAATCGCGCATCTTCGAACGGGCGGGTGTTCCCGACGGCACAGACCGTGACGTGATACGGGGCGTGTTCGCCATAATTGAACCCGTCCAACCGAACCGATCGGTTGTGCCCCCACGTTTTGTATGACGCACGATCGTCGGCCATTTGTCGTTCCATTGCGCGCCACCCATGAAGGCAACGCCGTGAACTATGCGGCGCCACCCATGAAGGGGGCGCCACCACCCATGAAGGGTGGCGTTACATTAGCGCCACGGTTCATCCGTGGCGAAGTCGCCGTCCATGTAGCGCCACGGTTCATCCGTGGCGTATTTTTCTTTGCGCCACCCATGAAGGGTGGCGCTACATTAGCGCCACGGTTCATCCGTGGCGAAATCGCCGTCCATGTAGCGCCACGGTTCATCCGTGGCGAAATCGCCGTCCATGTAGCGCCACGGTTCATCCCCGGCGTACGCCACTGCCCTGTGAGCAATGGCCGTCGTGGCCTACCCGCCCCGTCGCTGTCTCGGTTCCGGCGAGTAACTATCACTGTGAAGCCCGAACTGCAAACGGACCCGTATTGAAAAACCAGCCTAGCGAAATGTGAAGGTGCAATACAAGGGGAATACCTCAGTTATGGGAAACTGGGATGCCGCATTCCGGGTGTATTGAGGCCCGCTGATCCGAATCCCGTTTGGCACCAGGGACTGGGTCGCCTCTCGGTGTGTGGGTACAATGCCCCCATGTGTGGCCGATTCATCCTGACCAGCGCAGCCGAGGTCGTGGCCGAGTTGTTTGACGTCGCCGACGTCCCGACGCTGACGCCTCGGCAGAACATCTGCCCCACCGAGGCCGTCGGAGCCGTCGTGTTTGATGCGGAGGCGTCCGGTCGCGGGTTCCGTGGGCTTCGCTGGGGCCTGATTCCGTCCTGGGCCAAGGATCCAAACATCGGCGCACGGATGTTTAACGCCCGCGCGGAGACTGTGGCGGAGAAGCCCTCATTCCGGTCGGCGTTCAAAGCTCGCCGCTGCCTGGTCGTCGCCGACGGCTTCTACGAATGGAAGAAGCTCGACCGCGGAAAGCAGCCCCACAGGATCGGGCTCTCTGAGGGTGGACCGTTCGCCTTTGCCGGATTGTGGGAGCACTGGCAGGGGGGCGACGGCGAGCCGATCGACTCCTGTACGATCATCACCACAGAGCCGAATGAGCTCCTGGCCCCGATCCACGAACGCATGCCCGTCATCCTGCCGCCCGAGGACTACGCCGTGTGGCTCGACCCCGAGATTCGAGAGGCTTCGGTACTTCAGCCGCTTCTGCGGTCGTACCCGGCAGAGGCGATGACCGCCCAGCCCGTCGATTCAGCCCGATTTCGTCGAAAACCAGGTTGAAACAGGGCGTCTCCAGGCCCATGGAACGAGGGCCCCACGGTGTTCCAGACCCGTTACCGAGGTTGACAGACCGGTACTGCGCGGTAGACTGGCCGGATTATGGTTTCGCGGATGACATGGCTGTGTGCGGCTGTAGCTGCGGTATCGTTCGGCGCGGCGGAGGCCGCGCCGAAAGCTCGCGTGGATACGCCGTCCTGGCGGTTGGAGGTCAAGTTTCACGATCCCCAGCGGATGGTGCTGCGACTTCCCGGCGACCGTCACGAAACCACGTTCTGGTATGTGCTCTACACGGTGACGAACAACACCGGAATGGATCGGGAGTTCTTCCCGTCGTTCCGCCTCGTTACCGACAACTTCGGCGTTGTCGAGGGCGGAGCCCATATCAGCCCTTCCGTCTATGACGCGGTCGTGGACCGGCACCGGCGGGAGTTTCCCTTTATGGTTTCGCCGACGAAGGTTTCCGGGCTTCTTCTGCAAGGCGAGGCGAATGAACGGACGTCGTTCGTCGCCTTTCGAGATTTCGACACGCGGGCCAACGCCTTCAGCGTCTTTGCCAGTGGTTTGTCAGGAAAGATCGAGCGACGCGCGAACCCGGCGTTCGACGCGTCGAAAGCGGAGGGTGGAAAGAACCCGCGGCAGTTCATCCTGCGTCGCACCTTGGAGGTTCGATACGACTTCCCCGGTGATCCGCAGACGCGTGATCGAACATCGCCGATTCGCCGAACGAGGCGCTGGGTGATGAGGTAGATTCAACCGCAGACGAATCCGTTTGCGGTCAGCGGAGAGATCGTTATGGCACACAAAAAAGGACAGGGCTCGTCACGAAACGGGCGAGACAGCAATCCACAGTATCGCGGTGTAAAGCGCTATGCAGGGCAGGCCGTCACCGTCGGCACGATCCTTGTGCGACAGTGCGGCACGCCTCATTTGCCCGGCTTCAACGTAGGCCTCGGACGGGATAACACGCTGTTCGCGCTCGCCGACGGAACCGTGCGTTTCCGCGGTCGCAAGGTGGATGTGCTCGTTCCATCGGTCTGAGTCAGCACCGGATCGAACATCGATGACGTGAGGATGGTTCTTTGGCCGTCCTCTTTTTTTGCCTGTTCACTTCGCTGCCATGGCGTGTAACGCTCGAGCGTAGCGGGGAAAGTGCCGTGCTTCCCGTGTGCGGAGTCGTTTAAGACGCTACACTTGAACAGAGCTTGCGCTAGCCATGTTTGTCGATCAGGCCGAGATTTACGTCCGCGGCGGAAAGGGCGGCGACGGTTGCGTGAGCTTCCGGCGCGAAAAGTACATCCCCAAAGGCGGACCCGACGGCGGCGACGGCGGTGATGGCGGAAGCGTGTTTGCCGTAGCCACGCCCGGCGTCGACACCTTGCTCGATTTCGTCGGGCGCCATCACTGGGTCTCCGGCAACGGGCAACCCGGCATGGGCAAGAACATGTCCGGCCGGAACGGCGATGATCTCGTCCTCGAACTCCCGTCCGGAACGCTCATTCACGATCGCGACACCGGCATTCTCATCAAAGATCTCTCGAACCCTTATGAGCGCGTCTGCGTCGCCGAAGGTGGAAAGGGAGGACGCGGAAACACTCGATTCGCTCGCGCCACCCACCAGACCCCGCGCGAGTTCGAACCCGGCACACCGGCCCAAGAACGATGGCTTCGCCTGGAACTCAAACTCATCGCCGATGTCGGAATCGTCGGTCTCCCAAACGCCGGAAAGAGCACGCTCATCTCCCGCGTCTCAAAAGCAAGACCCAAAATCGCCGACTATCCCTTCACCACGCTGGAACCGAACCTCGGCATCGCCGAGCTACCGGGCCATCGAAGACTCGTCCTCGCCGATCTCCCCGGACTGATCGAAGGTGCCCACAAAGGCGCAGGACTCGGCGACGCCTTTCTAAAACACATCGAACGCACGCGCGTGATTCTTCATCTCGTCGACGTCGGATCTGAGCACGCCTCCAAAGCACCGGCCGATGCCTACGCCACCATCCGCGCCGAACTCGCAAGCTACAGCCGCGACTTGGCGGAAAAGTCCGAACTTGTCGCAGGCAACAAGATCGACCTCACCGGTGGCGAATCCGACGTGACGAGTTTCGCCGACGCGATCGGGAAGAAGGTCCTTCCCGTCAGCGGCGTCAGCGGCAAAGGCGTCGATGCACTCGTCGAGGCACTCTGGCAACTCGTCAACGAATCCAAAGAAGAGATCGTGGCCGAACCGACGCCGCCGCGCATACCACCGCGCCGACCACCCCATCTGGAGCCGTCATGATTTCCGGAATCCCCGCATACGATCCCCAGGCCGCCATCATTGCCATCGAGATTGGAAATACGAACATCGGTATCGCTACGTGGCACGACGACAAGATCAAGACGCCACTCTCCGTGCCGACGGTGGATCCGTCCGCCTTCCATCAGGCCTACGACGCTCACCTCGACGCACTGCCGACCAAGCGGCTCGGCGCCACCATCGTCGGTTCCGTCGTTCCGGGGGCGCTCGACAACGTCAGAGCCTACGTCGAGAAGAAACAGGACAAGAAGGCGCTCGTCATCGGCGAGTCACTCGAACGGCCGATCGACGTCGGCGTCACCGACAAGAAAGCCATCGGCATCGACCGCGTTTGTGCCGCCGCCGCTGCGTATGAAACGCTGAAAACCGGTTGCACCGTCATCGACTTCGGCACCGCCGTGACGGTCGACCTCGTCGACGATGAGGGCGTTCTGGTCGGCGGAGCGATCCTACCCGGCCTCTGGGCCCAGTTTCGTGCGCTGCACGAACACACCGCGCAGCTCCCGCTTGTCGAGCCGTCGGCCACGAATCTCCCCTACGGTCGCAACACGACCGAGGCCATCCAGGCGGGCGTCTGTCGCGGGCTCGCCGGCGCCGTGCGAGCGCTGGTCGAGGGCTACGCAACCTCGTTGAATCGCTGGCCTCAGGTCGTCGCCACCGGCGGCGATGTCGCCTTCATGACACCGCTCTGCGACTTCCTCGATACCGCCGTCGAGCATCTCACGCTTCGCGGCATTGCGCTCGCCTACCTCAAGCACATGGGAGCCGTGGGCGGATGAAAGCAACGGGCGAGACCCGTTCGGTCGTAGCCACACCCCCGTCGGCGGGTGCAATCGCCGTCATCCGTGTCATCGGTCCCGAAGCGTTCTCCATCCTTCAACGGATCTTTCGACCCGACGCGCGCCCTTCACGATCACCATCCGATGGCGCGAAACCGCCGATGGATCGCGAGCGCTTCACCGGCGGGCGAATTCGATATGGGCATCTCCATTGCGGTGACGAGGTCATCGACGACGTCGTCGTGACCGAATCCCGCCCCAACACCTTTGACATCTGTACGCACGGCGGCGTTCGTATCGTCGAACGAGTCTTGCAGCAGATCGATGAGCTAGGCGCACGTCTATGTGAAGGCGAGGACGCCATCACGGAAGTCTGGCCGGCCCACAATCTTATCGAGCGCGAGGCGACGCTCGCACTGACGAAGGCCAAAACGCAGCGAGCCGTGACGTTCCTCGCCTGGCAACGCCAACATCTCGAATCCGACCTCGAAAGCGTCGCGGCGATGGCACCTTCGGACCCGACGAAAGCCCATGATCAACTGCGACGGATGCTGCAGCGGTCCACACCGGCTCGATGGCTCACTCAGGGCGTAACCGTCGCCATCGTCGGTCCCGCCAACAGCGGCAAGTCCACTCTCTTCAATCACCTGGTGGGGCGAACCGCGACACTCGTCAGCCCCCACGCGGGAACCACGCGAGACTGGGTCTCCGCGACGATCGAGATGGACGGTATACCGCTCACCCTGCTCGACACCGCCGGTCGCCGAGACACCTCCGACCATCTCGAAGCCCGGTCCATCGATGGCGGTGGCCAGGTCGCCGCAAACGCCGACCTCACCCTGTGGCTTTGGGACGGCTCCGCACCACTCGCCCAGGACGACCGGGACCTGCTGACCTCCGGTCGTGGGCGTTCCACCCATCTCTACATCCGCTCCAAGGCCGACCTGGACGAGATTTGGAACCGCAGATCGCTGAACTCGGCAGACGCTGGAGACTTCGACCCCCCGATCGCGATCTCGGCTCACACCGGCGACGGGCTGGATCGGCTCAAAAATGAACTTCTGGGCAAACTGGGCTTCGACGGCTGGAAAGACCGAGCACCCACCTTCTTTACCGAAAGGCAGGTCACCGTCGTTCAACGCCTGCTGACAGGGGGGCCGACCGCCGGCGACGACGTGGTGGCGATAAAAAGAGCACTGACAGGGCTCTAGCGAAATGACTTCGACCATTTGGTGCCTATAATCACCAAACGGGCGGCGATGCCGATCGGCGCGGATCGGCGAAACCCGGGAGGAGCAAGGCCCCGTCTTGGACCGAAGCCGATTTTCGGTTTGAAATGAGCCGTGGGGCTGCCTACACTGTAAGTTGCACGGCCGCAGTTTGAGTCTGAATCCGGTGCCATCTGTCTGAGGTTCTCGACATCCTGGCGGATCAATGCATGTCAGTAGCTGACGACTCGCAAATCGCTCGTCTCGTCGTCGAACGAAAGCTCTGTTCGCCGAACGAGATTGACTTGGCTCGTACAGAGCTGAAAGCTCGTGCCGCCAAGAAGAATGGTGTCTGCCTTAGAGATCTCCTCATCGAGCACGGGTTCGTCACCCAATCTCAACTTGACCGGTTGAGCCGGTCCATCGACGACGACTCGATGTACCGACCGGCGCAGCAGATTCCCGGCTTTCAAGTGCTCTCAAAGCTCGGGCAGGGGGCGATGGCCGTGGTCTTCAAGGCAAAGCAGCTCAGTCTCGTCCGAATGGTCGCGATCAAGGTCCTCCCAAAGCGCCTCAGTGAGAACCCCGAGTTCGTCGAGCGGTTCTATCGCGAGGGACGGGCGGCGGCTCGCCTGAATCACCCGCACATCGTGCAGGCCTTCGACGTCGGCGAAGCCGGAGGATACCACTACTTCGTCATGGAGTTTATCGACGGACAAACCGTCTACGAACTGCTCACCGACGGGCGCCGCATCGAAGAAGCCAAAGCCATCCCCCTGATCTTGCAGTCGGCCCGCTCGCTCGAACACGCCCACCGCCAAAGCCTCATTCACCGCGACGTCAAACCCAAGAACCTCATGATCACCAAGGACGGCGTCGTCAAACTGGCCGACATGGGCCTGGCCAGGGAGATGGGAGACTACGCCACCGCCGCCGCCGAGGCGGGACGCGCCTATGGTACACCCTACTACATCAGCCCCGAGCAGATTCGCGGCGAGATTACAATCGATGCCCGCGCGGACATCTACGGATTGGGCGCCACCTTCTATCACATGGTCACCGGAAAAGTGCCATTCGATGGCACCAATCCGTCAGCCGTTATGCATAAACATCTCAAGGATCCGCTCATTCCCGCCGACCACGTCAACCACGAACTCTCGGCCGGTATCGGCGAGATCATCGAAGTGATGATGGCCAAGTCACCCGACGATCGCTATCCCAGCATGACCGAGGTCATCAGCGATCTCGAGTCCGTCGCCAAGGGCGAACCGCCCTTCCTCGCCAGGCAGAAGTACGATCACGAACTGCTCGAAACGCTCGCCGTCGGAACCAAGTCCTCCGACCGCCTGACAGACGGAACCGCCCCGGGACATTCCCCGAAAATCTCCGTCCAGTGGGTCATCGGAATCGGGCTGCTCCTCGTGCTCTCGGTCCTCTTCAACCTCATCCAGGCCGTCGTCAGCTAACCGCCCGACGCCGAGGCGCGTTCCACCTCAAGTACAATGCCTCCCTGTCGATAGTTGTCTCGACCGGCGCCAAACCTGCCGCGACACGGGTATCATGGCCACGCACGCCCGAGCCCGGAGAGGCGCGGGACATCCCGATAGCAGGAGTCCAATCCATGAATCATCGTCATGTTCGACCCCGGTTGCTGAACCTCGGTGGCCTCGCCTTGATGGTCACTGTCGCATGTTGTTCCTGTGTCATGGTTCAGGTCAAGGAGTCCGACGCGCGGCCCGTCCCGGAAAGCACGACCGTCAAGAAGACCCCGTGTACGCCCGGAAAGACGCCCTGCCTGCCGACCGGAAGCGGCGAGACCAGACTGCAGGATCGCTTTCTCGCTCATGTGGCACTACTCGCTCATGACGACCTGAAGGGACGCAGCACCGGCACCGATGGGATCGACCTCGCCGCAGGATACGTGGCCGGTCAGTTTGCGGCAGCCGGACTCTCACCCGGCGGACCCAACGGCAGCTACTTCCAGGAGTTCTCAGCCAGCCGGGGCAGTCGTCTCAGCGATGACACGACGTTGACATTCGAAGGGTGCGACGCCGAGGCGGAGCTCCGTGAGAACTTCCTCCCCTTTGGGTTCACCGCAACCGGGGATTTCGATAGCGATGTCGTCTTCGTCGGATACGGTATTACCGCGGAGAGTGCCAATCACGACGACTACGACGGTATCGACGTCGACGGCAAAGCCGCGCTGATGCTGCGCCGACAACCGCCCGATTTCGAGTCCGATGACGATGTCCAGCACGCAGCCTTCAGCACCAAAATCAAGCTCGCCAGGGACAACGGCGCCGCGGCTGTCCTGATCGTCAACCAGGATCCCGGCGAAGACGGCGTCGACGCACTGATGCGCTTCCGCCGTCGAGGCGGAACGTACGATCTGCCGGCCATTCATATGAAGCGCGATCTGGCGGAAGAACTCCTCTCCGCCGGCGGCTTGCCCTCGCTCAACAAACTTCAACAGCAACTCGACGAAACCGGCAAGAGTGTTTCCGCGCCGCTCGAGGGAGTCCGGATGACCGGTGCCGTCGTACTCGACACCCCCGAGATGCCCGCCCGAAATGTCGTCGGAATTCTCCCCGGAAACGGCCCCGATGCCGATCAGCACATCGTCATCGGCGCCCACTACGACCACGTCGGAGTCCGGCGTGACGAAGTCTACAACGGAGCCGACGACAACGCCTCGGGAACCGCCGGCGTCATCGAACTCGCGCACGCCTTTTCCAACACCTCGAAACGAAATCGAAGCCTCGTCTTCGTCGCATTCTCCGCCGAGGAGATCGGCCTCATCGGAAGCAAACACTACGCCCAGAACCCCACCGTCGATCGCGAGTCCGTCGTCGCCATGATCAACCTCGATATGATCGGCCGACTCGACGAAGAGAACCCCGGCAACCAGCTCGCCATTCAAGGACTGGGAACCGGTGACAACTTCGCGGAGATCGTCAAACGACGCACCGACGAAATCGCCATGCCCTACCTCCCTGAAGCCAGCGCCCAAGGCCCCAGCGATCATCACTCCTTCTACGACGCTGGCGTACCGTCACTCTTCTTCAACACCGGCGGCCATGCCGACCTGCACCAACCCACCGACGATGTCGACAAGATCAACGCCGAAGGCGCCGTCCGTGTGATGGACCTGATCTACCGCATCGTCACCGATTTGATGGTCGCCGATGCGGGACCGAAATACGCGGTCGTCGATCGCCGCGCCGGAATCGCACGCAGTGGCGGACCCCGCGCGGGCGGTGTCGTCATCGGCATCATGCCCGACATGGGCGACGAATCAGGCCTGCCCGGTTGGCGCGTAGGACGAGTCTTCCCCGGCGGTAGCGCCGAAAAAGCCGGCATGAAGGAAGGCGACCGAATCCTCCGCGTTGCAGGAATCGACATCGGCGACTTCCGCGACTACCGAGAGGCCACCGGAGACAAGAAACCCGGCGACGTCGTCGATATCATCGTCAAACGCGGCAAAGAAGAGATGATCCTCGAGGTTGAACTCGCCGCACGAGGCGGATAAGCGAGGCCATTCAACGCCCTCGTCGAATCGACAAACGACTGGAATTCAGCTTCCACGACGTGTAGCGTCGCTGGGTGCCTTGCCCGACCCGAAGGCGCGGGCATGCTGTGTGGCACCGGTTTCCAACCGGTGAAGATGGTGTGACACCAGGTTGACACCAGTGTGGCGCAACGATTGTGGGGCGCCGCGTGCCATGCCCAAGCCCAAGGCGCGGGCATGTTGTTCGGCACCGGCCTCCAACCGACGAAAATGGTATCGCGCACCCTTGCCAGCGTAGGGTCCGCTGTGCGGACCATTTGCCTGAAGGCAGGTCGGTGCATCTCGATGCCCCTACCTCACTGCGTGCCATGCCCAAGCCGACAGGCGCGGGCATGTTGTTCGGCACCGGCCTCCAACCGACGAAAACGATATCGCGCACCCTTGCCAGCGTAGGGTCCGCTGTGCGGACCATTTGCCTGAAGGCAGGTCGGTGCGTCTCGATGCCCCTACCTCACTGCGTGCCATGCCCAAGCCGACAGGCGCGGGCAAGCTGTGTGGCACCGGGTTCCAACCGGTGAAGATGGTATCGCGCATGTTGCCGCTCGAC
>JAJDDV010000093.1 GCA_029260135.1 Phycisphaerae bacterium | reverse complement strand
CGGCGGCGACGCTTCTGATCCTCCAGACGTTTGCGGCGGGTCGCGAGGTGATTGTCTCGCGCGGTGAGTTGATCGAGATCGGTGGCAGTTTTCGGCTTCCGGATATCATGAGCGCGAGCGGTGCGTCCCTTCGCGAGGTGGGGACGACAAATCGTACGCGGATCGATGATTACGAGAAGGCGATCAATGACGAGACGGCGTTGTTGTTCCGCGCTCACACGAGCAACTACCGGATCGTCGGCTTTACGGAGGCCGCGTCGATGGAGGCGATGGCAGACCTTGCGCATCGCTTCGGGCTGCTCGCGATTGATGATCTGGGGAGCGGGGCGTTGTTCGATCTTCGCGCGTTCGGTCTGCCGGAGGAGCCGACGGTCAGTGACTCGCTGGCGGAGGGAGCGGATCTGGTCTGCTGCAGCGGAGACAAACTGCTAGGCGGACCTCAGTGCGGGATCATTTTGGGGAGGGGTGATCTGATCGAGCGGATTCGGTCGAACCCGCTGATGCGTACCTATCGGGTGGACAAGATGACGCTGCTGGCGCTCGAGGCGACGCTGCGGGCCTGCATTACTCCGGAGGACGCGGTGGCCAACGTTCCGACGCTTTCGATGCTGGCTACGCCGACGGAGACGCTGGCGGAACGGGCGACGGTGCTGGCTGAGCAGCTCGAGGGGGCGATGCCTGGGGAGCATTTTTACGTGGGGTCGGACGTGGGGTTCGCGGGAGGCGGATCGATGCCGGGTCAGGAGATGCAGACGGTGGTGGTTCAGTGGCGCCCGAGCCAGGTGTCGGCGGAGGCGACGGCGGCGGCGCTTCGCGAGGCGGATCCGCCGGTGGTGGCCCGGATTCGGGACGATGCGGTTTGCTTCGACCTTCGTACGCTCCGCGAGCAGGATATTGAGCCTCTGGTGGGAGCGATTTCGGCGCTGGGCTGGGAGTGAGGGGGAGGAAGCGAGGGAGGGGCGAAGGAATCCCGATGGGATCGGAGTGCGCTCCGGAACCGAGGGGCAGAGGAGTCTGGTGCGTCCGGGACGCACCCTACGCCTGGAATCGGGGCCTCATGGCTCCCAGGGCGGTGGGTTGCGGGCTTTCGGCGGGGCTGGTAGCATACTGAGTTCCTCCTTTGGGCTGACAGCGGATGTTACGCAGGGAGGTCGCACGCTAGGAACGAAAAGAGAATGCCGAGACCAACGAAAGCCATCAGGCGCCAGCAGATCAATGCGGCGATCGCGTACAAGAAGGGCGATCGCACGGAGGCGTACAAACTGTGGGAGAAGGCTTCCGCCGCGCTGAAGGAACATCGTTCCAAAAAGCGGAACAAGAAGGCCGATGCCGCAGCTGCTGCTGCCGCCGCCGCCGCCTCCGCCGAGAGCAGTGAAGCGCCGGCGTCCGAGGGTTAGGCCAGATTCGTTTTTCGTGAGTGGTGGCTTCGCCCATCGGCTGCGCGTCGACGCCCGTGCGGGTCTCCCGTGGGTTTTCACCGGTTGTAGACCTGTGCCACACGTGATCGCAACCGGCTGAAAACCGGTGCCACACCCGACGCGAGAGCGCATCGTGCCAACACGTCAGAACGGTCGACGGATCAGTGAACTTCGCCCGGTCCAGATCACGCGCGGATATACCAAGAATGCGGCCGGTTCGGTTCTGATCGAAGCCGGCGAGACGATCGTGCTGTGTACGGCGTCGTGGGAGTCCGGGGTCCCTCGCTGGAAGGCGAATCAGGGCAGCGGCTGGGTTACGGCTGAGTATGACATGCTGCCCGGCGCGACGAGCGAGCGGCGGCGGCGGAATCGGACCAAGATCGACGGGCGGACTCAGGAGATTCAGCGCTTGATCGGGCGCAGTTTGCGCGCGGTGGTTGATTTGGATCGGTTGGGAGAGAACTCGATTTTGCTGGACTGCGATGTTCTCCAGGCGGATGGTGGCACGCGAACGGCGAGCATCACGGGTGCGTATGTTGCGTTGTGCGACGCGGTTCGTGAAGCGGTTCGAAAGAAGTGGATTCGCCAATCGCCGGTGGTCGAGCCGGTGGCGGCGGTGAGCGTCGGGAAGGTCGGGAAGCGGATGTTGCTCGACCTGAACTACGAAGAGGACGTGGCTGCGGACGTCGACATGAACGTGGTGATGACGGGATCCGGCGCGTTTATCGAGGTGCAGGGAACAGGGGAGGAAGCGACGTTTACGCGGGCGGAGTTGGATCGTTTGCTCCGGTTGGCGTCGCGTGGGATCAAGCAGCTTGTCGAGGTTCAGCAGAAGGCGCTTCGGCGTCGACTGCGCTAGAGCCGTGTCTCACGAAATCCAGGGCTTTCGGTTGGGTACGAGGGTCAAGTGACGGGTGGGCATGTTCGACGCGGCGCATGCCCGCGCCTCCGGCTTGGGCATGGCACCCTGCTCGCCTGCCCGTGGTTGCCGCTTGGGCATGGCACCCTGATCGCTCGGTCGCCATCGTCGATCGTTGAGTACTGGAGTACTTACTCGTCGAGGAAACGCAACGAGGATTGCCATGGGCCACAACTCCACCGCGGTTCTCACTTTTTTTGTCATCTTGGCGTCGGTAGGTCTGACGGGATGCGCGTCGAGCGGTGCTGTTGGCGGCGGCGCGGGTCGCGGTGCGCGGTGGACGATCCAGTGTTTGGAGACGTCGAATCCTGCGGTTGCTTCCCGGCTCGAGCAGATCGCGGAGGCGCTCAAGACGACGCCGGGTATCAAGAAGGATCGTGTTTTCGTCATGCACCGGCGGAACGGACGGTCGGGTTTGTATTACGGACGATACGTTCGGCCGTTGGATCGTAAGACGAAGCGTCGTTCTCCCTCGGCGAAGATGCGCGCCGACTTGGTTTTTCTGCGGGAACTGGTTGACGATTCTCAGCGACGGTTGTTCTTCCGGGCTATTCCCATTCGAATGCCGCAGCCTGACGTGGGGGATCCTGCGTGGTCTCTGGATGGTGCGGAGGGGTTGTACACGTTGCACGTTGCGATGTTTCAGCCGACGGATGAGTTCAGCGAGTATAAGCAGGCGGCGTGGGCGTACTGCAAGCTACTTCGTGATCGGGGGTATGAGGCGTATTACCATCACACGGAGGCTTCGAGTTCGGTGACGGTCGGGTCGTATGGAACTGAGGCGTTGGCAACGGGACTGGATGGTCGCACGTATTATTCGGCTCCGATTCAGGCGCTTCAGCAGGACGAGCTTCTCCAGTACAATCTGGTGAACGGCGCAATCGTACGAGTGCGCGAGGCGCAAGAGGGTAAGCTGATCGCGGTTCCGTCGCGTTTGGTGGAGATCCCCCGTCGATCGGACTGAAAGCAACGTGAACCAGCCCCCCCTTCTTGTTGCCACGACGAATCCCGGCAAGCTTCGGGAGGTCCGCGCGTTGCTGCGCGAGTGTCCGATCCGGATCGTGGGTCTCGATGAGTTTCCCCGCATGCCGGAACCGGTTGAGGATGCGGAGACGTTCGAGGGGAACGCGCGTCTCAAGGCGATTCATTATGCTCGCTGTTCGAACGGGTGGGCGCTGGCGGACGATTCGGGTTTGGAGGTTGATGCGCTTGGGGGTCAGCCGGGCGTCCGATCGGCGAGGTTCGCGGGCGACGTGCGAGATGACGGGGCGAATAATGCGAAGGTGGTCAGGCTTCTACGCGGTGTTGCGGATGCGGCGCGGGGGGCGAGGTTTGTGTGTGTGATGGCGCTGGCGGATCGCGACGGTGTGAAGGCAACGTCGTCGGGGGTTGTCGCGGGTCGGATGATCGATGAGCCGCGTGGTGAGAACGGGTTCGGGTATGATCCGCACTTTCTTGTTGAGTCGGAGGGGATGACGGCCGCGGAGCTTGGGGCTGAGCGGAAGAACGAGATCAGCCATCGGGGTACGGCACTTCGGGGGCTTCTGGCGGAGATTCAGCGTCTGGTGGCGGGCTAGGCGTCGGGCTCGGCTCGATCGGTCGAGGTGAGGCGGGTCGTTGTACGTGGGACTTGAGCGGCTATAATCCGCCGTCCGTCGCTGGTTGTTGATCGTCACGTACGGGAGTCTCAGATTTGGAACACCCATTGGTCCCCAAGCAGATGTTCTTCACGCGAGGTACGGGCAAGCACCTCCAGAACCTGCAATCGTTCGAAGAGGCGTTGCGGAATGCGGGGATCGCCGAGTTCAATCTCGTGCGGGTCAGCAGCATTTTTCCCCCGCGCTGCCGGATTATCTCCCGGGCGAAGGGATTGGCACAGCTCACGCCGGGGCAGATTCTGTTTTGCGTGATCGCTGAGAGCCGAACGAACGAGCCGAATCGGCTGGCGAGCGCGGGGATTGGTTTGGCGGTTCCGGCGGTCAAAGAGAAGCACGGGTACATCTCTGAGTATCACGGGTTCGGCATGACGCAACGGGTGTGCGGTGATTATGTGGAGGACATGGCGGCGAGCATGCTGGCGACGACGCAGGGAATCGATCTGGATCCGGATACGGCGTACAACGAACGGAAAGAGATCTATCAGACGAAGGGTCTGATCGTTCATACGCGGGCGATGGTGCAGACGGTGGAGGGGGATAAGCGAGGTCTTTGGACGACGGCGATCGCGGCGGCGGTGTTGCTCGTCTAGCGATGCGGGAAAGGGAGTTGTCGTTGATGGAGCACGAACATCGCGGAGAAGAATGCCCCGGACCGGGGGGTTGGCTTGACGGACCGTCGATCGAGCCGCTGGAGCTGGCAGGTCGAGAAGAAGTGGCCGACCTGATGGATCATGTCTTTGCGCGAAGCGGGTTCAACGCGCGGCGGCTGGCGGAGGGGGCGGACCTGTATCGGCGCATGCTGGATGCGAACGCGACCGTGGGTCTGACGATTGCGGGGGCGATGACGCCGATCGGGATGAGCGGTTTCTTCATCTCGCTGATCGAGAAGGGGTTCGTTGATTTCATCATCTCGACCGGGGCGAATCTGTTTCACGATCTGGCGCGCCCGTTCGACTTTCCGATGGTCCAGGGTAGTCCGGACGTGGATGACAATGTTCTGAATGATGACGGCGTAGCCAGAATCTACGACGTTTTCATTTCGAACGACGACACGCTGGGCGGGTCGGACGCGCTCGTCCACGAAGCGGCGAGGGCGATGGACAACGCTAAGCCGTTTTCGACGGCGACGTTTCATCAGAAGCTGGGCGAGCTGGTTTGGGAGCAGGCAGCGCATCCCGAGAAGTCGTTCGTGGCGGCGGCGGCGAAGTATGACGTGCCGATCTACACGTCGTCACCCGGCGATTCGGCCATCGGGATGAATCTGATTCTGCCGCAGCTACTGGCTGAGCCGATTCCGCTGAATCCACTGCTGGATGTGATCGAGACGACGGCGATTGTCCGCGATGCCAAGTTGAACGGTGTCGTGGAGATCGGCGGCGGATCGCCGAAGAACTTCTACCTTCAGACTCAGCCGACGCTCCACCAGATGCTGTTCGACAAGTCGAAGGGCGGGCACGATTACTGCCTTCAGCTGACCACGGACTCGCCGCATTGGGGAGGACTTTCCGGGGCGACGTTCTCGGAAGCGAAGAGCTGGGGCAAGGTTCGCGACGCGCACAGTAACAACGTGGTCGTTTATTCGTGTGCGTCGATCACGTTTCCTTTGATCGTGCAGTATGCGATGGTTCGATCGAAGGCGCGGCCTCATCGGCGGCTGATGAAGCGGATCGACGAGATGGTCGACGGGTTGCGTGAGGCGGCTCGGGCGAATCCGGCGCTACAGGAAGAGCATCCGGAGCTCTTTGTCGAGGCATGACGGAAACGCTGCCATTCAACTTCCTCGGGCTCGAGGAGGAGCATTGTCGATACGACTCGGCGAAGTTCGCCGTGTTACCCATCCCCTATGATTCTGCGGCTTCGTTTCAGGCGGGCGCACGAAACGGTCCGGCCGCGATCATCGCGGCGTCGCAGCATCTCGAGTGGTTCGACGAGGAACTCGAAACCGAGGCCTATCGCACCGGAATCGCCACGCTGGACGCGATCGAACCGAACCTGGACGGGCCTCGCGCGATGCACGAGGATCTGTTCGAACTGGCGCGGGGGGTCGTTGGTGACGGCAAGTTCCTGCTGGGGCTGGGGGGTGATCACAGCATCAGCTATGCGCTGATCAAGGCGGCGATGACGCGACACGAAAAGCTTTCGGTGCTTCAGATCGACGCGCATCTGGATTTGCGGGATCACTATCTGGGCAGCTCGCACATGCATGCGTGCGTGATGCGGCGATCGCATGAACTCGGTGCAAGCGCTGTTCCGGTGGGGATTCGTGCGGTGGCGCCGGAGGAGCATGCGTTTCTTCAAGGTTCGGACATCCGCCCGATTTCGGCCAGAGAATGTCACACATCTGACACTTGGATCGAACGCGCACTGGACGCGCTCGGAGACACGGTCTACGTCACGCTCGACATCGACGGGTTCGACCCGGCATACGCGCCGGGGACGGGAACGCCGGAGCCGGGCGGGCTGGATTGGTTTCACGTTACGGAATTGCTCCGTCGCGTTGCGGCTGAGAAGCGCATCGTCGGTGGTGACGTCGTCGAGGTGATGCCGATCGCGGGTCAGGTGGTGACGGAATTCCTGGCTGCGCGGGTTGCGTACAAACTCATTTCGTATGTTGATGGGGGTTCGTAGCGCATGGGCGCCGACATTCCGAGACGCGCCCGTCAGGAAGCAAACCTTCCGAGACGCGCCCGTAAGGAAGCGGGAATTCCGAACGACACCCGTAAGGAAGCGGACATTCCGAGACGCGCCCGTAAGGAAGCGGACATTCCGAGACGCGCCCGTCAGGAAGCGGACAGTCCGAACGACACCCGTCAGGAAGCGGACAGTCCGAGACGCGCCCGTAAGGAAGCGGGAAGTCCGAACGATACCCGTAAGGAAGCGGACACTCCGAGACGCGCCCGTCAGGAAGCGGGAAGTCCGAACGACACCCGTCAGGAAGCGGAAATTCCACAGCCGCCCCCAGGTCCGCCCCCCAACGGACCCGGGATTCGCAGCTGACGTCCTCGCTCCCAATACGCGAGGCCAATGACGCCGAGGACATCCACGGCGTCGCGCAATGCACCACACCCCATCAAGGCTCGCGTTACACCCCGCTCTCCGCATACCAGCGACCATAGTCCATCGCCGCGTAGGTGAAGATGATGTCCGCCCCCGCCCGGGCAATCGCCGTCAAGGCTTCACTCATGCACGCCCGCTCGTCGAGCCAACCCCTCGCCGCCGCGGCCTTGACCATCGCGAACTCGCCGCTCACGTGATACGCCGCGATCGGCAGCGCGGTGCAGTCCCGCAGTCGCGAGATAATGTCCAGATAGGGCAAACCCGGCTTGACCATCATGATGTCCGCACCCTCAGCCTCATCGAGCATCGCCTCGATGATCGCCTCCCGCGAATTCGCCGGGTCCATCTGGTAGGTTTTCTTGTCCCCCGGAACGTTGGCCGCCTCGACCGGCGCCGAGTCCAGCGCCTCGCGGAACGGCCCGTAGAACGACGATGCATACTTGGCCGTGTAACTCAGGATGGCCGTGTCGATATGCCCCGCCGCATCCAGCGCCTCACGCATCGCACCGACGCGACCATCCATCATGTCGGAAGGCGCCACGACATCGGCCCCCGCCTCGGCATGGACCACCGCCATCTTCGCGAGCATGTCGACCGTCTCGTCGTTCAGAATCACGCCGCGATCGCTGACCAAGCCGTCGTGTCCCATGTTGGAATAAGGGTCGAGCGCAATGTCGGTAATAAGGCACGCCTCCGGGCAGGCCTCCTTCATCGACCGCACCGCCCGGCAAAGAAGATTGTCCGGATTGATCGCCTCCAGCCCGTCATTGGTCTTGAGCGCGGGATCGATGGCCGGAAACAGCGCAAACGCTCGCGTGCCCAGGGCCATCGATTCCTTGCACTCGGCAATCGTTCGATCGATCGACATGCGGGCACGACCCGGCATCGCATCGATCGGTTCCACCTTGTCTTCGCCACCGATGACGAACTGCGGCAGGACAAGGCGATCGGGCGTCAGGCGTGTCTCTCGGACCAGCCGGCGGACTGTGTCGCTGCGGCGAAGTCGACGGGGGCGGCGTTCGGGCAACGAATAGGGGTGTGACGTCGTCATGGCACTCATCTCTCCTCGAGTTGTCTCGTTAGCACCTTCAGTCATTGCGTAGCGAGCCGCGGGCTTCAGCCCGCGCGAACGTTCGCGCGGGGACGAGTGCGCGATGGGCGAAAAACCGCTGCACGAAAACCGGAGCTGCTCCATCCTCGGTGATCCACACCAAGGCAATGAACGTCAAACTGATTCATAAACAACCTACCGCGTCAACGGCTCAACCGGCAATGCGACACGCAGCGGTTGAACCGCCTTCGGGCTTCGCTGCGTCACCGTTCACCGAGCCTACGTTACCACAGGGCAGACAGTCACTCGACGACGCCGACCCGCGCGATCCATCCAGGCCTAGCTCAGCCGCCACCGCCGTACCCAGTCGAACACAGTCATTCAAGGAAACACCGTCCAGATAGTTCCCCACAAGGTGCAGACCCGGTACTTGGCTCACCGATTCCCTCACCTTCTCGATCCGCTCGCGGTGCCCCGCATGATACTGCGGAATCGCATCGCGGTATCGGCAGCAGTCGACCAATACCGGCTTACCGTTGAGCCCCAAAAGGTCTCGCAAAGCCCCGGTCGCCGTCTCGACCAGTTCCTCCTCGGACTCGTTCACCGCGCTCCCATTGCAGGCACCGCCGATGAAGACGCGAATCAGGCGGTGACCCTCAGGTGCGTGGTGCCCAAAGATGCTGTCGGCCCAAAGAACACCCATGAGCGGAAACGCCGTTTCGTCCTGCGGCACCAGAAACCCGAAGCCATTGAGCGGGTGCGAAATGTCCAAACGGCGGAACCCGAGATTCAAAACCACAAGCGATGAACTCTGGATCGCCCGGAGTACCCCCGCAACCTCAGGGAGCGTCGGCTCGAGCAGCAGACCCGTCTCACTGGCAGGCAGCGCCATGACCACCCGGCCGCATCGCAGCGTGCGGCTGACATCGTCGCTATCGTGGTATTCAATCTCAAAACCACCGTTGCGCGGGCGCACCGCCGTCGCACGACAGCCGGTCAACAAGTCTTCGTCAAGGCGGCACCCCAGCGTCTCCGTCAGCGCCCCGAGGCCCCCATCGATACTGACCAGCCCCCGCCATCGGCGCGGCTTCTTCTTTCCTCTCCGGAAAGCGGAAGCCAACCCATACCCGATCAAGCTTCTTGCTTCTTCGTCCACACGCCCCACACCCGGAAAGCACGCACGTAGGCTTAGCTTCTTGATGTCACCGGCGAAGATCCCGGAAATCGCCGCACTGACGATCGCGTCCGCCGCCTCCTGTCCGACCCGCCGCGCAGCCACCTGTTCAATCGTCTCTTCCGTTTGCCCGGCCCGCCGACTCAGAAACAGCCCGCGAAGCAGCCGCACCCGCGCGCCCATGCTCAGGAGCCCTGTCGTCGCCAGTGCGATCGGATTCGTCGGAACCGCATGAAGGCGCCCGCCGCGATAGATATACCGATTCCGCGCGGCCTTACTGGCCGCCACCACGCTCACCTCATCCGCCACATCTTCCAGAAGCGCCTCGAAAGCAGGATCCCGAACCATGACGTTGAAGGGGCCCTTTTCGAGCAGGAATCCGTCCCGCGATTCCGTCTGCGTACACCCCCCCACCGCGTTGCCGCTTTCCAGAAGGCAGACATCGACACCGGATTTCCGTAACTGCCACGCGGTTGTCAGTCCGCTGATCCCGCCGCCGACAACCACCACATCTCGTATCCTGGGATCCATGATCTGTCATCCTGTCGCAAGGGGTCCGGTAATAGGCGATATGACCGTGTCTCTGCAGGTCTTGATGACCCGAAGGACGTTCTCGAACGGAGTGTCTTTGTGTAAACCGTGGCTGAGGTTCAGAATGTGCCCACTGTGACACCCTGCTGACACACATTGCAGAGTTGCCTCCGCCACCTCATCCCCCGACCCTTTCGCGACGAGGTTGCAGTCGACGTTGCCCTGGATGGCGACGCGGTCGCCGACGCGGCGTTTGGCGTCGGCCAGGTCGACGCACGCGCCGATGCTGAGCACGTCCGCGCCGGTCCGGGCCATCAGTTCGATGTCGGGTTGCTCTTTGACGAAGAGGATTGTCGGGACGGAGGCCTTCAATTGAGAAAGAACCTTAATATGATATCGATGCGCGAACTCTTCGTACTCCGCGTTCGACAGCGGATCGGGAAACGACTCGAACAACTGGACCGCATCCACCCCGGCCTCGATCTGGAAGGCGAAGTAGTCCACCGTCATGTCGGTGAGTTTGTCGAGCAGGCGATGAAGGCCCGCTGGATCGTCTCTTAGAAACGCTTTGACATTCTCGGCGTTTCCGGGGCTCTTCCCTTCGATCAGGAATGTGGCCAGCGTCCACGGCGAGCCGGCGAAGCCCAGCAGCGGGATCTCACCGTTCAGTGAATCCTTGATGGAACGGATTTCCTTTGAGACGTACGCGAGCTTCTCCGTCGGGTCGAACTTCTTCAACCGGTCGATGTCGACCGCTGAGCGAATCGGGTTGTCCCACTGCGGTCCTGGTCGAAACACGAAATCGGCACCCATCGGGGCGAGCGGTGTGAGAATGTCTTGAAAGAGGATCGCGGCGTCCACACCGAATCGCACGGGAAGCAGGGTGATCTCGGCCGCAAGATCGGGGTCGCGAAAGAGCGCCTCCAGCGTTAGACCGGCCCGTTCACGCAAGGCGAGATACTCGGGATCCGTTCGGCCCGCCTGTCGCATCATCCAGACCGGCGTGCGCTCGGTGCGCTCGCGCCGCGCGGCTCTTAGAAGCAGGTTATTCTTGCATGTCGTCTGCATGTTACGAATCCACGGCCCACGACGAAGCCCCACGACGGTGTCGCTCAGGCATTGGCCGAAAAACACCCTTTCTCACCTTCCCGATACGCATCCGGTTCGAGATACGCATCGAAGACGGCACCGACGTTACGAATCAGTACGCGCCCGAGCGGTCGCGTCACGTCGATCCGACCATCCTCCCGAACGGTCACGAGACCGTCCTTCTCCAGTTCGCTCATAATCGCCAGCTCGCGTGCAAAGTAATCCGCAAAGCGTATGTCGAAACGAGCTTCGATTGTCTCGGGTCTCAGTGTGGCGGAGCAGTAAAGCTGTGTGAGAACCGCCTGGCGAATAAGATCGTCGTCCGTGAAGCGAAGCCCCCGATCGATGGGCGCGTCTCCCCGCTCGATGCACTCGATGTAGCCCTTCACATCTCTCAGGTTCTGGAGGAAACCTACATCCAACAGATGGCTGATCGAAGAGGCGCCCGCCCCGAGCAACGACAACCCGCCGCCGGTGGTCATCCCCTGAAAGTTCCGCTGCAGTGTTCCGTCTTCCAGCGCCTGAACAAGTTGTTCGTCGGCCTTGGCAAAGTGGTCGAGACCGACGAAGACGTAACCCGCCGCCTCAAAGCGTTCCAGTCCGATCAGGAACATCTCGAACTTCGTTTCACTGTCGGGTAGGGCGTGATAGTCCATGCCGCGTTGCGTGGCGATCTTTTCTGGAATCTGTGCGTAGTGATAGTACGCCACCCGGTCGGGAGAGAGTTCGATCGTCTGCTCGACGGTCTCGCGGATCTTGTCCGGCGTCTGGAACGGCATGCCGTAGATCAGATCGAAGTTGACGCTGTCGAATTCGAGTTCGCGGCATGTGGCCACAATCTCTTGGACCATTTCGAGCGGTTGAACGCGCCGGACGTGCTGCTGCACCTGTTCATCGAAGTCCTGCACGCCCATCGACACGCGGTTGAATCCCATCGCGCGCAGCGCCCGAAGCTTCTCGGGCGACACGGTGCGCGGGTCGATCTCCATCGCGATCTCGGCGTCACCGGCCACGCTGAAGGACTCGCAGATGGTGTGTTGGATGCGCTGTGTCTGTTCGTCGGAAAGATAGGTCGGGCTTCCGCCACCGAAGTGAATCTGCCGAAGTACGCGCGATTCCGAGTAGCGGCCTGCAAGCTGACGGATTTCGCTCTGCAATGCCCGGACGTACCGTTCCGTCATCTCGGCTGCACCCTTTGCATGCTTGGGTTGGATGACGCGCGTGCAGGCACAGAACTTACAGAGGCTCTCGCAGAACGGAATGTGGACGTACAAGGACAGGTCATAGCCCGGCTTCAGTGTGTCGCTGGCCTCATAGAATGAGACCGCCTGCGCGCCGTCCGTGTCCTTCCACCACGTCGGCATGGGGTACGAGACGTGGCGTGGAAGCGACAATCCGGCGTACCGCCGGAACACATCCATGTCCACTTGTCGGTTCAAGGCGATCATGACAGGCTCCTCTCTCTGGTGACCGAACGCGTCTCGACGCGCCGACTCCTGTCAGCATGAGTGTTGTGATTCGTTTTGCCATTGCACTTGTCGGACGAGTCTTCGCCCGTTGCGTCGGCCTGCTCGACGATCCACGATTCGGCCTCATCGACGGCTTGCCGGAAGGCTTCCGTCTGGCAGCGGTGCTCGGCAAACGCCACTACCCGCTGCTCCAGCCACTTGGCGTTGTGCAGCGTCACACCGTCCACCTTCTCGAGCCCCGCGGTGGATCCGAACACATTGAAATCGACGACACGCAGCGGACGCTCGGTGAGGTCTCGCAGACCGTCGAGATCCGTCGCGGTGAGTACCGGCTCTTCACAGTCCAGGCCGAACAGGACCAGATCGGCGCCGGCGATCGTGTCAAGCACGCCTTTCTCGCCATAGGACTGAACACGTACGCGGCGGCCGTTGCCGATGGCCTGGCGCAACTGCTTGATGTTCCCGCCTTTGTGTCCGCGATAGATGAGCGTCAGTTGACGAGGGGAAACGTCCAAACGCTCGGTCAACATGCGGATGACACCGAGTGACGTCGTCGAACCGCCGACGATGGCGATTCGACTCGACGCCAAATCGATGGCACCGTCGCGAACCAGTCCGGACAACGCTGCGTAGGCGTAGTCGGCGTCGAATTGCTTCCAATCCGTCGATTTACGAAGCGTCCGTTCCGTCGTGACGACTCGGTCGAGAAGGCGTTTCGTCCAGACGCCGCTCGTTCCTGCACAACTAGCCAGTCGATGGGCCACCTGCATTTGTTCGAGCACGTCCCGCTCGCCGGGAAGACTGCTGTTGAGTCCAGCCGCCGTCCTGAGCAGATGATGCCAGGCGTCCTTCCCGTAGAGAACGTTGACGTTGACGCCCGCGGATTCCGCGTCCTGAAACAAGTGTTCACGAATCTTGGCAACCGCTGCCTTGCGCTGCTTCGAAGACGCGTCACCGCCGACCCAACCGAAGAACTCGAATCGCCGACAAGTGTTCCACAGCCAGGCTTCTTTGATTCCGCTCTGTTCCTTGATGGACTGGAGCAGGCCGGGGACCTCACACTGCGATCGTTTGACGCGACGCAGCGCCGTATCGGCGGAGTAGGCCAGGTTCGGACCGGCCGATCCGTTCAGGCGCCCCTTCAGCGACGCACCGACCATGACGAGCGCGTCGAGATCGTCGCCGGGCGTTGGGTCACCGCTGGACGACTCCGTCGTGCGGACCTTTGGAACTTGCCCTCGCATGGGTCTGGGACCGCGCAACACCAGCGTCTTCAGTGCCGACATGAATGGACCGTACGTATTGAGTGCGGGGCAGAGGAAGAGCTCGGAGCCCGCCTTCTCGACCAGCGTCCGATACTGAATGTCGATTTCCTCGAGCGTCTCGAGGCAGTCGACCGTGAAACTGATCGGACAAATCAGCACGCGCTTCTCGCCCGATTCGGAAAGTTCGGTGAGCACTTCGTCCGTGTAAGGCTGCATCCACTCGACCGGACCGAACCGGCTTTGGAAAGCGAGCGACATCCGATCCTCAGGCCAACCCAACCGGCTGGCCACCAACCCGACCGTGCGAGCGATGTGCTGCGGGTAAGGATCGCCGGCCTTCACATAGGACGTCGGCAGACCGTGCGTCGAAAAGAGCAGGTAGGTGTTATCGGGATTGAGTCCGTGCGACGCGGCGTATTCCTGCAGCAGTTTCGCCTGGGCGCTAATATATCCCTGATCGTCGAACCAAGTATTGCGCGTGGTAACGTGAACGCGCGGATTCTCAGTTTTGAGATACTTGTAGACCAGACGCAAGGCGGTACCCGTCGTCGGGTCGCTGTACTGCGGGTACATCGGAACGACGACCAGTTCCTCGATGTCCGAGGCGTCGATCCGCCGAAGCGTCTCCAGGATGCCCGGTCGGCCGTAACGCATCGCATAGAAGACCCGCCATCCGCGGGGCAACAGCTCCTCAAGCGACGTAGCCTGGTCCTGGGTGATGGTCAGCAGAGGCGACTCGGTCTCGCCCCATATTTTGCTGTACATCGCGGCGCTGCGCGGTGCGCGAAACTGCGCGATCCATCGCCCGAGCGGACGGTTCAGCCAGCCCATTCCTCTGGGCAGTCGAATGACGGCCGGATCGCTCAGGAATTCTCTGAGATAGCGACGTACCGCGGGAACATCCGGGCGGTCCGGCGTCCCCAGATTGATCAGTAAGACGCCACGCTTCCGCGCGGATTCGGCGTCTTGTGGCGTCTCACACGCGGCACCGGCTGTCGGCAGTTCGAGCCGAGAACTCATGGTTTTGCTCCGCCGTTTCAAAGCGAACGGGTCTTCCCTTCCTGACGCTTGAATGGCGTGACGGCGGCAGCGAATGCGAAATTCGCTCCTTATCACGGACCATTCACCACTTCGTTTGTGGGGTCAGGCAGGTGGAGCGCGAGGTGTGGATTGGCCTAGAACAAGCGTCCAACAGTGCGGACGGAACGCATCGAGCCAGACGGAATCAGCGTGCTGCGCGAGGGGGCACTTTCGCGTCGAGGCCTGGATCAACCAGCCGCGAACGCGCTCGAGTGCGCGATCGATCGGCTCGGCGCCCAGAAGCCACGTGGACGCAACCAGCGCCGTACACTCGGGAATGAGTGTTGGATCGTCGCTGGGTCGAACGACATCGAGGTGAAGCAGGGCGACCACAATCGCCACCGCTACCCAACCGCGCCGACGGACCGTGAGTCTGAGAACAGGAAGATCGCAGACCTTCAGTCCGAAAAAGACCATGGAGGCAAAGAGTAAGAAGAAGCCGGCAAGATGCTCAGCGCTGAACGCGCCGCCTGTCAGCGAGCCCCATGCCCCCCAGAGAGCCGGAGCGTGACAAGCGCCCATAAGCAGCCACAGCGCCTTTGGCGCCAGGGTTGCTGGTGCGATCTGCCTTGCGCTACTTCCTCTCGCCTTCATAAATCACCCAGACGGTATCCAGCAAACGCCGTGCCAACCCTTGTGCTATCGACCGGGAAAGCGAGATAGCCCAAGTCGTGCTGAAATCGAGCGCCACCGGCCCTGCAGGCGGACCAACAGGCACCTCACGCAACGATTTGCACGATTCACGGCACTCGTTCGGCTTAGGCAGGCGCGCCGAGCTCCGACCACATCAGTCGATGACGAGCTCGTAGGTGATGCTGTCAAGCGCGGTTATGGGCGATGAGCGAATCACGCGATCCGTCACGGCGAACACGTCGTTCTCGATAATGAGACCCCGCGTGAATGATGCGCCGAAATACGTTTCATCTGACATGCGCGTGCTGATGCGCCCGAGTTCGGTAAAACCACCCGACGCGGTGACGTTGAAGACGACCAATCCGTTGAAACCCTCCGGCACGACCGGCGCGATGTCGACGCTCGTGTCATCGAGAGGGGTATCTCCACCGGTGTCGTCCCCGGTACCGCCCTCATCCACAAAGATAACATCCACGAACTCCGGTGGCGACTCGATGTTCACCGGAAGCGCGACCAGGTCGCGCTCGGCGAAGTAGGTGAACGCCTTGGGGTTGTCCAACGCTTCGGAGTAAGCCCATCCCTCTTCACCGAGAACCACGTTGGCGGTTCGCTGCGGGTCGGCGAAATCGGTCACGTCGAAGATCGAGAGCTGAACACCCTGCGAGAAAAATGAGCCGTCCTCCGGGATGTATTGCCCCACCGCGAGAATGTGCGTCTCGTCCATCGGCACCAGGAAGGTGGAGAACCCCGGGACCTTGAGTTCGCCCACCACCCGGGGATTCGTCGGATCCGCGAGATCCAGCGTGAAGAACGGATCGATCTGCTCAAACGTGACGACGTATCCTCGATCGCCGAGGAATCTTGCGGAACGAATGTCCTCTCCCGGCGCGATGCCTTCGATCCGTCCGACGGTCGTCAGCCCCTCCGCTGTTTCTTTGAGCACATAGACGTTGTTCGTGGCCGACGAGAAGTTGCCGACGGTGGTGGCCACGCGCAGATGATCCGCGTGCTCACCCATGGAATACTGGTTGAGAACGCGCCCGGGAACGCTTCCCGTTGAACCGGCCATTGCACCACGATCGACGTAGGTGAACTTGTAGATGTCGGTGGTCTCGCGAGCCTCTTCAAAGAAGTTGTACTCGGTGTCCGTAAGATAGAGCGCGTTGAGCGATGAATAGATGAGCCCCGGCTGGGCCACCACCCCGACGCCCGTGAAAGCGGCGTCGGCGTCGACGTCGAGGCTGATCAGCGTGACGACGCCGGACCCGTCCGGATCGGTCGGGCGATACATCTGCTCCCAAGTGACGATGTCGCCCGCGACTTCGGAGCCGTCGGCCTCGGTGCGATCGTACGAAGGGAGAACCGCCGCCGCATCGACCGTCGAAAGATCGACGTTCGGGTCCTCGAGTGCGGGGAGGATGTCGTAATAGTAATCCTGGAAGTTCGAAACGACGAAGTGCAAGACGCCATCGATCATTCGCGATGCGGAGTGAGATCCTTCGAAGGACGTTGTTGACAGAACGTTCGGCGCTGCGGACGCCGTGACATCAATCACGGTGATCACCGTTCGGGGCCGCTCATAGGCGACGTCGCCGGCGAAGTCCGGCTCGATCAGCCCGATCGGCACGCCGTCATCCGACGAGAAGAACCCCGGGACCGTCGTGGTCAGCGTCACCACCTTGCTGCCGTGAAGGAAGATGTCACGACCGAAGCCCTCCAACGTGACCTCGGCGGCAACCGTCATCTGCGCCGGATCGGAAACAGGAACGATCTTCAGGACACCGCCATCGATGATGTACAGGTTCGAGCCGTCGGTTTTGACGACGTCGGGCTCATCGACGCCTTCCTCTTGAATGGTCGTCTGCGAGAAGTCGCCACCGGAGGATTGTTCGGTCGATCCTTCGTTCGCACCGCCGCCGTCGCCGGATGACGGCGGAGACAGAGCGACATCGTCCATGGCGCCGGACGTGGGCATAGCGAGCATCCCATCGCCGAAGATCGGGAACGGCGAAGGGGCGAAGCGCCGCTGGCTGCGCGAAGTCACTTGCTGCGAGAAGTAGTCGACCAGGTCGGCCTCGGAAGCGAACGGAATGAGCTTGGATGAACCGGTCTCCGGCGGCTGACTCGTCCCACCGTCCAGAAGTGCCAACAGGTCCGCCACCACACCGCAACCGGAGACCAACGCCAACACCAGAGCCGTCAAGAAACATCGTCGCATGGATCTACCTCCAGAACGTCCGCAAGGCGGACTTACCGTCACCATCATGGGTTGTTTTGTCAAATCACGACGAGGCGCCGGTGCCGAAGTAAAGCGGCTTTGCCGTCGTATAGCGGCATTGCCGTCGTATAGCGGCTTTGCCGCCGCCCCGCTTAGTGGAAGTATTCGTGATCCAAATGGCTGGTCAATACCCAATCTCGGCGCCTGCGATCGGTGAGCGTGTAGCGTTGTCGCGCCGGCTCGCTCAAACCGCTGCCGCGTGAATCTGCCACCACATTGGCATGGGACTCCCATTCGGTATAATCCCGTCGTGGGCATCCGGACAGGGTCTGTCGGCGGAGTTTCTGTCGACGGCCGTGGTCCGGGGAGTTTCCAAGCATTGCGGCGCCGGTGCCGGAGATGACGCCTGAGATGCTGCAAGGGACCATCCATAGCCATCGAAGACCACATCCACCTTCCATGAAGTGAGTGAATGATGAGGAACACCGCCTTGATCGCGTTTTTGACGGCAGCGGCAACCATGGCCGGCTGTCATTCCAGTGGCACGAACTCGAAGGAGGCGGACCATCGCGGTCCGCCACGCGACATCGGGTCCTACATCGCGAACATGGAATCGCCTGACCGCGCCGAGTGGCAGCAGGTCGAGCAGGTTCTCGCCGCCCTAAACCTCCAGCCGGGCGACCGCGTCGCTGACGTCGGGTGCGGTCCGGGCTATTTCGCGATTCCGCTTGCGCGGGCCGTGGGTCCGACGGGTGTCGTCTGGGCGGTGGATATCGAGCCGAAAATGCTGGAGCGCCTTCGGCAGCATATCGCCGAGGCAAACGTCGACAATATCCGTACGGTGCTCGCCCCCGACAACGATCCCACACTCCCGCCCGGCGCGGTCGACACGATCCTGATCGTCAACACGTACCACCACTTTCCCGATCGCCCGGCCTACGTGGCCAAGCTCAAACGGGCGCTGACGCCGGGCGGACGCATCGCCAACATTGACTTCATTCCAAGAACGCGCGAAGCGCGAGGCTTCGGCCCGTCGTTTGACCACCAGCTGGCCAGAGAAGCGGCGGACAAGGAAATGGCGGCGAACGGACTCTACCCGGCCGTCGTTCACACGTTCTTGCCCGAGCAGTACTTCGTGGAGTATCGAACCCGCGGCGAGTGACGAGCCCGCCGACGGCGCGAAGGAAGAGAACGCTGAATGAAGAGCAAATCGCCTGCCCGGACCTCAGCCCGCCGTGGCCAGCGCTTTGTTCCGAGTCGCCTCGGCGTGCTTACGTTCCGCGAGGTCGAAGTACAGCCAATCCGGCCGGCGCTCGATCTGCACGGAAGTCTTGCGGCCCACGGCCAAGATCAGATCCTGCCGCCATTTTCGCGGGCATTTTCTGAACGGCGCGAAGGCCACGCCGGCCAGATGTTTGAGGGCATCCCGTTGGAATCCCCTTCGCTTGGCGCCAAACGTGACGACTTCGTCAGGTGTGATGCCCCCTGCACAGAGTAGGCGGTGGATTTCCGCCGGCGCGTACTCGCGATTGTGCCGGTTGCCGTCGTATCCGTTGTAAGCCGCCCACCCGTACGGGTTCTCGCCGAGCATCAACCGCACGACGTTGCTGTAGCGAACCACGTTGGGCGTCGTAAGCAGGAACGTCCCGCCCGGTTTGAGCACGCGATTGACCTCGGACATCATCGCCATCGGATCGACGGCAAGGTGCTCGAGAACCTGCAGGCAAAGGACCAGGTCAAACGACTCATCCGGATGGGGGAACGCATTGCGCTCGATGTCGAACACCGAAACGCGGACGTCGCTCCGCGGCGCGCCGCGGACTTCGAGACCGTCCGCTACGAAGCCCGACTCCGGGTAGGAAGTGTTCAGCGTGATGCGCCGGTATCCAAGCAGAACGGAGATGAACGGTAACCAGGGTCTCGAACTTCCCAGGTCCAGTACCGTGGCCTGATCGCCCCTGGCCGGCGGAATCCGCCTGAGCGTTTCGCGATAGCGAGACTGCTCTACCGCCCAGAGCTGTTCCAGGTCTCCCGGAAAACCCTTGGCGTCCACGCGCATCATGAGGTCGTGCAACTGGTCGTCGGAATACTCGTCAACGGGATGCGTCATCGGCCGTCACTCCTCCCGGGTTATCGGCCGATGCAGACACGACCTCAAGGAGATTCACGGCTATCCGCAGCCGAAAAACCGCCTCACAGCCCTTCGACAGCGATAGTGACACACGACCCGCGAGCATCTGCTGAACTGCGTACGCTGGGAAAGACCCAGACCGGCGTTAAGAACGGAAAACGGCGTCGACCTGAGCTTTCGCCCCGGATACAATGTTTTATCGGCCTGTTGGAGCCGTGCCGTGCCGGAAAGAACCATCCGGAACTTGTAGGCCCGGAGAGCGATCATGCCGAGAAGAACGACTGTCATGTGCATGTCCGTGTTCATTGGGGGGGGGGCGCGGCGCTCACCTTGGCGCTAGCGTCCTCGTCATGGTTCCCGACGGCAAATGCCGTCGTCGCTGAAGCCGTGCATCCGGATCTGGCCGTAATACCCGGTGTGTGCCCAGAGGGCTTCTTCTGCGCAGACGTTATCCGGATTCCGTGCTGTAAGATGCGCTTGGGTTGCGAGTGCCAGGACTGGGGCCGCTGCAGCGGTATAGAACTGCCATTAGGGACACCACCGCCCTGGGCTCGCCACGCGTCGTGGGGCACATGCGTGAAGGCGCTGGAACTGGTTGAGTGCTGTGACTTTCGAACCTGCACCCTCCCGCCGTGTCCGCTGAGCGACTGTCAATCCTGCGGGTGTGTCCAGGGCGGCTCCGGATGGACCATGACTCGACCCAGGCTCCGATTGGGAGGCACGTGCAACAGCCCGGTGGCAGCGCGATGACGGGCGACATGGGAGCGGCAGGATGTCCAGGCTACTGATGAAACGCACGATCATCCTGTTGTCGGCGTTGGTGATACCTGCCGTAGTCGATCGGGCGTGGCCTCACGAACCGCCGCCCGAAAAGCCCCCCCGCTCCGCCGCCGTGTATCCGCCGGGCGTGCTACTGGCGATGGACGCTCGTCACGGTGACCGCACCGCCTACGCGGAGGTCAGCGTCACCTATCATGCCACGCCGCGAATCCTGCGAGCCGTGCGTGGCGGTGCACCAAGAGACCCTAGGGCGGTGCGCGAGAATCGCGTTATCGGTATGGACCTGCGCGAGACCCCGGCCACTGAATTTCTCACCATCGAGACCACCGCGGGCACGACGCGACAGACCCACTGGGGGGATGAGAACGGATTCCGCGGGATCGATCACGAGGTCATGACCGGTGACTGGAAGTGGGAGCGGGAAAACTATGGGACGGGCCTCAGAGAAGTCGATGCCGCGAATCTGATAAAGGGTCTTTCGCTCCCCGGTTTCGCGTTGGCGCGTGATGGCGCATTCTGGTCGCGCAAGGGGAATTCCATTTCTGCCGACGTGTGGCCTCCCAACTACTCGTGGGTAACCAGTTTCCCCACACTGGTGCTCGACCTGGCTACGCTGGGCGTCACCCCGATGATCCGGAGCGAGGTCCTGGGTCGCAGCATCGACGACGAACTGGGGATTCCCCCACGCTACGCGGAGCTGCCCTGGGAGACGGGGCGCCGCAGCGAGCGAACAGAGGGGGATCTGCGAACGGACTCGCTGGCCCTCGATCACGCCGGCAAGCTCTACCGGATTGAGTGGGTCACGGATCCGTCGCGGGACGGTCA
This sequence comes from Phycisphaerae bacterium, assembly GCA_029260135.1. Taxonomy (GTDB): domain Bacteria; phylum Planctomycetota; class Phycisphaerae; order UBA1845; family UBA1845; genus OFTM174. Next base: position 4,439 of record JAJDDV010000093.1, on the reverse strand, counting down.
GGTGGTTCGGTCGACGCTGTTCGAGGACGACCTTGCGCTGGGTCACTCGGTCACGACGTTGGAGCAAATGGACGGTCGATGGTTCCCCAAATCCGTGACGTTCTTCCGTGACGACTTCCTCGGCGGTCGGCAATCGTATCTGTCGTTTGAGGTGGACACGGCGTCGTTCGACGAACGGTGGCACCGGCAGACGCCGTTTACCCCCAGCGACATCGGTTGTGTGTTCGGCACGCAACTCTGGGTCGCGCTGCCCGAGTACCGCCACCTTCACAGCAAGCTCGGCTTGGGCCACCTCATGAGCTGGGACGGCGTAGACATCATCTCTTACGATGAATACGAGGCGATGATCCACTTTTATGAGATGGAGCCGCACCCGAGCGTGGTCGAGCAACTGATCGTGGGCACCGGAGAGACCGCGAAACAGCATCTAGCGCGGACCCGGAACGTGACACCCTTGTTTCGCCGGCGGTGGGAGAAACACTACGGCGCGATCGATATTCCGGCTCGACCAATGAACGTCCGCAGTGACGACTGGGACCTCTACGTGGACGCATTCGTGAAGCAACACCATCTGACCGGCGAGCGGAAGACCAATGCCTACCGAGTCTTGAAACACTGCAAGGCGCTGCGCGACTGGCACCGAGCGAAATACAAGAAAGCGAAGAAGTCCGATGATCCGCGGCGCGCAAAGAAGCTGGAAGAACGGGTGGACCGCATCTTCGATGCACTCAAGCAAGGGCTGCGCCGACTCCTCCCCCGATCCGAACGGCGACGGCGAACCCCGTGACCGCGACCGCTGCCGTCCGATCGCTTCCCACGTTACTAGGGAAGGGACAGGAGTAGGTTAGCGGCGAAGCACCCCCCCTCCCGGCGGCGGACCTTCACACCGGCGACCGGTTCCGAGCAACAAGACCTCGTTCTGAAGCGGCCGAAGTTCGTCGACGGCGCTTGCTCGCCGGGGCGTGGCGATGCGATTAGTATTCGCCTCATCGAATCGTTGTTCGATACAGATGGGACGGCGCATCGGCGTTTGCGGACGGGACAGGGATCTGCAACTTCACCGCTGAAAGGAACGGTAGTTGAAGAGTGAGTTTGACGTACTGATCGTCGGCGGAGGTCACGCCGGCGCCGAGGCGGCGTGGGCGGCAGCGCAACTTGGCGCCCATACGGCGCTGATCACGATGAGCCACGACGCCATCGCGCGGATGTCCTGCAATCCCGCAATCGGCGGCCTGGGCAAGGGGCACATGGTCCGTGAGATCGACGCATTGGGCGGCCTGATGGGCCTCGCGATCGACCAAACCGGCATCCAATACCGTATGCTCAACCGCAGCAAGGGACCGGCGGTCTGGGCGCCTCGCGCCCAGGCGGATCGCGACGCGTACGCCGCGGCGATCCAAGCCTACCTTGAGGAGGCAAGTGATCTTGAGGTGACCGAGGGATCGGTGCAGGCGATCGAAACGCGTACGGACGCGGGCTCACGCCCCCGCGTTTCCGCCGTCACGCTGGACGACGGTCGGGTATTGACGGCGCGCACGGTCATCTTGACGACCGGCACCTTCCTCCGCGGCCTGATGCACTGCGGAGATCAACAGACCAGCGGCGGGCGCGTCGGCGAAGCCGCAGCCACGACCCTCAGTGCTTCGCTCGAATCCCTTGGATTCGAGCTGGGCCGACTCAAGACCGGCACCCCGCCGCGCATCGATCGCGACTCGATTGACTATGGTCGTTGCGAACGACAACCCGGCGATGAGATTCCGACTCCCTTCTCCGCCATGAACGACGCGATCACGCGCCGACAGATCGACTGTTGGATCACCTGGACCAACGACACAGCCCACGAACCGATCCGCGCCAACCTCCATCGCGCGCCGATGTACTCGGGGCAAATCGACTCGACCGGACCGCGCTACTGTCCGAGCATCGAAGACAAGGTCGTTCGTTTTGCCGACAAGCCCCGCCACCAGGTCTTCCTCGAACCCGAGGGGTATGACAACCAGCGCGTCTACTGCAACGGTATCAGCACCTCGCTGCCCACCGACGTCCAAGACACCTTCCTTCGCCGCATTCCCGGCTTGGAGCGGGCGAAGATCCTCCAGTACGGCTATGCGGTGGAGTACGACTTCGTCCCCACGCATCAGATCCAGTCTTCGCTCGAAACCAAGCGCATCGCGGGGCTCTTTCTGGCGGGCCAGATCAACGGCACCAGCGGATATGAAGAGGCGGCCGCCCAGGGGTTGATCGCGGGTGTGAACGCGGTACGGTCGCTGCAAGACCTGGACCCGTTCGTCTTGGCCCGAGATCAAGCCTACATCGGCGTGATGATTGACGATCTGATCACGCGCCCCCCGACCGAGCCCTACCGGATGTTCACGTCACGAGCGGAGTATCGACTGTTGCTTCGTGCAGACAACGCAGACCACCGCCTGACCCCGATCGGCCGGCGCATGGGAACCGTCGACGACCGTCGCTGGGGAAGGTTTCAGGAACATTCGACCACGATCCAAGCGATTGAGGCACGCTGTGATCAAACCCGGATCGGCGGAATCCCTCTGCGAACCTGGATGCGCCGGCCCGACGCGACGCTCAACCAGCTCGCCCAAGCCATCACCCCGCCCAATGCAAGGCCTTTCTGCGCCGCCGCACTCCTGCAGGTCCTGATCGACGCACGTTACGGCGGATACGTGGAACGGCAGGCGCGTCAAATCGAACGACTCCGCCGCCTCGAGGGCATGGCGTTGCCCGACCGCATCGACTACGCCGCCATCCCCGAGCTGCGTGCCGAGGCCAAGGAGCACCTGACGCGCGTCGCACCGCAAACGCTAGGCCAAGCGTCGAGAATCAGCGGGATCAACCCGGCGGACCTTACGATCCTCTGGATTTACCTCTCCGGACGCCGTCCTTTGCCACGGAACCGAACGTCGCACGCCCCGGACCCGTCCGAAAAAAACGGTCCCGAAATACTCCGACCGCACCGCCCCGCCTAAATCGTTGCACAGATCGAGATTTTTTCGTTGACGATGAAATGCGCCGTATGTACCGTATAGGAAATATGGGGGAAGTAGACAATATACATAGCATTGAGCTAGGTTGGAACACTAGTTCGGAGGGTCAGTCATGGTGGATAATCGAGCAAAACAAGTCTTCACGACGGGTGAAGTCGCAACGGTCTGCAAGGTCAGCCAGCAGACGGTAATTCGCTGTTTCGATAGCGGAAAGCTCAAGGGATTCCGGGTACCGGGATCGCGATTTCGTCGTATTCCAAGGGATGCGCTGATCTCCTTCATGAAGGAGAACCAGATTCCATTGGACCAGCTGGACAGCGGGAAGAAACGCGTCCTGGTCGTCGACGACGACGAGGCCATCGTCGACATGTTCACGGACCTTCTGGGTCGGGACGGTCGATTCGAAGTCCGCACCGCTTCGACGGGCTACGAGGCCGGGATCGTCACCGAACAATTCCGCCCCGACGTCCTGCTTTTGGACTTCAAGCTGCCGGATATCAACGGAAACATGGTCTGCCGCACCATCCGGTCGAATACGAATTACGAGCACATGAAGATCATCGTCATCAGCGGCGTCGCCGATCCGGATGAGGTCAGAGAGCTGGAGGACGCCGGCGCCGACGAGTTCATTCGCAAGCCGTTCGACATCAACGCTGTGATCGCTCGCATGACGGAACTCCTGAGGGTGGCGTAACGCCCCCGAGCAAGCGAACGCGCATTTTGGCGAGGGGTCCGTGATGACGGTCACGATGGACACAGATACTGCCCCACTTCCGTCGCCGCGGCAGCGCATGGAGCTGGTCCTCGGACACCTGGATCAACTTCCCACCCTGCCGGCACTGGCTACGCGGCTTCTTGCCGTCACGACCTCCGGCGAGTCCTCCGCGCGCGATGTCGTCGAGATTATCGAATCCGACGCCGCCATGACCGCCGCCGTGTTGCGCATGGTGCGCCGTGCCGATCTCGGCCTCCGCACAGAGGTCCTCACCGTCGCGCGCGCTGTAACCGCACTCGGATTCACGGCTATTCGAAACCTGGTCTTCTCACTGCAGCTCTTCGAGTCGTTCCGCGACGCCGACCCCAACGCACCGTCCCAGAAGATGCTCAAGGAGCTGTGGCGTCACAACCTCGCCGTCGCCTGTGTCGCAGAGTCCATCGCCGAACACGTCGACCCCGGAATCGAAGGCGAGGCCTTCGTCTGCGGACTTCTCCACGACATCGGGAAAATTGCACTCGGTGCATCCCTGCCCAAGAGCTACGCGCGAATCATGACCCAGTCTGACGAACGCCTGGTGTGCATCTGCGACATCGAACGAGAGACGTTCGGGCTCGACCACACCATCGCTGGAAGACATCTAACCTCGCGATGGGGACTTCCTCAGACGATCGTCGAGTGCGTCTGGCTTCACCACCAACCCCCGGGCGCCTTGCCTC
>JAJDDV010000092.1 GCA_029260135.1 Phycisphaerae bacterium | reverse complement strand
CGTCTGCTTGACGTCGCCCATCCGACGCGCCGACCCCGCCGCCGGGCAGACGCACCAGACACGCGACGTTGGATCGGTGGGATTCATGGGACACTCACGGGGAAACAGGAAGCGGACCTTCGACCAAGCGTCGACGCTCCGCACGGCGAACGGAAATCAACTCCGCCGCGATGCTCACGGCGATTTCATCCGCCGTAACCGCCTGAATGTCGAGCCCGATCGGCGCATGAACGCGTGCCAGTCGCTCTTCGTCACCACCGTCGCGCTGCAAATCGTCGAAGATCACCTTGATCTTCCGCCGACTGCCGATCATGCCGATGTATCGAGCCGGCGAATCCAGCACGGCGCGAAGTGCTTGCTCGTCGTGCTTGTGCCCACGCGTAACGAGAACGATGTACGTACTGGCATCGATGGACCACTCGGACAGTGTCTTGGCAATGTCACCCACCACGGGGCGAACCGGCGGAGGAAATCGATCCACGTTGGCATAGTCAGCCCGATCGTCAATCACGCTAATTCGAAAACCCAGCGGCCGGGCAAGACGAACCAATGCACGGCTCAGGTGCCCGCCGCCGGCGATGACCAACTCCGGCTGAGCCTCCACGTGTACGCGATACACAACCGGGCCGCCGTCCGTCTCGACGTGCATCGGGAGTGTCGCCGGTCGCCCGCCTCGGAGGTTCTCCAGGGCGGCCCGATACGCTGATAGATCAGACGACGGCGGAATCACGGATATGGCGACATCCATGTGCCCGCCACAGATCATCCCGTCGTCGTAGCCGAAATCCGAGTCGAGCGAGAAGGTAACGAGTTTCCCATGAGACTGCCGAAGCTGCTGATGAGCCTGGCGCCGAACATCGGCCTCGACGCACCCGCCGCCCAGCGTACCGGTCATCTCGGTCGCCTCATCCACGCAAACCACAATCCCGGAAGGCTGCGGCGTCGACCCGCGCGTAGCGACAATGGCACAGAGTGCGACGGATCGACCGCTCTGCGTTTGTGCCAGAATCGTCTCCAGGACCGTTAGGGCAGACATGGATTCCAGTATACGGCTGACCTGCCGGTCACTCCATTTTCCGACGCTGCGAGGTCAACACGGCGCGGTCACGCTAACCAAACGGCGACTCAACCTGTCGGATCATTGTGGGCAGAACCCGCGACCGGGCGCCGCACGGCGTCAGAATTCATCCGCCGGACTGGAGAACCGGGGCCGAGGGAGTGCCGACAGGCGGCACTTTGGAACTCGACGGAACCTGAAGAGTGGCTGTAACCTATTATTACCAATGAAGTTAGATCAATACTGACGACAGGGGTGCTCTAGTGCCGATACTGGGTTACGAATGCGTTGTATATTGGCTTAGCGATTCCGGCGCTTTGGCGCTTGGCGCGGCGCAATCGCGGCGTAGACTTTCTGGAAATGTTGTGTGGGTGTCTCTACCGGACGGCGCGGTTCGGGTGGCACACGCAGTTCTATCCTCAAGCGTAGTCTTCGGAGTAAATTCGATGAAGGGCATAGCAGCCAGCATGTGTATCTCGGCGTTCTTGGCGATGACGGCGGTGGCACAGGAGTCGGAGAGTACGACGATCACCACGACGACCTCCGGTGGTGCCGACCTGATTCACGAACTTTGGACGATGCAGGATGCCACCATCCTCGGCGCCGGCACCACGGATCTTCGCCTCACCGGGCGATGGTCGACCGCCGGTTTCCCGGGCAACGGGGGCGACTCGGATGATACGTTCGTCGTTCAGCCCAGCCTCTACTGGGGAACCTGCGACAACGTGGAGGCCTTCGTAACCGTCCCGTTCACCATCGGCGACGGTGGCGATGTCGGTCCGATCGAGGACGGCAACGGCGATGCGACCGTTGGTTTCACCTGGCGTTTCGCAGAACCGGACGGCTCGTGGCCGGCCATGGCGCTGCAGACGAGCGCACGGATCCCCACGGGGAACAACTCCAGCGGCGTTGACGGCGAACTGCGCCTGATCATGTCCAACGAGTATGACAGCGGCGTCCGTTCGCATGTGAACGGTTGGCTAAAGTCGATCAATGGCGACAACGACGAGGCGCTTCGTGACTTCAACTGGGGCGTCGTACTCGGCCTCGACGGCCCCCTCTGTGACGACGGCGCCGTACGCTGGGTGCTCGACTACGTTGTCAGCCGCGGTGCGCACGAGAGCACACAGATCTCGGACGTTGTGGAGCTCGGTTGGCAGTGGGAGCTGGATGCAGCCTCACGGTTCGGCATGTCGTTCCAGGTCGGCGTCGACCACGCCGGCGACCAGGACAACCTGGGGGCGACCATGACCTACGCAACCGCCCTGACCAACTAGTTCTTGACCAGGTGAGCGGCATCGATTTGCCGCCTGCCATGTCGAAAGAACAAACGACAGACCGGCCCGGTGTTTTTTCGCCGGGCCGGTTTTTTGCGCTCGCCTTGGCCCGTCGCACGCCGAAGGTTCCAATGAGCGTGATTCGGTTGCCGCACGGGGACCTCGAACGATCGACACACCGAATACAGGACGAAAAGCGGTGGAGCTCAGACTAGGCATCCTGACCAGTGTCGGTCTTCGGCATCGCTACTTCGCGAACAGACTGCGCGAGGCGTTCAACGTCGTCGCCATCGGCTACGAAGAAACGGGATACGCGCCCGAGCGCATCGACACGAGCGACCTGACGCCCCACGAGCAACGCATCGTCGACGATCACTTCGCCGAGCGGACCCGCCAGGAGCAGCACTTCTTCGGCGCACTGAGCAACTTCATCGAAACCGAGCATGATTGTGCAACCCGTCGGATTCCGCCAGGCAAACTGAATACGGACGACACGCTCGGTTTTCTGAAAGCCGGGAACGTCAGTGCCTTGGCCGTGTACGGGACCAGCCTCGTCCGCTCGCCGCTGCTCGACGAATGGCCCGGCCGAATGATCAACCTGCACCTCGGGCTGTCCCCCTACTATCGCGGGACCGCCACCAATTTCTATCCCTTGCTCAATGAAGAACCGCAGTACGTGGGCGCCACCATACATCTTCTCGACGCCGGAATTGACAGCGGACCGATTCTCCGGCACGCCCGACCGACCATCGAAGCAGAGGACCGCCCCCACACCATCGGGTGCAAGGCGATCCAGGTCGGAACGGATGCGATGATCGCCGTACTACATGACCTGGAAACGGATCGGCTCCGCCCGGTTCCCCAATGGCCGGTGGACCACCCCAGACTCTATCTGCGAAAAGACTATCACCCACGACAGGTTGTGGAACTGTATCGAAAGCTCGAGGCCGGATTGATCCCGCGCTACGCGTCCCTGCCCTCTGACGCCAAGCCGTCCATCCGCCTCGTGGAATGACGGCGACGTCTCATCAGCAGGAACGATCCCGCCGCGAACACCGTGAGCGCTCCCGGCTCAGGAACGATCGTAACCGACGTGCCCTCGTTGTTCGTGAACACCGCCCCACCCGCAGTCAACGCATAGTCCGCGAAGTTGGAGTTGCTCATGTCCAGTGCGCCTCCCTGAAACGCGACGGCGGTTAGACCACCGAAAGGAATCGACCCGCTCAGCGCCGGGCCAAAATCACCGTCCGGGTCGTTCACGCTCGATCCGAGCGTCGACCCCGTGTAGTTCGTCCCGCCGAAACTGAGCAGCCAATACACCGTGCCGTCATCACCTTCATAGGTGATGCGTCCGGCCTCGAGGTACGACGCAGGAATCAGATTCGTCAGCGTGAAGTCGCTGTTCGCCGCTGCATCGGTGTAGCTCGCAAACCCGGGACTCGTAACCAGAATGCGATCGCCGATATTGCCCTTCGGTGCGCTCGTCGTGAAGTCGATCAGCGTGATCGGGTTCGCACCCGCAGCGTCCCATGCACGCATCCGCGCGAACTCCACGTTGTTCGCACCCGGAAAGCGCATGCGCAGCTGAATGGCCTGCGCGGATGTGTCGCCGTTGACACCGCCGACGACTTGCTCAATCTGCATGAAGATGAATGATGCTTCGGTGGACCGCTCGCATGCAAGCGTGCAGCCAACCGCAATCAGCGCGCACAAGATCGATCTGTGCTTCATGATACGCCCCCCCTTCTTTCCCAGTGCTTTATTCTACCGAAATGCGTCCGCGAATTCCATGTCCCATAACCAGCAGGTTGACGGGGTGCGTGACTGCTTCGGCGGCTCGCGAAACAGCGATGTCGTGCGCAGTTTCGCCCGCGCCGGTTACCGGATCAGAGCCCCGCCGATAGTGTCACGCACACGCTGACAGGGCATCAACGCGTCACGGGCCGTCCGCCTATCGCGCAGTCAGTCCAATCGCAGCGGACGACTGGAAGGATTCTCTGGACGAAATTGACCCACGAACGCTACAACTTGGATAGAGCTTGCTCTAGCCGTCGATCCGATCGATGAGCTTTGCGCCCACCGCATCACCCCAGACGTTGACCACGGTGCGGAACATGTCCAGCAGCCGATCCACACCCACAATCAACCCGATGGCTGCCATGGGAATCGCCGGTGAACCCGGAAGCGCCGCAAGGGTCCCATTGACAGCCTCCACGACGATCACCATCGTCACCAGGCCTGCACTGGGAATGCCGGCGGCGCCGATCGCTGCAAAGGTCGCCGTGATCGCAACAAGCGCCAGCGTCGCCAGGGTCAGCTCGATGCCATACGCCTGCGCGAAGAACACGACCGCTACCGCTTCATACAGCGCGGTTCCGTCCATGTTGATCGTCGCACCCAGGGGCAACACGAACCCGGCCGATCGCTTGCTGACGCCGGCGATCTCCGTAACACACTCCATCGTGACCGGAAGCGTCGCGGACGATGAATCGGTTCCCAGCGCCGTCATCATCACCTGACGCAACTGGTGCAGATATCGAAATGGATTGCACCGGGCGAAGAGCCAACAAATCAGCGGTAGAACGATCATGCCGTGAATCGCCAGACCCGCCAGCACCGTCACCATATAGGTCCCGATGGCGTCGGCGAAGACGCCCAGTCCGATCCTTGCCACCGTCCACGCCATCAAGCCGAAGACGCCAACCGGCGTCAGCCAGATGATCCCGTGTACGAGCGTCATGATCGCCGCGAACACACCCTCGACCAGCTCCGCGATGCGTCGACCCGGTTCGCCGATCGTCGTCAGAACGATCCCGAACAAGATCGAAAAGAAGATGACCGGAAGCGCCTTGCCTTCCGCTGCGGCACCGACGATGTTGTCCGGTATAATCTGGTCGACGATATGCTGAACACCGCCGAGCAGCCCTTTCGGTCCTTGCTGCACCGACTCCTGGATCCACTCGCTCGTATCGAAGGTCTGCTGCGCCTGGTTCCGCTGCTCGCCCGTGATCTTGTCGCCCGGACGTATCTGCGTCACGAGCACCAGCCCGATCACTGTCGCGATCAGCATGGTTGCCACATAATACACCAGCGTCGCGACGCCGATCTTGCCGAGCCGCCGAAAGTCCCCCACGCTCGTCACACCGACAATGACGCTCGTTGTGATCAGCGGGATGATCAGCATCTTGAGCAGGCCCAGAAACACTGTGTTTCCGAGGAACGCCAGCAGCACGACCGTCGTGGCGTGGGCGTGAGACTCGTCGCCCATACTCAGGTCGAACGCTGGGTCGTGCAGGAGGTGACCGACAACAACCCCAGCCACCAGCCCGACCAGAATGAGAACCGTCAACACCCAGTTGGCACGCATGAGTTTCGCCGGAGAGGTTCCAGGAAGTCCAAGCCTACAGGAAACGCCGGGCCGCAAACGCGGCCGCGCAGTCCCGACCACACCACCCGCTATCCTAGGTCGACCGATGCACAGCGCCAAACGGCGCGGTCCATCAACCAGTAGAGATCAAGGTAGACGTGCAGGGGCTTGGTTGTGCTGACGCATGAAGTGCCAGCCGGGTAGAGAACGAACGGCCGGCGCCCCTGAACGCACAACTCGCCGGCGCGCCGACCCGACTCATCCCGCCGATGGTGGCCTCTTCCGCTACCCGGTGAACGCCACCTGAGACTTGCCGGCGTCGAGCAAGTCCACGTCGCCGTCGTCGTCGTGGTCCACGCACTCGCAGGCGGGGACAGGGTAGGGAGTGCCCGGCCCATCCATGCAGAGGATGAAGGTTTGCCAGTCAACCAAGTCGACCGCTCCATCTGCGTCGCAGTCGCCTTTGCTAGGCTCCTCGTACCAAAAACCGGAATCAAACGAGATTCGAACTTGGCGAGACGGGTCTGTGTTCAAGCCGTCATAGAAATCCACCATCGGTGCCCAGGCGACACCGCCGGTGAATCTTGCCTCAAACAGCCAGTTGACCGTGAAGTCGCCGGTCACTGGTAGCACCGCCCCTATACCGCCGGCTACCGTGAGACCGGGCACGGTCGACGCGTCGACGAGGGCGGCGCCTCCGCTGTCAACCGTGAATCGTACGTCGACGTCGCGGGGAACAAAGCCGGGAACGGATCCCACGAAGACCCTTGACACCCCTGTCCAGCGAGCGATCCCCCCCGAGAGGTTGGAGGCGGCGAGATTGAACTGGAGGTTCTCACCCGCGGTGTCAACGGCTCCGTCCAGCGCCGCTTGAATGGCGTGAACCACACCGTCCCAGATCGGAGCGGGCCCCCAATAGAGCCGGATGTAGTTGTCCATGTCGAACCCCGCGTAGATCCCGTCAACGCCGCCCGCCCTCCCCATCGCGTCCCAACCGGGGTCAACCGTGAATGTGTAATCGTCCAGAATGTCGTACGTCGGGCCGACCAACTGGGCCTGGGCCGACACAGCCAACAGCCCGAACCCTACCGTAAGCGTGATGATCGCGGATTTGTGAGAGGGTCGCACAGTCTGTCTCCAGTTGCTGATCCTTCACTACGGCGCAGCGCAAGCGTTGCTCACTGCGCAGCCCCGAACACGACATGGGGACGATTGTCCCGCGAGCAGCAGCCATACGTCCTCTTCATCCAAGAGTCGCAGTTGGCTGTCTCCTGCGCTGCCATTATAACGAGACCCGGACCGGACTCAAGACCGAGCGTCGCCGTTCCGGTTTGACAAGCGACCCCAGTCACGATAGTTTTGCTTCGTGCAGCATGGATTTCGACAGTTCGTCCACGCGGAGGGGCGGGTTTGACGACCATCGCGGTCATCCCGGCCCGATTCGCCTCGACCCGATTCCCAGGAAAACCTCTCGCCGACGAAACGGGCAAGTACCTCATCCAGCACGTATGCGAGCGGGTCGACCAGTGCGGTCGAATCGACCGCGTGATCGTCGCAACCGATGACGAACGGATCGTCAGCGCGGTGAAATCGTTCGGTGGCGAGGCCCGGATGACCCGGTCGGACCACCCCAGTGGGACCGACCGCGTCGGAGAGGTCGCCGAGGCACTGGGGCTCACGGACGACGACCTCGTCCTCAATGTACAGGGCGACGAGCCCGAACTCGAGACGAAGGCCCTCGAGGGGCTGATCGAACGTCTCGAAGACGACAAAGCACGGGTCCGGATCGCGACCCTGGCCGCGCCGTTCGACGACGACGGACCCGTCGAGGGGCCTGGGTCACCGCTGGACCCAAACTGCGTCAAAGTCGTCGTGGACGAAAACGGCCGGGCGCTGTACTTTTCGCGAAGCTCGATCCCCTATTCGCGAGGATCGAGCGGCGCGGTCGATCGACCGTCGCGGTGGCTGCTTCATTTGGGCGTTTACGCGTTTCGAGCCGACGCGCTGCGCACCATCACCGGTGGGCGGCTGCCCGTGGGTCGCCTCGAACAGGCGGAGTCGCTCGAACAGCTTCGCTGGTTGGAGCACGGAATGGCCATCGGTGTCGTGATCGTCCATCGATCGTTCGTCGGCATCGACACGCCCGAAGACTACGCGGCGTTCGTAGAACGGAAGAGAAAATGAATTCCAAGAACCTGCTGGCGTCGTTGACCCACGATTCGGATGAGACCGAGTTCTTCACGCCGATGCCGACCGGCTATGAACCCGGAAAGACGAAATACGTCGTCGTCTTCGGTACCGTCATGAGCGGCCTGGGCAAGGGCATCTTCTCCAGCTCGCTGGCCAAGATCCTCCAGGACAAAGGGCTCCGCGTCACTCCGATCAAACTCGAAGGCTACCTCAACCGCGACAGCGGAACGCTCAACCCCTATCGCCACGGCGAGGTCTTCGTCCTCGACGACGGGATGGAGTGCGACATGGATCTGGGCACCTACGAAAGGATGCTCAACCAGGAACTCTCCCGCCTGAACTTCACCACCAGCGGCCAGATCTTCTCCTCCGTCCTCGAGAAAGAACGCAAAGGCCGATACCTCGGCCGTGACGTCCAGATGATCCCACACGTTACCGGCGAAGTGAAACTCCGTCTGCGCGAACTCGCCGTCGCCAGCAAAGCCGACGTCGTTTTTGTCGAGATCGGCGGAACCGTCGGCGACGTCGAAAACGCCTACTTCATCGAAGCCGTCCGCGAAATGTCCTACGAGGAAGGACAGGGCAACTTCTGTTACGTCGCCCTGACCTACGTCATCGAACCGAGCATTCTCGGCGAGCAGAAATCCAAGCCCGCCCAGCTCAACCTCAAGCTCCTCAACGCCGCCGGCATCCACCCCAACATCATCGCCTGCCGTGCCTCGGAACCGGTGGCCAAGAAAGTCCGCGAGAAAATCGCACTCTTCGCCAACGTACCGATGGACCGCGTCTTCTCCATGCACGACTGCGACAGCGTCTATGTCATCCCCGAAATGCTCCGCGGCGGAGGTATCGACGCCGCCGTCATCGACCTGCTGGGACTCTCCGAGCAAGTCGACACCCCGCGCGAAGAGGAAGCCAGAAAGACCTGGGCGGACTACATCTCCCGACTGCGAACCGCCCAGCACGCCGTTACCATCGGGATCATCGGAAAGTACACCACCGTCCGTGACAGCTACGCCAGCATCATCCAGGCCATCGAACACGCCGGAGCCCTCGTCGGCGCCAAAGTCCGCCTCGAGTGGGTCGACAGCTCCGACCTGACACCCGCCAACGTCGCCAAACGCCTCGAGAACGTGCATGGCGTCATCGTTCCCGGCGGGTTCGGAATTCGCGGTGTCGACGGAAAAATCGCCTGTATCCAGCACGTCCGCGAGAACAAGATCCCCTATCTCGGAATCTGCTACGGCATGCAGCTCGCCGTCATCGAATACGCCCGCAACGTCGCCGGACTGCAACACGCCAACAGCACCGAGATCGAACCCGACTGCCCCCAACCCGTCATCGACCTGCTCCCCGAGCAAATGCAGATCGAAGCCCTCGGCGGAAACATGCGCCTCGGAGGACACGATGTCGTCCTCACCCCGGGAACCGCCGCCGCCGAAATGTTCGACAACGCCGAGGAAGTCCGTTTGCGGTTCCGACATCGGTACGAGGTCAACCCCGTACACATCGAAACCCTCGAAAAGAGTGGTCTCGTCTTCTCGGGCAAAAGCCCCACGCACCCCATCATGCACATCATGGAAGTGCCCAAGGATCGACACCCCTACTTCTTCGCAACGCAAGCCCACCCCGAACTCGTCACCCGACCACTGCGCCCGCAGCCGATGTTCGTGGGCCTGGTCCAAGCCGCACTGCGATACAGCGGTGTGAGCGACGCTTCAGGAGGATGCAAACAAGAAGCCGAATCCGCCACCGAGTCCGAGTGCGACGCCCCGGGCCCTGCGGGTTCCATTGATACCGCAGCCACATCGGTGTGATGTCGCCCGCGCCGTCGCAACATCGTACCCTTTTCGATATCGCGCCCTTCCCGCGCACCCGATACCAGGGAAGCAAACGCAAGCTCACCCAGGCCATACTCCACGAACTGCGCAAGCTCGTGTTCACGACCGTGCTCGACGCCTTCGGCGGAACCGCCGCCGTCGCACACGCCTTCAAATGCGCCGGCAAGCATGTGACCTATAACGACCGACTGACCTTCAATTACCTGATCGGCCTGGCCCTGATCGAAAACGACAACGTACGCATCACGGAAGGTGACCTCGCCTCCCTCGGCACCCGCCTGCCGGATGTCTCTTACGACGACTTTATCGAACGGACCTTCGAAGGCATCTACTTCACGAACAACGAAAACCGCTGGCTCGACGCCGCCGTCGCCAACGTTGGACGCATCCCCTGCCGCTTCCGGCGTGCCCTCGCCTGGTTCTCCATCTTCCAGGCCGCGATGGCCAAGCGACCCTACAACCTCTTCCACCGGCGAAACCTCTACATGCGCACCGCCGACGTCGACCGCAGCTTCGGCAACAAAGCCAGCTGGGACCGACCCTTTCCCGACCACGTCGCCGTCTTCGCCGCCGAAGCCAACGCCGCGCTCGTCGACGGCCACGGAACCTGCCGCGCCCTCTGCGAAGACGCCCTCGACCTCACGCCTGAATTCGACTTGGTCTACATCGACACGCCCTACATCAACCGCACCGGCGTCGGCGTCGACTACCGCGACTTCTACCACTTCCTCGAGGGCATGACCCGCTACGACGAATGGCCGAACATGCTCGACACAGCCTCCAAGCACCTCCGTCTCCGCCGCGAGCCTGACCCCTGGTCCGACGCTCAGCGCTGCGACGAGATGTTCCAACGCCTATTCGACCGCTTCCGCCGCAGCATCCTCGCCGTCTCCTACCGCAGCGACGGCCTCCCCACCGTCGATCGCCTGACCGCCCTGCTCAAAAACGTCAAGCCGCACGTGCGTGTCGCGGACCTGACCCGGAATCAATACGCGCTTTCCACCCGCCGCGAATCTCGCGAAGTCCTTCTCGTCGCAACCGATTGAAACCACTGTAAGACTCGGGCCCGCGCGTCCGCCGCCAGGCCGGCCACGCCAGAACGCCGCAAAGCCCCCAAACGACAATTCCGCGGTCTTTTTTTGCACGCCATTTCAGCCTCTCAGACAGCAAAAACCACGCAGTAACAACCATAACCATCTTTATATGCATAGGTTACGGCAAACATAAAAGGCCCGGCACGCCGCATGTAAGCGCCCGCGATTTTCACCACCCGTCTTGACCCCCCGACCGGAATCGCCAGAATCCCCCGCTTTCAATCTGAATGTCGCGGAGGACCGAAGGATGGGCATGCATCGAAGCGCAATTCGGAGACAACGGCGATCGGACGCCGCTGCCACCAAGGTGTGCAACCGGGTACGCAAGAAGGCCGAGCGCACCCGCAGGGACGCACGGATGATCGCCAAAATCAAGACCGGAACGTTTCCCTACACGCCCCCGGTCATGAGTTGGCTCAGCCGACAGCTCGATATGAAATCGACACGAATCACGCCGGATGACGTCGCGCGCCTGAAGGACTGAGCCGCAGCGAGTGGAATTGCTCCGGCAACGAGCAAGATGAGACCGAGGCGCCGAAGGATTCCGGTGTGAGGTATGACGGCCGGTGGCGATGACCGCCGGCCTTTCTTCTGCGCGGACCCCGCCACTCAACCCCGCAGCTTGTACCGCTGGATCTTCCCCGTGGCCGTCTTCGGCAAATCCGGCACGAACTCGATCCACCGCGGATACTTGTACACCGCGATACGGTCCTTCACGAACCGCTTCAGCTCATCCGCCAGGTCGCCCGACGCATCCGCACCCGCATCCTTCAGTACGACAAACGCCTTGGGCTTGACCAGCCCGTCGTCATCCGTCACCCCGACCACCGCACACTCCAGCACCGCCGGATGCTCGATCAACGCGCTTTCGACCTCGACCGGCGACACCCAGATGCCGCCGGCCTTGATCATGTCATCCGACCGACCCTGATACCAGAAGTACCCACCCTCGTCGCGTGAGTACTTGTCCCCGGTCCGAATCCAATGCCCCTGGATCCTGTCCTTCGTCTCCTCGTGCCTGTTCCAATAACACGCGCAGATCGAATCCCCCTTGATCAACAGGTCGCCGACCTCGCCCGGGGTCACCTCGTGATCCTCGTCATCGACGATCCGCGCCT
>JAJDDV010000091.1 GCA_029260135.1 Phycisphaerae bacterium | reverse complement strand
CCAATGAGAGGACGTGGAGCATCGCCGACCTGACGCGACCATGCCAGCCTCGTGGCAATGGGATTGTGAACGATTCTGCGTGCATGGCCATATTGCCTCCGGCATTCACCGGTCTCGATTATTACCGCCCACGTGGAAAGGGTTTACGGCTGATTCTGAACGGCGCAAGAATTGGTGGACCAGTACACCGAGCTTGAATCCTGGGCAATCACTGGAGATACTGGCGAGAACTCGCGCACAATAGTCCAGGTTGTCTCTGCGGATAGCACCGCAGCCTATCGCGGTCGTGGGCGCTTGCGCGAATAGCGCCGCAAAAATCGGTGGACCAACACACCGCCAGCCATTACTGACAAGGCTCTTCCCAGTGATACCCAGACCCCCCGAACGCATCAAGAATCTGGACAATGTCCGTGATGTCGATCGTTCCGTTGGGGATGACAGGGTCGAGGTCACACCATGGCACCGGCGGTGCGGTGGGCAGGCCGCGAAAGCGGTCCAGGCAGGCCACGGCATCTATGATCTCGACACTGCCGTTGGGCGGTTCCCAGGCACCGTCGACAAAGGCGCCGACGGCGTCGCCCCATCGGGGGAGAGTGACCGATGACGGCGAAGACAGGAGGGAACCATTGTCACTCTGAACCGTGTACGTGCGCTCCGCAGCGATCCACGTCGTCAGTGTCACCGTTCCCCATTCCGACGGAGGCAGAAATACCGGCCCATCGCTCAAGTGGCCGGCGGGGGTGATGTAGTGCAATAAACACGGATAGTCGGGCGAAGTCATCAACAGCGCCACCGGATCCGGGGCCGCAAGAGGTGTGATGGAAAGGTGGCGGCAGCCCTCGGCTGCCAGCAACGGCGGCTCGCACTCGTCGGGAATGCCGTTGCCGTTAGTGTCGTTGCTGGCGCCTGTCTGAATGTCGCAGGCGTCCGGAAGGGTGTTGATATTGCAGTCGGCAGTATCATCGAAACCGGGACACTGGTCGCAGCCGTCGGGCACGCCGTCGCCGTCTGCATCGTGAGCGTCATTGAAGCCGCTGCAGATGTCGCAACCGTCAGGCACGGCGTCGCCGTCCGCGTCTAGCGAATCGTCGGAACCGGGACATAGGTCGCAGCCGTCGGGCACGCCGTCACCATCGGCGTCCTGCAGATCGTCGAACGGATCGCAAACATCCAGGCAATCGGCGACGGTATCCCCGTCGCTATCGCCGTCTGAAGTGCCGCACCCGCATGCACCTGGGTCGGTTTTGTTCGGGTCGGCTGGGCATGCGTCACAGACATTGATTGTGCCATCGCCATCATCGTCAGGTTCGCACTCGTCCGGAACAAGGCTATCATTGCAGTCACCGCTGCGACCTGAGTCGATGTCGCACGAGTCTGGAATACCATTGGTATTGCAGTCCGGGCTGGTGCCGACGGCGATGTCACAACTGTCCGGGAATGTATTGCCGTTACAGTCGGGCTCACACTCATCGGGAATTCCGTTGTCGGCGCAGTCCTCACTCGCACCGTCGGCGATGTCCTGATCGTCTGGAATGCCATTTCCGTTGCAGTCAGCGCCGTATTCATAGGCTCCGACATCCACGATTGGAGCCGAACCGCTTCCGGCGTCGATGGTAAACGGTTCATCCAGGAAGCGGGGTGTCCGATCCGCATCCAACGGCACCGATTCCGTCCTATCACTGTCGCCATCGATGTCGAACTCGTCAGCCGGAACGGTCGAGTTGTCGCCTGCATCAATGCAGGGTGATCCGTAGGCCAGTCGCAGGTCGTCATCGTCGGTGCCATAGACGTCGTCGGCGCCGTCGGCGTCGACTATGAGAGGATCATCCCCACTGTTTCCGACGCCACCGAATCCGCCGGTCCATCCTTGGATGTGGCTGTAGTTGACGACCGCCGCACCCGTACCGGACACCAAGACCTGTGCGGACTCGCCGCTGCCGCCAGCATCGCTGTTATCCCAGAGAATGCAATTGTCCACCGTGATGCCAAGCCCTTCATCGTAGATGGTACCGCCCTGGACCACCGCGTGGTTGCCCATGAGCGTGCAGTTGACCAGCGATACCGTACCATTGCTGATGTTGAGGATCGCACCGCCCGCCCATACTGTTGCCTCGTTGCCACTGAACACATTGTTGATCAGGGAGAGATTTCCATAGTTGTAGACACCTCCCGCGTTTCCACTAGTGTTGTCCAGGAATACGCAGTTCACGAGTACCGGATTTCCATGGTTGTAGATGCCGCCTCCCTGCCCGCCGTGATTGTGACTGAAGACGCAGTCGATGATCGTCGGGCTGGAGGAAGCATCGTTGAACATGCCGGAGCCGTAGGCCGCCCGGTTGCCCGTCAGCGTACACTTCCTGATTGTCGGGCTCCCTGACAGGTTATAGATCCCCGCGCCCTTGCGATCGCCGGGATCGGAAGCACTGTAGTCGTATCCGCCTGTGATGGTGAAGCCATCGAGAACGGCGGTTGAGTCGGTGCCATGGCCGGTGACCACGTGAAAGCTGTTGTTAGACCATTCGTTGTCACCGTCAATCTCTCCGCTGAGAACCGTCTCGTTGGTCGTTCGATCGCGTTGACCGGCGTCGGTCTCCCACCCGGCAAAGCCGCCGGATAGCGCGACGCCGTTGATCAGCGCGAAGGATGCCCATCGGCTCCCGCCAGGTGAGGTCGGTGTGTAGACACCGGCCGCCACCCAGATCTGCTCAACGCGATTGCCGGCCCGAGCTGCCGCCAGCGCGTCTTGCAGATCGGCGAAGGCATTCTCCCACGTCAGACCGGTATTCGAACCGCTCGCGTCCGCTTTGACATATAGAACTGGCGCCTCACATTCATCCGGTATGCCGGTTCCATCGATGTCTGCGCTGGTGCCGTCGTTGATGTCGCAGGAGTCGGCCGCGCCGTTACCGTTGCAGTCGGGTTCGCATTCGTCGGGGATGCCGTTGGCCGTGCAGTCATCACTTGTAGGGTCGGTGATATCGCATTCGTCGGCGACGCCGTTGCCGTTGCAGTCCGGCTCGCACTCGTCGGGACGGCCGTTGGCATTGCAGTCATCACTTGTACCCTCGACGATGTCCTGGTCGTCGGTTTTGCCGTTTCCGTTGCAGTCGGGTCCGAACTCATGGGCGCCACGATCCACAAACGGCTGGGTGCCGGCGCCGGTGTTATTGGTGAAGAGGTCATCGTTGACACGCGGGTTTCCGTCGATATCGACGGGCGTGGGCTCGACCGTGTCTCCATCGCCATCGACGTCGGTCGTGTCGGGGGGTATCGCATCGCTATCGCCGGAATCGATGCAGGGCGAGCCATAGGCCACGCGCGGGTCATCGTCGAGCGTGCCCGCGATGCCGTCGGGGCCGTGGGAATCCAATAGCCTCGGATCGTCGCCGCTGTTGCCGACCCCGCCAATTGTGCCGGTCCAACCCTGGACGATGCTGTAGTTGATGTCCGGTGGATCGATTGGTAGATGTAACTGGGCGGGTTCGCCCGTGACGAATCCGGCAGTGTTACCCCAGATCACGCAATTGGACATCGAGATCATTGCGGTAACGGAGACGGCGCCGCCGTACACGTCGGCGTGATTCCCGACAAACGTGCTATTGGTCAATCTCACAGGACTCTGAGTGGTTCCGATTCCAAACATGGCACCGCCATTTCCGGCGCTGACGTTGCCGCTGAAGACACAGTTAGTGAATGTCGAGGAACCCAATTGAATATAGGCACCGCCACCCTTATCATTGGCGTTGTTGCCGAGAAAGCGGCAATTGATGAACGCCGCTTCGTTCGTCCAGTCATAGACACCGCCGCCCTGTTCGGCTGAGTTCCCGATGATCGTGCAGTTGCGAACAGTTGCACTGCCTTGGTTCAAGAGTCCACCGCCAAATCCCATTGGATAGAAGGGTCCTCCGTTGGCGTTTCCTCCCGTGATGGTGAAGCCGTCCAGAAGCGTGGACGAATCCACGAAGCCGGTGGTGACGACGTGCCGGGCATTCTCGCTGTTGTTGGTGAAGTCGGGGCCATCGTTGCCGAAAAGGTCGCCACTGAGAATGGTGGGATGGGCAGCCACGTTCCGCTCATTACGTGAAGACTCGCCGCCGGCAAATCCGCCGTACAAGCGAATCGGGAAATCCAGAATGAACGAGACGGTACGTGGGTCGAATTCGAGGTTCTCGGACCGTTTCGTCGGGCGGTAGGTACCCCTGGCAACCCAGATCTCCTCGATTTCGACCGGTGTACCGACGGATGCGTCGGTGACGGTCAGGGCGGTTTGAAGATCGGTGAATGCATCTTCCCAACTCAAACCGTTGTTGGCGCCGGTAGCGCGATGATCGACGAAGAGGATCGGTAATTCGCATTCGTCCGGCATCTCATTGCCGTTGACGTCCGGGCTTGTACCATCGACGACGTCACAGCTGTCAGCCGTGCCGTTCTCGTTGCAGTCGGCCTCGCATTCGTCTGGAATCTCGTTTCCACTGCAATCCGGGCTTGTGCCGGCGAGCGTGTCGCAACTGTCCGGCACACCGTTTCCGTTGCAGTCCGGTTCGCACTCGTCGGGAAGTCCGTTGCCGGTACAATCCTCACTCGCACCGCCGGTCACGTCGCAACTGTCGGCAATGCCGTTGCTGTTGCAATCGGTTTCGCACTCGTCGGGCAGATGGCTGCCATCGCAGTCAATACTCGTACCGTCAGCGATATCCGTAGCATCCGGGATGCCGTTCCCGTTGCAGTCACTTGGCAGGATGATCAAGGCGGGATAAATGCCCGGAATTGGAATGCGGGTCTGATCGGGCGCCTTGAGGGCCGTCGTTACATCTCCCAGGATCGGTCCGATCTCGAACAGCCCCTCCGCATCCGTTGAGACATCGAGTATGACGGTGCCTAGGTACTTAGCGCCTCCCGTGTCCGCCACCCCGACATCGGGATCGAAGATCACGCTGCCAAACCAATAGACGAGCATGTTGGAAACCGAGAACGCCCGGAAGCCGGAAAACGGAAAGTCGGGGTGCGACTCGTCGACGTAGACGGAACTGAAGAAGTCGCAGAAGCCTTCGCTTAGGCACTCGGAATTCTGGTAGCCGCTGTGGAAGCAGTCGCCGTTCGTAACGCAGGGAATCTGGGCGAAGCTCAGATTTCCGCCAAGGTCACCGATGAAGTGTGAGACATCCAGCGTGACCTGGTACGCAGCCAGCAAAGGGTCCTCGTTCTGGTCCAGGTCCCATCCGGAAAGGTACACTTCAAACGTGACGCTCTGGCCACCGCTGTCCAGAAAGATCTCGTCTTCGACGATCGTGTGTGGACCGGTCGCACCCTTGGGAATGAACCGCAGGCCGATCGTGCACTCGTCCGGTGCGCCGTCGCCGTCTGCATCGAGGGAAGTTCCGTCGACGATGTCGCAGCTGTCGGCAATTCCGTTTTCGTTGCAGTCTCTTTCGCACTCATCGGGCACACCGTTTGTTGTGCAGTCCGGGCTCACACCAGATGCGATCTCGCACTCGTCGGGAACGGCGTTGTGCTGGCAGTCCGGACTCGTTCCGTTGTGGATGTCGCACAGATCCGGACTCGTGTTTCCATTGCAGTCTTGATCCCAACCGGTTTCACACTCATCGGGAACACCGTTTGCGTTGCAGTCGTCACTGGCACCGAGCTGAATGTCGCAGTCATCCTGAAGGGCGTTGGCATTGCAGTCAGGTTCGCAGTCGTCTGGAATGCCGTTGGCGTTGCAATCGGCGCTGGAACCGCTGATGATGTCACAACTGTCTTGGACGAGGTTGTCGTTACAGTCGAGTTCACATTCATCGGGATAGCCGTTGTCATTGCAGTCCGCGCTCGTACCGGCGGAGAGTTCCTGCCAATCGGGCGTGCCGTTGAGGTTGCAGTCCCCCACGGCGGCGGCGGCGTCAATCACGGCGCCGCTGACGGTCTTTCCTCTCAATGAATCGACGGGCCTGGCCGTGAGCAGGATCCAGTCTCGCACTCGTTGCCAGGTCCACTGAGGATTCTGACTCCAGACCAGCGCGACCAAACCTGCCGTGTGTGGGCTGGCCATCGATGTACCGTTGAGGAATCCGTAGTCCGTGCCCAGTCTGGTGCTGTAGATCTTCACGCCGGGTGCTCCGACATCGACAGTCGTGAGGCCGTAATTGGAGAATGTTGCGAGCGCGTCATCGTTGTCCGTCGCCGAAACCGAGATGATGTTGGGCAGGTCGAAACTCGCTGGAAAATGAGGACCCTGGTCGTTGTCGATTCCGAAGAAGAAGTTACCCGCGGCCGCGACGAAGATGTGATTGACCGCTTGCGCGGCTTCAATGGCGTCGTACAGGGCCTGTGACGTGCCGCTGATCCCACCGGGCCAACCCCAACTGTTGTTCGACACGGAAATGTTGTTGTCGACCACGTACTGCATGGCATCGACGGCGGAGGAGATCGATCCAGAGCCCGTGCTACCCAGTATTTTCAGCGCCACGATCTTGCAGTGCCAGTTGACGCCGGCAACACCGGCGCCGTTGTTGGCGACGGCTCCGATGGTGCCAGCCACGTGGCTGCCGTGGTAGTGATCGTCCGCCGGATCCCCGTCATCATTGTAAAAGTCGTAACCATGAACGTCATCGACCCAGCCGTTGTCGTCGTCGTCGATACCGTTGCCCGGAATCTCACCGGGGTTGGTCCAAATGTTGGCGGCCAGATCGGAGTGGTTGTAGTTCACGCCGGTATCGATCACCGCAATGCGGAAGTTCGGATCGCCGGTCCAAAGGTCCCATGCGTACGTCGCGCGAATGTCGGCGCCTGGCGTGCCAGGATCGCCGTCGACCGCTTGTCCGGTATTGCGCATGCCCCACAACAGACCGAAGTCTGCATCGTTTGGATCGGCTGCAATGTGGACCTCAACGTCTGGCTCGGCATACATCACGTTCGGGTCAGCCGCGTAGGACTTGAGCGCTTCCGCAAGACGGGCAGGAGGCACTTTCACCAACGTCAGTTCGGGTACGAGATGGTACTCTTTGAGCACCTCAGCATCAGCTGCGGCTCGGTGCGCCGCTGTCTTGGCTGCTGCAGCCCGATGCGGTTTGAAGCGGACGAGAAGCCGCTGCGGTTGGTGTGGGCTTCGCCGAGCGGCACCGTCCGGTATCGGAGCCAGAACGCGTTCTCTTATGGCAGCGGCCACGTCTGTCATCGCACCGAATTCAGAAAGCACTGGAGGACCGACAAACTCATCGTGGTGGAAGACGCCTTGCCCACGACAGATGGTTCCTTCGTCGCTCGTCGCCAAGAGCGTCGCCATTGCGATGGAAAGAAACCCGGAAGACAATCGGTGCGACCGACCACAGCGGACGCGTTCCCGGCCACGTCTCCCAACTCGTTTCAGACATGCACAGTAACTGTTCATGCGATTATCATCCAAATGTGGTGTTGTGAGCCTCGATTGTACCCGAGCACGCTCCCCATTTCAATGAGTACGACACAGTTGGTTGCCCCGATTATTCCGAACGCCCTGTCAACAAACGACCTACGGAGTGACACCTTGGACGCATCCGCTCTCGTTTACGGCGGTTGCCGGAGGTTGTCGGAGGCTATGAAGTGAGCGTGATTCACGTTTTGGTACTGTTCCTGGTGTGTTGGACCACCGGACTTTGCGCTGTCGTCTCTCCGCCTCGAAGGGTGTGGGGAGGGTGCGCTGGTTCAGCGACTTTGGACTCCTGCCTTGGGGCTGTCGCGATGGTGATAAACGCTATGCCGTAGTGTCCAGAAACTCGAACGACCGTAACCGGTTGTCTTTGCGGAACTTCCGTGTGGCGGCTTGACGGTGGTAGAATCGTGTGCATGAACATTCTCCAACCTTGGCAGCTACTTCTGGTTACTCTGGCTGGCTGGATCAACAGCCAGCAGCAGGACGTGATCGCCTGCATCCAGGAGGGGAATCGTGTCCTGAAGAGCAAGTTCAAGGGCAAGCGGTTTCACTTCACCGACGACGAACGTAGGCGCTTCGCGGTCAAGGGCAAGGTCCTGGGCCGAACGGTGCTACGGGAGGTTGCGTCGATCGTCACGCCGGACACCATTCTGGCCTGGCATCGGAAGCTCATCGCGCGGAAGTGGGACTACAGCAAGCGGCGCGGGCCAGGCCGCCCGCCTGTCAAAGAGGAGATCGCAAGGCTGACGGTACGCATGGCGCGAGAGAACCTGGGCTGGGGCTACACGACGATCAGGGGTGCGCTGTTCAACTTCGGCCACGTAGTAGCCCGTGAAACGGTCCGCAACATTCTGAAGGAACATGGCATCGTACCGGCGCCCGAGCGTCGCAAACGAGTTCCGTGGTCGACTTTTCTCAAGTCGCACTGGGATTGCCTGGCTGCTGCCGACCTGTTCACTGTCGAGGTCTGGTCGCGTTTCGGCCTTACCCGTTAATACGTACTCTTCTTCATCAGGTTGTCGGACCGGCGTGTGCATGTCGCGGGCATCACGACGCATCCTCATTCCAACTGGATCAAGCAGATTGCCCGGAACATCACTGATCCGATTGACGGGCTCCTCTTGGGCGCGCGCCACTTGATCATGGATCGCGACGCGATCTTCACTGCCGAGTTCCGAAGCATCTTGAAACAGGATGGTGTAAAGGCCGTGCGGTTGCCGGCGCGGTCGCCAAATCTAAACGCTTACGCCGAACGGTTTGTGCGTACGATCAAGGAGACATGCTTGAACCGCATGATCCCTTTTTTGGCGAGGGCTCGCTACGAAACGCAATCCGCGAGTTCCTGGAGCATTATCATCGCGAGCGGAATCACCAAGGTCTCGAAAACCGATTGATCGATCCTGGTGACGAAGTCGGCGTGACCGAAGGCTCGGTCGTTTGTCGCGAACGGCTCGGCGGACTGCTTCGATACTACCATCGGCAGGCGGCATAGTCGGTGCCGTTTGGAGACTGCCCTTGGCCGGGGATGGCCGAGCGCGCCGTAAGCATACCGCGCCGCATAGAAGCCGAGTCAATGCGCCAACGTGGTGGATCATCGCATCACTTTCGGTGCGTTCGAGTGTTTAGACACTACGGCAAAGTCGCTGGCGCAGCGCAGCAGGAACACCCATACCGTTGACAAGGTGGTCAGAGCAAACGCTGGGGACGCCAGTGTACCCATCGCGCTACGGCACCAGGAACGGATACGAACCGCCGGAGAACGCGTCGACCACCGCCACCAATTCGCCGACGGTGATCCTCCCATCGATTGCGGCCTCCGGCCCGCTTGCCCCGGCTCCCTGTAATTCAGCGCGGACCTTGATCGGCGCGTCCGGACTGCCCGCGAACTTCGCAAGCATCGCGAGCGTATCATCGACCGCCACGATCCCGTCGGGCGCTCGGTACTCCCCCGCCGCCAGTTGCGCCAGGTCGCACCACCGGGCGTTTGTAATGGAGAGTGGCGCTGAGTAGCTGGCCTCGGAGCCGAGGTCGCAGCCGTCACTTATGAGTTGGATTTCGTATACGGCCGGTTCGAGCGGCTGACCGGGCAGCTTGCGACTCGGCACGATCAGCTCGTCGAGCACGTGGACCATGCCGAGCACACTCCAGTCAATGAAGACCGGCGTGGCTCCCAGCCGCGCGGCCATGAAGGTCGGATCGGAGTCGACCGGTTCGGTAAGCCCTTTTCCCGGTTTCTCGCTAGACGCGAACGGTTGAGACACCCAGGCCAACGTGCCGTCAAAGATCGCGAAGTCACCGGGCAGGCTGACAAACCGCACTCGGACGGCCTGCGGCACGCCGACGTCGCCCCCCGAGAACGAAAGGAAGCGGTTTTTCGCGCTTGGGACCACGACTCCCGAGGCGTTCAGGATGGGATCCGCAAGCGGCGTTGGCGCAGCGGCTCCGCAAAGCGGACAAGTTAGGTCGTCGCATTGCGCGGACTCGAAGAAGATGCCCGCACAGGCGCTTTCCACCGCGAAGTCGCAGAGCCCAGCCACGCAGCAGGCGCCCTGCGGCTCAACGCCGCACGTGCAGTCGGTGTGGCAGAGACCGGGGCAAGCAGCGTCGGCCGTGCCGTCGCAAGCCTCGCCGGCCGGCACATTGATGTAATTGTCGCCGCATTGAGCAGGCGAACAGTCCACATCGCACGTCGCCGACTCGTCGGCGTCGTCACATGCCTCGCCCGCGGTTGTGTTCGTGTTTCCGTCACCACAAGCGGCGTCGGTACAGTCGTTGTCACAGGTGGCCGATTCCCCGGAGTCATCGCAGGTCTCTTCGGCCGTCGCGTTGATCGTTCCATCCCCACAGAAGGCCTGCGTGCAGTCTGCATCGCAGGTGGCGGACTCACCGGCGTCGTCGCACGTTTCCCCAGCCGTACCGTTGACCGTTCCGTCGCCGCAGCCCGCGAGTGTGCAGTCCGCGTCACACGTGGCCGACTCGCCCGCGTCGTCACACGTTTCCCCAGCCGTACCGTTGACCGTAGCGTCGCCGCAGCCCGCGAACGTGCAGTCCGCGTCGCAAGTGGCTGATTCGCCTGCGTCGTCGCACTCTTCCGTAGCGTCGACGAAGCCGTCGCCGCAGCCCGGGAGTTGGCAAGTAGACTGACAGGCGTCCCCGTCCATCAGGTTCCCGTCATCGCACTCCTCGCCCGCCGTCGTGTTCAAGTACCCGTCTCCGCACTCGGCCGCGGTACAATCTGCGTCGCAGCTGAGGCTGTCGCCGGCATCATCGCACACTTCCCCGATCTCGACGACACCGTTTCCGCACCCGGTTGCCGGTGTGTACGTCACATCATCCTGGAAGACATTCCCGCCGCCTCCGTAGACTCCTCGAATCTCGATGCGTTTGATCATCGCACCACTTGTCTGCCACTCGTTCCAGGCCCAGGTTTGATCGCCCGGGATCACCAGCGACAACGTGTTCAACAGATTCCCTGCGGAGTCATAGAACTCCGCCGTGCCTCCGACGACCGGGGCATTGGTGGCGAAGTAACCACCGAAACCCGCAATAGGCATCGCAAACACCCATCGGGCTGGCGTAGTCGGTTTGAGCATCTTGCTTCCTGTTCGCGGAGATACGACGCGCCCGCTCCACGTAGAGCTCGACGAGATACGAAGATTTGTGCTGCCATCCATAGTCTCAACGGTGGCATCACCGCTGAAAGCTGCGATGTTCGAATAGGCACCGTAGGAAAAAGTCTCGAAGCTTTCTAATAGCAGCTCACACGGTGGATAGATCGAGCCGCAACTCGCGCCTTCGTACCACTCGTCGGTGGGATTAGGGCAGGCACCGCCCAACACGGCATCCGTGCAGATCAGTGCGCTGCGATCGCAGCACGCACCGGTTACCGGACACGTGCAATCCAGCTCACACGCTCCGGGGCATTGAGTGTCGTCGGTCCCGTCACACTGTTCGCCGGCGCTGGTGTTACGCACGTTGTCGCCGCACAGGGCGAACGTGCAATCGGCATCGCACGTGGCTGATTCCGCTCCATCGTCGCATTCCTCGCCTGCCGTCACGTTGACCGTGGCGTCGCCGCAAAGCGCCGGCGTGCAATCCGCGTCGCAGGTAACCGACTCACCGCCGTCATCGCATTCCTCGCCTGCCGTTGCGTTGACAGTAACATCGCCGCAAATGGCCGGCGTGCAGTCCGCGTCACACGTCGGCGATTCACCGCCATCGTCGCAGCCCTCGCCTGCCGTTACGTTGACAGTGCCGTCGCCGCAAATGGCCGGCGTGCAATCCGCGTCGCAGAAGGCCGATTCTCCGCCGTCATCACAATTCTCTCCCACCGTCACGTTGATGGTCGCATCACCGCAAAGGGCCGCCGTGCAATCCGTGTCACACGTCGCCGACTCGCCCGCATCGTCGCAAGCTTCCCCCGCGGTGATGTTGACCGTTCCATCGCCGCACGCCGCGATCGTACAGTTCGTGTCGCATGTGGCCGACTCGCCCGCATCGTCGCAAACCTCCCCGGCTGTGAAGTTAACCGTACCGTCACCGCACACCGCGAATGTACAATCTGCGTCGCAGGTGGCCGACTCACCGACATCGTCGCACTCTTCCGTACCGTCAACGATGCCGTCGCCGCAGCCTGGCCATCGGCAAGTCGATTGACAACCGTCCCCGTCTATCAGGTTTCCGTCGTCGCACTCTTCGCCCGCCGCTGAATTTGTATACCCGTCACCGCACTGGGCTCCGGTACAATCTGCGTCGCAGGTCAGGCTGTCGCCGCCGTCATCACAGGCCTCTCCCGCCGTCACGTTGATCGTGGCATCACCGCAAACAGCCGCCGTGCAATCCAGGTCGCAGGTAGCCGACTCGCCGGCGTCGTCGCAGGTTTCCCCGGCTGTGGCGTTGACCGTGCCGTCACCGCAGAGGGCGACGGTGCAGTCCGCGTCGCAGGTCGCCGATTCGCCACCGTCGTCGCAGGCTTCACCAGCCGTCTCGTTCGTATTGCCGTCGCCGCACGCCACGGTCGTACAATCGTCGTCACACGTCGCCGACTCGCCGGCGTCATCGCACGTTTCGCTCGCCGTCTCGTTTGTATGGCCGTCGCCACAGTACACGAAGGTGCAGTCATCATCGCACGACGCGGTCTCCCCTCCATCGTCGCATTGTTCTCCGGCATCGACGCTCCCGTCACCACAGAAAGGTGGACACGTACAGTCGGTTTGGCAGAGAGCAGGACACGCGGCGTCGTCCGTTCCGTCGCACGCCTCGCCCCCCTGGCGAATATTGTCACCACAACGCGGCGATTCGTGCGCGCCCATGTCGACGATGGCGACGGTATCTCCGTCGCCGTCCTCGATACGAGCGTTTCCATCAACGTCATAGAGCGTGGTAACGAACGTGTTTTCTGCTGTGTCAATCGCCGGCGATCCTGCCCGCAAACGCAGGTCGCCACCGGGTGGGTCAAGAAAAACGGGATTCTCATCGATGTTTCCCAGACCAGGGAACAGGACGATACCGTCCGTCGGATCGTCGTCCTCGATCAACGTGTACGAGATATCAAAAGACCCTGAGCCCACGTTGCACCATGCGCACGCCGTCAAGACACCAGAAGTGTTGCCCCAAGCGATTGAGTTCCTGAGTGTGGTGACCTCGCCTGAATTGCCGGTGATGCCGCCGACGCCGTTGGCGCTCGGTGACGCGTTGTACCCGAAAGTACAGTTAGTGAATTCGGCGGCTCCCAGGTTGATCGCGCCGCCGCCCAGGCAGGCTGTATTGTTTACAAACGCACAGCTCTCGAGGACCTTGCCGTCCGGCGGCAATCCAAAGCCGGTTGTCCCCGCCTGCATATTGATGCCGCCGCCGTTTCCGCAGTCGTTCCCCGGAACCCCGAGTGCCTGATTGTTCTCAAACCGGCATCCTCTCAGGAGCGCCTGGTTCTGCCTGACGGTCATGCCACCGCCGTGTCCTGCGGTGTTCTGCGCGAAGAGGCAATCGATCACGACGGGGCTCCAATCGTCGCCCCGTATCGAGCCGCCTGTAAGATAGACACCGCCTCCCTGGCCGACCGTTTGATTCCCGACGAACCGGCAATCCCGAAAGGTGGGGTTGGCCTTGATCCGCACACCGCCGCCCTCCGAGTTTGTGCCCGAGCCGTTCGCGTTCCCGCCGGTGATGGTTACACCCTCCAACAAGGCGGTGTACACATCCGCAATGAAACTATCCCCTAGGACATCGTAGGCCCAGACATGATAGCTGTTGTCCGACTCATCTCCCGTGGCGCCGATGTCGCCGCTCAGCGTTGTCTCGTAGAGCGCAAAGTCCCGCGCGTCGGGATCAGGAGCTCCGCAGCCCGCGTACCCCCCCTGGATGCGTGAACCATTGGCGAGCGGAAACCGGAAGTACGCTTCACGTGGATCTGGGAGGCCAGCGGTGTCCGGAAAGTAAGTGCCGTCGGCGATTCGAATCGTCGGCGAGTTGAGCGTCGAGACAGCAATCGCATCTGACAGCGACGTAAACGCCGAACACCAAGTTGTTCCGTCATGTGCCGGCCCCGTGGCGTTCGAGTCAACGTAAATGATCCCCCCTGGGTCATCCTGGCACGCGTCCCCGAACCGATCTCCGTCGGTGTCCTCCTGGCCTGGGTTTGACGTGCGAGGGCAGTTGTCGCACCGGTCTCCGATTCCGTCGCTATCGCCGTCCGCCTGGTCATCGTTCCGGTGAAACCGGCAGTTATCGCACACGTCGCCAATTCCATCGGGCGAGAATCCGTTCGCAAAATACTCGGTGTCGAGATGTTCGAAATCTGCGTCGTTGGGGCAGTTGTCGCAGGAATCTGGGCGCCAATCGCCATCCACGTCAGGTTGCCGCAGACGGGAGACAAGGATGGCACTGGCGTCGAAGAAGGCGAGCACCCAGTTTCCGACTCCGTCTGTGGCCAAGAGCGCGCCACTTTGCGTACTGCCGCTTAGCGAACCGTCTACAGTCTCTCCTGTGATACTTATTCCAGGCCAGGTGAGCCCGTCATCAAAGCTCGGCCGAAAGTATACTTGGACAGGAGCCGTGAGGAAGGTCGACCCGACGACACCCCACGTGCCGCTAGCGTCCATGGCCAGTGTCTGGTTCGAGAGCGGAAGATAGCCGAACACCGGCGCGGCAATGGCTTGCCAGGTTAGCCCGCCGTCCGTGCTGCGTGCCGCGTGTTCACAACTCGGTGAACAGTTGACGGCGCCGCTGGACGTCCACACTGCGCCCCAGGTACCCGCGCCGTTGTAGGCGATCGCCGCTGGAAACTCGTTGAAGTCCTCGATGCCAATGATGCCTTCCCCGCTGGGGTTCAATAACGCCGGGGACGACCAAGTGACGCCGTTATCCGCGCTACGAGAAACGAAAAGGTCGTTATCCGTGCCGGTCGTCCCACCGATGTTCTCGTTCGACCTCCATACGGCCACGAACGTCCCGACTCCATCCGAGGCCAGGCGCAAGTAGCGATCGTCTCCCGTGTCCGTCGCGGCCGTGGTGTTGAGCGGGGAAGGTGCTGTCCAGTTGACACCGCTGTCGGTGCTGGTGGAGACGACAAGATCGTAGTCGGTGCCTATCGACCCTCCCAGTGCATCCGTCGTGGACCAGGCCGCGACGAGCGTTCCGGCGGTCCCGGAGACGATCTGCGGCCGCAAATAGACACTCGAACCGAGCTCTGCATTCGGATGGAGGGCGGCGGGTGTCGTCCAGGAGTCTCCGGCATCGGTGCTCCGCGTCACCAAGACATCGCCCTCCGAGGCATATACGGCGACCCAGTTGCCCAGGCCATCCGGAGCCAGCATAGCAGCGTAGTCCGTCGCGAGGTCGCCGGTTCCGGTAGAATTCATGAGGACCATCGGCGACCAGGTGACACCGTTGTCGGTGCTGCGTTGGGTGAACAGGTCATTATCCGTGCCGGTACCGCCAACATTGTAGGTTCCGTTCGTAGACCACACCGTAACCCAGTGGCCACTTCCGTCCGTAGCAAGAAACGGGTCCCCGTCGCTTGCCGAGTCAGACCTGGCGGACACACTGACGGGAAGTTGTGTTGACCATGTGGCTCCACCGTCCGAACTTGTTGAGTACAGAATGTCGCCGTCGGTACCGACGGTTGCTCCCAAGTTCTCGGTTGAATGCCACACAACGACAAAGTGACCGGCTGCATCGCTGACGGCGTGCGGCCTGGTGTCCGGGTTGTCCGTGTAAATCTGACGGTTGAGCACAGCGATCGGTGACCAACTCGCGCCAAGATCAGTGCTTCGCGAAAACAGGATGTCTTCGTCTAGTCCGATCGTGGAGCCAAGTGTGTTGTTAGACTCCCAAACGACCAGCCAATTCCCGTTCTTGTCGGTAGCGACAGATGCGTTCCGATCATTCCAATTCGGCACTGTGGGAATCAGCGCGGGGACGCTCCAGCTCGCGCCATTATCCAGGCTACGAACGAACGCGATGTCCGTCCCGAACGACCCGCCACCTTGAAGGCCATCGGCGTCCCACACCGTGATCCAGTTGCCGGCGCCGTCCGCTGCAATCTTAGGAGAGAGGTCCGCTCCGGCATCAGCGCTCGCGTTGCTGAGATCAAGCGGGCTGCTCCAGGTGAGCCCGCCGTCACTACTTCGCGAATAATACAGGTCGTAATCGGTACCGTCGCCGCCTCCGATGTCCTCATTCGATGACCACACCGCGACCCAGACCCCGGCTTCGTCCGTGGCGAGATCGGGGCTTATGTCGCTCCCGGTGTCACCCAACGCCGTGGTGTTCACCGGCGTCATCGCGCTCCAAGTAACACCATTGTCCGTGCTCCGGGAAAAGTAGATATCCTTGTCTGTACCGGTGACGCCGACATCGTGGTTTGAACGCCACACGGCAATCCAAGTTCCCGCTGCGTCGGTGATGATCCGCGGCTCACGGTCTTCGGCGCTTCCGTCCGTAGCGGCTTCGCTGTTGAGCGCGGTGGGAGACGTCCAACTGGATCCGTTGTCCGTGCTTCGTGATACGAGAATGTCGGTGTCCGCCCCGATCGTTCCGCCGAGATCGTCCAGCGAGGTCCAGACCGCGACCCAGTTGCCGAGCCCATCCGTCGCAAGCCGAGGCGTAGAGTCATTCCCGCTATCTGATGCGGCGTTGGGCATGAACGACAGTAGCCCATTCGATTCGCCGAATCCGCCGGCGATCGTCGCAAAGGCCAGGTCGTTATCGGTTCCGATGCTCATGCCGCCGACGTCGTCGTTAGAGACAGAGACTGCTAGCCAGTTTCCGAGACCGTCGGTCTTCAAATCCGTCGGCGCGCCGGTGCGGCCGGGGCTCATCAACTCTGGATCGGAGAAGCTATCGCACGGTGGCGGACCCAGTAGATGCTCGCAGACCTGGCAGTACGACGCAGCCGTCTCCGCGCAGCTAGAATCCCATGCGATGGTACAACAAGTCTCGTTCAATCCGCACACGCGAGCCTCGCATGCGGGGTCATCACAACCGGTCGCTCCGCCACTGGCGGCGCAGCAACTGCTGACCTGCTGTTGTGATTTGGTGGAACCGCTGCCGGCAAGGCCAACATTGCTTTTCTCGCTTGAATGGCCGACGCTGCCAGCGTCCTTCCAGGACGCGGCATGGATGCCGCTCCCGGTGACCTGCGCAATGTCCGACTCTGACCGCGCCCCATCGATGGCTCCGTCTTGACCACCCGTAACATCGCCCACTTGTGCCGCGGCCGGCAGCGTGATCAGCACCACGCCTAGCACTGCAACGAACGTGTGTCCCGAGCACCGTCGAATCGCCATGATCAATCTCCCTCGTAGTCACCGGTTTGCAGGCGTGTGCCACGGGTCGGCTGCGTGAGTCCATTTTCCGTGCCGACCGTTAGACATCTGCACTAGATTCCATCGCGCGCACTCTTCCCACGTCCGCCGGAGAACAGCTTTTCGTGAAGAGTTTCCTGTGCTTCGGCCAGCCGATAGTCGCCGGTCCGATAGGCACTATTTGCGTTTCGCCGAGGCCGCGCCCACGTTTTCTTTAGAAAACTAATCGTCGGGACCGGCGCTGCGAAGTGAAACCGTTGGCGAATAAAGGCGTTTGCCACTTGAAATCCTGGCAGAAAGACAGTATCCTCGAAGTTGTTCGATGCCGCCGTAGGCGGGGAGAGTGAGGACGATTTGGCTGCCGCCGATGAGATGGTCCCGCAAACTCCGGGGCCACCCGATCTCGATCTGTTGAATCGCCTGGCCGAGGGAGACGAGGCCGCCCTTGCCGTTCTTCTGGCTCAGGGCCGGCAGAAGCTGGTGGCCTACCTCCGGTTCAAGATTCCGTTGGACCTCCAGGGGCGCA
Organism: Phycisphaerae bacterium; assembly: GCA_029260135.1. GTDB lineage: Bacteria > Planctomycetota > Phycisphaerae > UBA1845 > UBA1845 > OFTM174. Next base: position 17,555 of record JAJDDV010000091.1, on the reverse strand, counting down.
TTTCCGCGGAAGATATTGTTCAAGAAACACACACAGCCGTGTTCCGCTGCGTATCGACTTTTGTTCCTCGCGGGGCGAACTCGTTCGAGCGGTGGGTGCAGGCCGTGGCCGTACGGCAACTTCTCGCCGCCCTACGACGACAACGGGCCGCCAAACGCGGCGGTGGCAGGATGACTCTTGGCGACGGGCGGAGCGTCGAGGACTCGGCCGTGGCATTCTTGGACATGCTCGGGGCGCCCATGAACACACCGAGCGGCTACGTCAGGAAGAACGAAGCCGCGGGCGCTGTTCGAAATGCATTGGAAGAACTCCCTGAGCACTACCGACAGGCCATCTGGCTCGTTCACATCGAGGGGCGATCGGCCAAGGAGGTTGCAGGCCAGATGGGTCGCACCCATCGGGCAGTGAACGGTCTTTGCCGGCGCGGCTTGAAGCTCCTCAGGATCCAGCTGGAGAGCGCATCTCGATTCCTCGGCTAGTGGAATTCGCTCTTGGACGCGGGCGCACTGACCTTGAATTGCCATAGGTTAGGCGGAGGCTTGAGTCGGAAGGGCGTTGTTTGCGCATTCTGGACGGTTGAATCATGCGATGCGAGCCACACGGCTCCGCAGAAGAGCCGGAGCGAAATAGCCTGCTAACGCAAGTCCTGCACAGCATCGCCCGGCGTCTAGCCGTCGGCGAAGTTGTGGATGATGCCGAGGTCGTAGCCGCGCATCCGGCGCTGATGCCGGAACTCGGGGAACAGCTTGGGGCACTTCGACGTGTCGAGCAGGCCCGTACACGTGCAACTACGAACGAGGTGCGTTCTGAGGAGGAGGAGACCGCGGCTTCGGGTACGTGGCCCATTACAATCCCCGGGTGTGAACTGACTCAGGAGGTGTTTCGCGGTGGACAGGCCGTCGTCTACAAAGCGTTCCATCCAGCGACCGGTCGACATGTGGCCGTCAAGGTCTTGCGAAATGCGCCGTTTCACGAGCCCTCGGACCGAGCCCGTCTGCAACGCGAGGTTCGCATTCTCGCCCAACTCCAGCATCCCAACATCGTTAGCGTTCACGACAGTGGAACGTCCATGGGGTGCCACTATTTCGTCATGGACTACATCGAAGGGCAGGCGTTGGACACCTTCATGTCCACCTCTGAGGCGACGGTTCCGGAAACGCTTCGCCTGCTCATCAAGATCTGCAACGCGGTCAACGCGGCTCATTTACGTGGCGTGATTCACCGGGACCTCAAGCCCAGCAACATCCGCGTGGATGACCGCGGAGAACCTCACGTCCTTGACTTCGGGCTGGCCAAAATGACGACCGACCAGGTCAACGAGCCCAGCCAATGGCGCAACATGACCATAACGGGGCAGTTCGTGGGATCGTTGCCGTGGGCCAGCCCGGAACAGGCCGCCGGACCATCCGGCCAAATCGACCTGCGAACCGACGTCTACTCCCTCGGCGTGATTCTCTACCAGATGCTCACCGGACGACTGCCGACCCCACAGACAGGGAGTGTGCCGCAAATGCTGACTCACATTCTGGAGTCGGAGCCGGTTCCCCCGAGCGAGTTGCGGGCGGGGCTCGATGAGGATGTCGACACGATCGTACTCAAGTGTCTGGCCAAAGAACCGGAGCGACGCTACCAAAGTGCGATCGCGCTGGCCGAGGACGTAGAACGGTATATCGAACATCGACCCATCCTGGCCCGAGCCCCGAGCACGATCTATCACCTCAGGAAGCTCATCCGGCGACACAAGCTGCCATTCTTCCTGCTAGCGATCTTGGGTGTATCGAGCCTCGGTTTTGCGGTCGGTATGAGCGCTCTTTATGCGCGCGCACGCACCGCCGAAGTCGGCGAGGCCCAACGCCGAATTGAAGCCGAAAGGGAGGCCCAGACCGCGCAGGCCATCAAGCGATTCCTGGTCGAGGACTTGTTGACCTCTGTCAGACCGGAGAACGCACTCGGTCGCAAGGTCACGGTCGAGGAGATCCTCGCCAACGCTTCGCAGCGGATCGACTCGGCGTTCCAGGAGCGGCCGGAGATCGAGGCGTCCATCCGTTCGACACTCGGTCAGGTCTACCAGTCATTGGGGCAGTACGACGCGGCGGCTAGACATTTTGCTGCCGCGGTGGATACGCTCGAGGCGCTCCACGGCGCGAGTGACGAAATGGTGCTTCGCGCTACGCTGGACTTGGTGACGGCGACCACCAACGCGGGCCGGCTCAGGAAAGCGGAGATGCTTGCGGGAAATGCCCTCGCAGCGAGCCGCCAGTTGTTAGGGGCTGACGAGGAGTTGACGCTAGACATCGCGGTCGAAACGGCGCGAGTATACTTCCTGAATGGTCGGCACGACGACGCTCGAGTTCTGTTGTCGGACTGCCTGGAACAGTGTCGCCAGCGCTTTGGCGACGAAGACGCTCGCACGAAGGTCATTCAAAGCCGGCTGGCAAATGTCGGCCTGAGCGGCAGTGATCGTCGCGCCGCTAACGAACAATTGCAGCGAGCCGCTCTTGCGGAAGCGCAGCGCCAATTCGGCGACGAGCATCCGGAGACGTTCGCGGCGATGGTCGACCTGGGTACCACGCTGTGCATTCAACGGCGCTTGGGGAAGGCGGAACGGTTCCTTCGCAAGGGATTCGCCGGCCTGACACGCGTATCGGGCTCGGATCATCCGCGAACGATTCGGGCCATGAGAAACCTTGCGCTGCTGCTTCGCACGCAGGATCGGGTCGACGAGTCGCGGGCCCTGACCGCGCAAACGGTCGCCGCCGCACGACGGGTCCTTGGTCCCTCTCATCCGGACACGCTCGAAGAGATGCTCTACCTGGCGACCGACCTCCTACGTGAGAGCGACTACGCCGACGTTGTCGGCGTGTGTACATCCGTTTTGGAAATCTCCGAGCACACCGGACTCCAGAAACGTCAAGTCTCCGCACGCGCGCTTGGACTGCTCGGGTATGCGTGGCTGAAGCTGGGTCGCTACGCCGAAGCGGAAGCTCGATCGCGTCAGGCGCTGGCTGTTGAGCGTCTTATCAAGGCCCGTCCCAACGTGAGTTACGCCTGGTACTTGGAGTTGCTCGTGGCAGCATTGGGCGCCCAGGGAAGTGCGGACGAAGGCCGAGTCTTTTCTGAAGAGGCATTGGAACTGCGCGCGGCTGCCGCTTCGGGTCCGGACCCCGACGCCTACGCACTGAACTGCCATGCCCGCGCGCTGCTAACAGTGCTGCCGGAAGGTCTTCGAGATCCGCAGACCGCCCTTTCCTTGGCGCTTCTCGGCATGGAACGTAGCCCTGAGAGCTACCACTACAACCGATACACCGTTGCGCGAGCCTACGAGGCGGTCGGAAATGAGGATGCGGCGATCAAGTTCGCCCGCCAGGCACTGAATCAGGCGCCGCTCGAACACTCGTCGGAAAGGGCTGAGTATGAAGTGCTGTTGGTCCGCATCCTCGAACGAACAGGCGATACTGACGCCGCGGAGCAGGTGTATCGTGACACTCTGGCCGCGCGACGCGAGGCTTTCCCGGAAGGACATCTCGACATCGCGATCTCACTCTTCGAACTGGGCGATCTGGTGAACCGGCACGAAAAGCACGACGAAGCCGAACAGTACTTGTGCGAGTGCTTGGATTGGCGGGAGGCCGCCCTCGCGGATCCGGAGAGGGAACCCTATCGTCTCTCTCTCGAATGCAACACGGCTCACACGCTTATCGCTCTTGGTCGCAGCCTGATCGGGCAACGACGAACCTCCGAGGCTGAACCAAGGTTCTTGCAGGCCTATGAACGCTTGGCGGACAACGAGTACTGTCATGCTGACCTGCTGCCGGCTGTGGTCCGAGAGCTCGTCGCGCTCTATAGGATTCGCCATCAGCCCGAGCGCGCCCGGTATTACGAACGCCTGTTATCGAAGGATGTCGGCGAATAGTCGGGCGCTGTACTTGTCCCCAGCAAAAACTCAATCCGGATCGCGGGAGTTTTCTCGTGGCAGCGGTCTCGGCGGTGTACTGGTCCACCGATATTTGCGCCGTCCAAGATCGCCTGTAAGGCCTTCCCGTGTAAGCGGTTATAATCGAAACCGACGAGCTTCGGAGGCGATATTGCCATGCACGCAAAACCGTTCAGTTTACCGGTGCCGCGTGGTTGGCCGAGCCGTGTGAAGTCGGCAATGCGCCACGTCCTCTCGTTGGCACAGTGCGCCACGGCCTATACCCGTAGCTGGGCGGCGGTCACACAACGATCAGAGATGCACGCTTCAATCTCGGTCATGTCGTGGCCCGTGAAACGGTCCGCAACATTCTGAAGGCGCATGGCATCGTACCGGCGCCCGAGCGTCGGGAACGGATACCTTGGTCGACTTTTCTCAAGTCGCAGTGGGATTGCCTAGCCGCTGTAGATCTGTTCACTGTCGAGGTTTGGTTCCGCTTCGGCCTTACCCGTTATTATGTGCTCTTCTTCGTCAGGTTGGAACTTGGCGGCACGTTGATCTCCACCAGACCTCACGCCCGATCGGTGGGTCTCCGGCCATACGAAGGGCATCCTTGGATGGACAGAGCTTGGGAGTTGTGCTAAAATCGAAAGGGTCTAGGGAGACACTTTCCCGCAGTCTGAGGGGTTAACGGTGGATTGGACCACGACGACGACGTTACTCGAGGGCCTTTGCACATCGGACCGGGATCCCGCTTGGGGACACCTTTCACGCCGGCTCCGCCCCCCCATTGTGTCCTTGGCCAAGAGTATGGGTCTTCCCGGCGCGGACGCAGAGGATGTCGCCCAGGAAACGCTTGTCGTTTTCTCTCTGCTCTATCGCGAGGGCTCCTTCGACAGATCGAAGGGACGGCTCAGCCACTGGCTCTTCGGTATTGCGCATCGCCAGACCCTCAACGCCCGCCGCAAGCGAGCCCGACGCGACCTTCTGATCGCACCCGGCATGGACACCACGTTCTGGTCGGCGGTTGCCGACCCCGTCTCGCCCAACGCCCGGTGGGAACAGGAATGGAACCGCAGCATTCTTCAGGAGTGCCTCGAACGGGCTCGCCGGGAAGCAACGCCAGCCACGTACGGTGCGTTCGAGTTGGTGGTACTGCAGCAGCGAACAACGGCGGAGGCAGCCACCGCGTTGGGAACCACGGTCAAAGCCGTCTACAACGCCAAGCATCGGATCTTGAAGCGCATTCGACTACTCCGCGAGGAGTTCGAGGATGGCGTTCTGGGGGAGGTGCCACGTGCCGTGCCATGAGCTGGGAAGATTGGAGGCGTTCGTCGAAGGGAATCTGACGAGTAGGCAGCACGGCGAGATCCGCGAGCACCTCTCGGCTTGCTCGAAGTGCAAGGGACTGGCGAATGAGGTGGCGGAAAACCTGCGGCTGGCCGAGTCCTTGCAGTCCCCGTTCGCTCAGGCGTGCGTGCCGCAGCCCCAGGTCCCGAATACCCCCGACGCCATCGATGGTCATCCCGTCGTCAGAGAAATCGGGCGCGGCGGGATGGGAATCGTCTACGAGGCGAGACAGCAGAACCCTCGACGGGAGGTGGCCGTCAAGGTGCTCACGGGGAGTGCTCGCACAGACACGTATCGCCTCAAACTGTTCCGGCGGGAAGCGCAGGCACTTGCTCGTCTCAGGCATGCCAACATCGCGGCCATCTACGACGCGGGGCACACCTCCGATGGACAACACTATCTGTTGATGGAGCTGGTGCACGGTGTTCCGCTTGACGCGTACGTGCTCCGCGCCGGGCTCTCCAACCGGGAGCGCTTAGCGCTCTTCGGTCGAATCTGCCAGGCGATCAACTACGCCCATCAACGAGGCGTGATTCACCTGGACATCAAGCCATCGAACATCCTCGTCGACTCGGACGGGCACCCCAAGATCCTGGACTTCGGGCTCGCACGTATCGTGGATCCCGACGCGACGATCGTCAGCAGTGTGACGGACGTCGGCCGGCGCCAGGGCACACTGCCGTATATGAGTCCGGAGCAACTGCGCGGGTGTTCCGTTGACCTTGACCTGCGCTGTGACGTCTACGCGCTCGGTGTCATTCTCTTCGAGCTGCTGACAGGGCAGCGCCCTCACGACGTCAACCAGGGCATGCGCGAAGGCGCCGTACAGCACATCTGCGACGACCCGCCCCGAAGACCCAGTAGTATCGACCGGACGTTGCGCGGGGACCTCGAGACGATCATCCTCAAGGTATTGGATAAGGAACCGTCGCGGCGGTACCAAACCGCACTCGCTCTGGCGGAAGACCTCGACCGGTACCTGAGCGGGCAACCGATTCTCGCGCGCCCCCCTACCAGTATGTACCAACTCCGCAAGCTGGTTGCCCGTCACAAGCTTCCCTTTGGGGCCGCGGCGGCCTCCCTTGTTCTGGTAATCGGCTTCGGCATCTCGATGAGCGCCCTGTACGCACGCGCCCACCGGGCGGAGCGGCTTGCTCAAGACCATCTCGCCGCCATGGTGGACGCTCGAGATCGGGCCGACGCCGAAGCCGGCAAGTCTCGGGCGGAGGCACAGCGGGCCTGGACCGTAACAGAGCTGCTGCAGGACCTCGTGACCACGCAAGTTTCCCGATACGCCAAGCCCGGCGCCCTTGCTTTGCGGGAGACGCTGGATCATCTGGCCGGGCGCGTCGAGGGAGAACTGTACGAATACCCCGAGAACGCGGCCGCCGTCCGAAGTTCCTTGGGTAGAAGCTACGTCAGCCTCGGTCTGTTCGAGGAGGCCGAGCAACAATTCGACATGGCCCTCGCCCTCAGTAGGGCTTGGTACGGCGTCGGGCACATGAAAGTCGCCGACGCGCTGGCCAACCTCGGCGACATGCATCTGGCCAAGAACGACTTCAAAGCGGCATTCACGGCCTACGAACCATGCTTGGCGATGCTGCGCGAGCTGCCCACTCCAGACCATTCGCGTATGGCCGGGGTTGTCGCCAACCTGGCGTCGGCTCGCGCCGGGCTGGGCGACAACGCAGACGCGCTGGCGTTGCTGGCCGAGGCCTTGTCACTGCGACGTGCACCGCCGTTCGACTCCGATCCGCAGTCCGTCGCGATCGGTCTGGACATTGCGGCGAAGTTTCGCGAGTGCGGCGACCTGGCAGGCGCCAACGAGGTCCTGCAGGCAACGTTGAACGCCGCACAGCAGCATTCCGAGACGGGCGAGGATGTCGGTAAACACGCGAAGATCTTTCGAGCCTGGGACGCCCACGCAAAGGGGGAGTATGCTCGGGCTGAGCAGTACTGCCGGGAATGGTTGGAGTTTGTCCATCGAAAGCACGGACCCCAAACCCCGGTGAGATTCCCAGGCCTGTCCTTGCTGTCCGCGCTGTACGTTGATAACGGCGACATCGGCACCGCCGAGAGGCTCGCCCGTGAAGCACTCGCGTCATGCGAGAACTCAGTCCTCGGCACCACCCGAAACAGTTTGGCGGCCTTGGCGCGCCTCGGCGGGGTGCTCTGGGCTAAGGGGGATTACGATTCAGCCGAGACCCTCATCCGCGCCTCACTGGACGAAAGACGAAAGCTCGGCGATGACGGCAGCCGCGGTTTCGCCGAGAATCTCAACTCTCTGGCCGTCATCCTCCGCGATCAAGGGAGGTATGATGAGGCCGAGCCCCTCTTTCTTCAAGGCATCGCACTCACCAGCAGGCTCCATGGGAACGAGCATCCGTACACGGCCAACACCATCAACAACCTCGCACGGTTGCGGTTTCTTAGCGGTGACTACGCCGCTGCCGAGCCTCTCATTCGGAACGCGCTGGAGATCCGGGCTTCCCGCCTTATTCCGCGCCATCCGGACATTGCTGAATCGATGATGGTTCTCGGGATGATCCTGACCAAAACGGGTGACTTCGATTCGGCCGAGCCGCTTCTCTCTGAGGCCTCTCAGATCAGGCGAGACGCCTTCGGCAAGGACCACTGGCTGGTCGCCGAGGCGGAGAGTGCTCGCGCCGCCCTCCTCGCCGCCCGTGGGCGACTGGATGAAGCGGAGCAGATTCTCCTCGACTCCCTAGAGGTCTTCCAAAGCTCTCTCGACCATCGCCACAAGCTTTTCCGCCAAAACCTCGGACGGCTCGTCGATTTGAATGGCGCCCGCGGCTGACGCCGGAAGGCGGAGTGGGGGAGGCGCGTGTTCTCGCCATCGTAATCGAAGAGTTGACCGGCGAGCCACATTCGCTTGGTGACCCAACAGCAACGCAAAGCCGGGGCAGCGGATATCGCACCAACGTCGGTACTCATTGGAGTGTTCGATCCCACCAGAGCCGGACGTTCTCTTATCGCTCTTCATGTTCACAGTCACTATTGACCAAGCCTCTTGAGTGCGATTCGTGCTGTTCTCAAGTTCGGGTCTTTCTTGAGGGCTGTACTATAATACTCTGTGGCCTTCGCTTTCTGCCCCATTTTCAGGTAGAACTCGCCGACACTGTCAAAAAGGTTCGCCTCACTGGGGAATAGTTCGGTGGCGACGAGTAGTAGTTCGAGACCTGACTTCGCGTCCCCCTTGGACTTGAGATCGTAGGCGAGTGTGTTCATTTCGAACGGCATATTGAAGCTGGGGAAAACACTCTCGCCCTTGAAGAGTTCCAGGAGGCGCGGAGCGGCATCCTTGAATTCACTTGGCGCGAGCAGGGCAAATCGGCGAGTTTCGTCGGTCCAAGTTCGTTTCCAGCTATCTTCCCACGACGCCACCCGGCCTTCGAGGTCGCGTGAGAAGTGACAGGAGCGCGGAATAGACCTGTCGTTCTTGTACATCGCGATGTAATCAGCGAAGAACGGAATCGCGCCGCCTCGTCGATACTCGTCCAGCCGTGCGACGCCATGACGTTCCCCGAGTCGATGCGCCATGTAGGAACCGATCGCGTACACTGCGGAGCCATGTTCCTCCGAGAGCCCCTGGATGATCTTTCTTCGGGCGCCAGGCTTTGTCGAATCGATATCGTTGATGTAAGCGAAACACCGCGTGAGCTCGGCCGCTTCAAGCGTCACCGGTTTGCCGAACTTGCTGATGTAGCCAAGTCCGGTGTGCCAGACCATGTGCAGTTTTCGGAAGTCCTCGGGGGCATCAGACTCGACTCGCGTTTTGATCGTCCCTAACACCAACTGGTACACCGCCGCTGCGCACTTCGAAGTAAACTGAGACGCATTTTCGAGATTGCACAAGACCGCCACCGCGAAACGCTCACCCGGAAAACGCACGAGGATGGTCGTGGCGCCTTGCTGACCGCCGGGATGGAGGATCGTCCAGAAACCTGACAAGCAGTCAACGCCCCAGCCCATACCGTATTCCGTTGGTAGACCTTCCGGAGTCTTCATCGATGTGGCCATTTCCATCTGCGTAGCTGGATCGAGTATTTTTCCTTCGTCCAGGCCCCGGGAGAATCGCATGAGATCCTCAACGGTCGAAAGCACGCCTCCCGCGGCGAAGCGGCTGCTCAGATCGACGGATTCGCAATCCTTCGGGCCACCGGGACCGAGGACGTAGCCCTGAGCCTGATTTGCAGCGACGCGCGACGCGATTCCCATCATCGTGTCGTTCATGCCCAGGGGGTTCCAGACGTGCTCGCGAAGGTACTGGTCGAAGGGCATTTCCGCTGCACCCTCGATAACGCCTCCGAGCAAGTCGTAGCCGTAGCTGGAGTAACGCTTCGCAGTCCCCGGTTGGGCGATAAGGTCGGACTCCATGAAGATCTCAATCGCCTGGCGTGTAGTGTGGTGCGTCGTGAGATGTAGTTCGCTCTCGCGATAGTCGCGGATGCCGCCCATGTGGCCAATCAAATGTCGGGCGGTCAAGGGCCATCGTTTCTTTGGGAAATAGGGCACGTATTCCTGAACCTCCTTGTCGAGATCCAGACGGCCGGCCTCAACCAGGTTGAGTGCCGCGACTGCGGTGAGCGGCTTAGTAACAGACGCCAAGCGAAAGATGGTGTCGCCTTGGACCGGCGTCTTTGTCTTCAGATTCGCATACCCGAAACCGCAACTCCAGGTGAAATCATCCCTGTAGAAAGCGACTGCGACACCCGGGACTTGATGCTCGCCCATGAGGCGTTCGACGAAGCGCTCGAGACGCTGGATCTCCTCGGCATAGCGATCGTCAACGCCGGTATTCTCTCGTCCGATGATCAATGCGGCGGGAGAGGTCGAGACACCCTTACGTTTTGCGGCACCCTCCTCTTGCGCGGCGCAGTTGATCGAGCTCAGGAGGCTACTCACGATGACGATTATTAGGTGCATCTGTTGCTTCCGATACATTCTCACGCTACGTCGCATGTCAGTGGTCCCTCTCGTTTCTCACTTGTGAGCCGTTCTTGAGTTCCTTCAGCGCCCGCGGAGCTGAAGCAAGACTTGGGTCGCGCGCCAGCGCCAACTTGAAACATCTGACATCGCCTTGTCGATCGCCGTTCTTCCGAATCGAAAACCTCCAGGAACTCGGATCAACTACGCGCCTCTTCGCGCCAACGCATGCGTACTGTGCAGAGCAGAAAGGGTCGTCGCGCCCGAGTATTCCGGACAGCCCCAAACGTCCGCGTTTCATCCATTCTGTGGCTGAGCCTGCGCACACGCGTTCCTAGCGCTGTACGGATGCCTATTCGAGTTGACGCAGGATTCTATTCATACTTCTTTCCCATTGTGTTCGAAGCGTCTTTGCAGCGTGCTCGCGTTCGCCGTCCCGAAAGGCCTTTGCGATGGCAGCGTGCTCGCGCGCGGACACTGCCCTTCCCCCACGGAGTTTGGCGTAGACTAGCTCGTATCGCTGGATCTGAAGACGCAGGTCGCTGAGGATTGCCAGCAGGCGCTCGTTGGGACATCCCGCTAGCAACGTCTCGTGCCATTCCTGGTCGAGGCGAAGCCATCGCGCAGGCTTCAGTCCTGCGCTGACCATCGTTTGGCCGACACGCGCAAGCGCCCGAGCCTGCGCTGGCGCAAGATCTGAGGACGTTTCAATCGCAAGGGACTCGAGAGTCGCAACGAGGGGATACAATTCGAGTACTTCCTGCCGTCTTAATGGAGGCACCCGGAACCCGCGGTGTGGGACGGCCTCCACGAACCCTCGACGCACGAGCTCAATCAACGCCTCGCGTACTGGAGTTCGACTGGTGCCAAGACGCTCTGCCAGATCCGTATCCTTGAGGCGGGAGGCAGGGGGCAATGCGCCGCTAACGAGCAAGTCAAGTACGGCGTGCGCGATCCCATCCCGAAACACAGATCGATTGAGCACTCTTGCATTCATTTTGAATAATGTATACAAAAACTCCGCCCCGGCAACCCTCCGTAGGTCTCTTCTTGTACGCCGAGCGCGTAGTGTCCAATGATTCGATCGTGGCCAACGGAACAGATCGGTAAGGAATTGACGTAGGCCCTCGGCGGATAGCACGTCGGCCGAACAAAGACGCCCTAGGTGTTTGAGGCCCGCGCCACACGTTCTCAACGGACGACTATTGCGATTCTGCCCGCAATCCGGACTCTTCCGCTTCTTGCCGTATGGACGTTCGCGGCGCGCTCGTGGCATCGGGTCGTCGCGATGGCACTTCCGGGTTACCCCTCGGCAACCGCGCGGTCCACGCCGCCGCTTCCGCCGGTTTGCCCCAATTCGTGTACAGCTCGATCAGGTTCTGGACGACGGTCCGCGTTCTGTTGGGATGGGACTCCGAGGACCGGCTGAGGAGGCGATGGCTCAGTCGCAGCTGAGACTCGGCCTCTTCGTAGCGCTTGAGTTCCGCCAGGCATTGGCCGTAGTTGCGATGGAACTCCACCGGGTAGCGGTGTCCCTCGGGCCAGGCGCGATCGGCGTGCGCGCAGGCCTCGCGGAAGATCCCGGCCGCCTCTGCCGCTTTGCCGTCAGCGCGCAGGCTTGCGGCTAGTTTATTGAGACTGATTGCCACGTCCGGGTGATCCTCGCCCAGGCGCTTTCGGCGGATCGCCAGAGCCTCGCGCAGCAGCGGCTCCGCGGATTCGTGGTCGCCCCTTCCAGAGAGAAGACCTCCTAGATTGCTCAGGCTCCTCGCTACCCTGGGGTGATCGTTGCCAAGCACGCTGCGCCGAATCGCAAGCGATTCTCGAAACATCGACTCGGCCAGTTCCGTGCGGCCCGAGCGCATGAGGAGGCTGGCCAGATTGTTCAGCACGTCCGACACGTCGGCATGTTCTCGCCCGACAAGTTTGACATAGATCGTGAGTGCGCCACGGTAGAGACGCTCGGCCTCGGCGCTGCGACCGCGTGCCTGAAGCACGGCGGCCAAATTGACCATACTGCTGGCCACGTCGAGGTGATCCTCACCGTAGTGTCTCTGTCGTATCGACAGAGCCTGGCGCCGGAGCGGCTCCGCTGCGGAAAGATCACCACGATGATGCAGCAGCTTTCCCAAGGTGCTCAGACTCGTCGCGACTTCGAGGCTTCCCTCTCCGAGCAGTCTGCGCCGCTGCGCCAAGCCCCCGCGCAGCAGAGGCTCGGCCTCGTCGTAGTTCCCGCGGCTGGTGAGCAGCGCACCGAGGTCATCCATACTCTCGGCCACCTCGGCGTCCTCGGGCCCGTGGGCCTCGCTACGAAGGGCGAGCGCGGTTCGCAGATGGGGTAGTGCCGCGTCGTAGTCACCCAGGCTGTGATAGGACCGCCCGATCACGGTCCGGATTCCGGCTTCGACCTGCGGAAAGTCCGCCAGCTCCCTCCCCACGCGCAGCGACGCCTGATCGAGCGCCGCCCGGACCGTGACCTCACGACCCGCGGCCCGTGGATCGACTGAGGCCAATATATCTTGCAGAAACGCGTTGATGTGCGTCGCTTTGAGCGCCTCGGTCAAGGTGCGCTGGCGTGCTGCAACCGCCTCGTCCCGTTGCCCAGCTGCGATCCGGCTCTCTCGCATGACGGCGAAAATGCCCGCCAGGACGGCCGCCGCACCCATCCCCGCCGCAATCGTGGCCGCTTTGTTCCTTAGAATGAACTTGCCCATCCGATAACGCACCGTGCCGTGACGCGCCGAAACCGGAAGGCCTCGCAAATGTCGGCGAAGGTCATCGTGCAGATGCTCGACGGAGATGTACCGCTGCAGTGGTTCGCGGTGCATGGCCTTCAACACGATAGCATCCAGATCGCCTGCGAGGCGGCGCCGAAGCGTCTGAGGCTTGCCATCGCGGACCCGGCTTGCGACTTCGTGCGTCGCTGTTCGAGGCGTCGTGCCGTCATGGCCAGGAGGCGGATCGGTGCGCAGAACGGCCACACTGGGTCGGACCGGATCGGTCTCGCAGACCGTCCGCTCGATTTCAAGAGGCCTGCGACCACTCAGTTGGTAGGGGCGGTGTCCCGTCAGGAGTTCATAGAGAATGACGCCGAGCGAATAGACATCGCTTGCGGTGGTGACCGCCAAGCCTCGAATCTGCTCCGGACTGGCATACTGCGGTGTCATCAGCGGCTGCCCGGGCAGCGTCGTGTCAGCCTCCTCCGTCGAATCCGCCTGCAGCACGGTGGCGATACCGAAATCCACGAGCTTCACCACGCCATCGCGCGAGACCAGGATGTTGCCGGGCTTGAGATCGCGATGGACCACGAGGTTACGGTGCGCGAACTGCACGGCAGCGCATGCGGTGCGAAACAGGCGGAGCCGCGGGGCCGTCGTCAGCCGTTGTTCATCGCAATAGACGTCGAGCGGCACGCCGTCGACGTGCTCCATCACCAAATAGGGTCGGCCGTCGTCCGCCACGCCGCCGTCCAACAGCCGGGCGATATTGTCGTGTTCAAGATTGGCGAGCGTTTGCCGCTCGTCGCGGAAACGTGAAAGGGCGTCGGGTGACAGCGCCGTACCGGGGGACATGAGCTTCACCGCCACCTTCTGCTCGTACTGATCGTCTGCCCGCGTGGCCTCGTAGACTCTCCCCATTCCGCCCGAGGCTATGTGCGCGTCGATTCGATAACGGCCTACGCAGTGCCCGATCAGGGGCTCGTCCGTCAACGCACCGGAATCCGTTCCCGATGGTGTTTCGAAGAAGGCGGGCGCCGCGTCGCTGGCTGCCAGGAGTGATTCCACCTCTGCACGCAGCGTCGGATCATCTGTGCACCATTTCGCCAGGTGCGCCTCACGCTCCGTGGAGCCCAGCTCACACACCTGCTCGAACAGCGTACGGATTTGATGCCACGATGATGACATTGTTTTAGGGCCTTTCCATGATCCGACGGTGAAGCCAGCCCTTGGCCACACGCCACCGGCGCTTGACGGTCATGGGTGATATTTCGAGCAGGTGGGCGGTCTCCTCGATCGTTAGGCCTCCGAAGAAACGAAGCTCCACCACGTGGGCGAGGGGCGCATCCAGCGAAGCCAACGCCCGCAGGGCGTCGTCGAGTTTCAGGAGGTAGTCATCGGGCATACCATCCACGTGGGGGATGTCGGTCAGCGGGACCCGTTGCAGGTTTCCGCCGCGTTTGAGCGCGCCTCGGCGGCGGGCGTGATCCACCAGGATGCGCCGCATGGCCTGGGCGGCGACAGCGAAGAAATGGCCGCGCCCACTCACGCCGAGGTTGGCCGTTCCTACCAGACGTACGTAGGCCTCATGCACCAGGGCGGTAGGCTGTAGCGTGTGGCCCACCGATCCGTGACCCAGATACTGATCCGCCAGGCCGCGAAGCGCGCTGTAAACGACCGGCCACAGCTTGTCGGCCGCCCCGTCCACTCCAGCGCCAAAATCCTCCAGCAGGCGTGTTACCTCTCCGCCCGTGCTCATGACCGGTCTCAGGATTCTCAGCTTTTCCCCTGTTCGGTGTTCCGATGCGTGCTCCAAATGCGCATTATATGATAGAGAACCGTCCAGTCCGGTTCAAGATACACGGTTGGCTCCTTGTTGGAGAGTCCAATCCCGTTTCAACCGATCCTACGTTGGGAAGTGGAGCGTTCCGCTGGACGCGGACGGGCGCCCTGGGCGATCTGCCCGGCGGAAGCTTCGATTGCGAGGCTTGCCTCGTCTCCGCCGCTGGATCGGTCGTGTGGCCCATGCGGCGACGGATGCAGAGGGAAGCCGCTGGTGTTTCGCGGGTCGGCCGTGTGAAAGGGTCTACAATGAGAAATCGCTTCTTCGAGCTCGATCGAGATCCGCCATGTTGAAGGCTCAGTATGGTGCAGGTCGGGCCGCACTGGCGGTGGTCATGATTCTAGCGTTCTCGGACGTTGCCGTGCGTACGGAGCTTGCGACGGCGGCGCCGCCCAAACGACCCTACGTGCTGGCTGGCAACGTACCCAACGACGTCGCCACGTTCCACACGTTTGACATCGAGGAGGTCTTCTCCAATGCCGACGGGTCTGTGCAGTTCATCGAGCTTCGCGAATCGGTAGGCGCCAATGGCCATCATCATTTCGACGGCAATCAGCTAACGAGCAGTGCGAACGTCTTCACTTTTCCGAATGATCTTCCCGATTCGGCCACAGCCAACCGGTCCGTGCTCATCGCCACCGCCGCCTTCGTCGCACTGCCCGGCGCCGTGACACCCGACTTCATCATTCCGAACCGTTTCTTTGAAGTCACGGGCGATACGATATCCGTCTTCGAAGCACAAACAAACACGATGGTGGATACTTTTGTCTTCGGCGCTCCGCCGTGCCCCTGTGACGGTGATGTGGACAACAACGGCGTCGTCAACATTCTGGACGGGGCGTGCATAGATGTCTGTAAGAGAAACGGCGACTGTTCCTGCTGCCTGTCCAGCTGTGACGTCAACTGCGACGGCGCTGTGGATGCCGGTGACATCGGCGATGACGTCATTGTCGATCCCAGTGCGTGGTTGTGTCTCTTCCAAGGCGGGGCGACGGAGTCCTGCTGTGCGCCGAGGGGCGCATGCTGCGATACTGCGACGGCGATTTGCGCGGATGGAGTGCTCGAGGTCGATTGTACAGGTGCCATGCTCACTTGGTCGGTTGACCTGAGCTGCGCTCAGGTTGCATGCGACCCTCCGCCGACCGGCGCCTGCTGCAATCTGGACTTTGGCACCTGCACGGAGGGCGTCCTTGCGATGGACTGCACCGGCGCAAATCAGCAGTGGTCCGAAGGTCTGAGTTGTGCCGCGGCCGCTTGCCCAGCACCTCCCACCGGAGCCTGCTGCAACGTCGGGAACGGACAGTGTCAAGACGATGTGACGGAAGTCGACTGCACCGGCACGGATTTCGTCTGGACGGGTTCGACGTTGTGTTCGGCCGTCAGTTGCAGTGTTCCACCGCAGAATCCTTGCCCCTGTGACGCCGACGTAGACAACAACGGCGTCGTCAACGTCTTGGACGGCGCGTGCATCGATGTCTGCAAGAACAACGGCACCTGTTCCTGCTGCCTGTCCAGTTGTGACGTCAACTGTGACGGCGTTGTGGATGCAGGCGATGTCGGCGATGATATCCTCAACGACCCCACTCCGTGGCTCTGCCAGTTCAGCGGCGGGACGCCAAGTACCTGCTGCCCCAGTCCTACGGCGGTGTCTTCCCCGATTCCTCCGAACGGTGCGTGCTGCAACATCGGAAACGGTCAATGTCACGACGACGTCGCGGAGGTGGATTGTACGGGTATCAAGCTCGTGTGGACGGCGTTGACGGTGTGTTCGGAAGTGAGCTGCCTGGACACGTTCCTCCCTACCGATGGGGCTCTCTCCCTGAATAGCGATGGAACGACGGGCGTCAACTCCCCCACCAATTTCGCCGGTGAGATGGGGTCGGTGAACGTCGACCCGTCCATTCCGACGATGTCGCGCTCGTCACTTGTCGTGATGATGTTACTTCTTGTTACCGCGGCTGTAGCGATCACGCGGAAACGGCGGCTCGGAGTGTCCCCTTCAACCTGAGCCGGATGTTGGCTCGGAATCCGGCGTTGGATCCTGTCGGAGGGACCATGTAAAGGAAGCGATTCAGGGTGGAAGAGATCGTGGGCGAGCGTCGCTAGGCAGATGTGCTTTTCTCCAAGAGGTGGATGGTGGCTCGGGCATGCAATCATAATGACATGGCTGTGGATACGTCACGGGATGATGAGTGCCCAAAAGGGGTTTTGTGATGAACAGAAGGATCGTACTGTGGACGGCGATTGTTGAGGTGTGTTTCGTCGGCATGTCGCTCGCCTGGGCGGCCCCATGCCCGTGCGACGGCGACGTGGACAACAACGGCGTCGTCAACGTCTTGGACGGCGCGTGCATCGATGTTTGTAAGAGAAACGGTGACTGTTCCTGCTGCCTGTCCAGTTGTGACGTCAACTGTGACGGTGTTGTGGATGCCGGCGACATCGGCGATGACGTCATTGTCGATCCCAGCGCGTGGCTCTGCCAGTTCAACGGCGGTACGCCAAGTACCTGCTGTCCGGGACCGACGGGTGCGTGCTGTGATGTATCAACAGGAACGTGTGCCGATTCGGTCCTCGAAGTCGATTGCAGCGGTGTGGATCACGTCTGGTCCGAGTCGCTGGCCTGTTCCCAGGTAAGCTGCCAGGGTCCTCCGACCGGCGCGTGCTGCGATCTGGACTTCGGGACCTGTCAGAACGACATCCTCGAATCGAACTGCGTTGGGGCGGGCTTGGTGTGGTCCGATGGCCTGAGTTGTACTCAGGTTTCCTGCCCGGCACCTCCCACCGG
>JAJDDV010000010.1 GCA_029260135.1 Phycisphaerae bacterium | reverse complement strand
GCTCGCCGCTCACCAATTGGCACCAACGTGTAACGTGCCTATTGATGCACATTCTGGCCTGTCGCTCCCCCCTTACCACGGGGGGATTCAGGGGGGTGACGCGACAGTACGTGCCATCGAGGTGGCACCACCGCGTAGGGTGCATCTTGATGCACCTTGTGCCCAGTCGCTCCCCCGTTACCAAGGGGGGATTCAGGGGAGTGATGTACCTTCTCCTCTGCTCCGCCGCCATCGCCCAGCAGCCCGACACCGTCGTCCGCGACTACTTCACGGGCGAGGTCACCAACGCCGTTAACGTCGATCGGGGCTTTCCGAACTCCGACGAAGTCCAGACGATCTATAGCATCCAATCGCACCGAGCAGGCCGCGTGGCGAACGTCACCGACGAAGCCTACATCTATCAGGTCATCGACGCCGAACCGTTGAGCTACAGCGTCTTCCTGAACTTCACTCCATCGACCGGACTGCTCTTCCCCGGCGCCATGCTCGGCGACAACTGCGGCCTGGGAAACGGCTACATACCCGCATTCCATGAGATCAGCTCTTACAGCGGAAAGTTCTTCCGCAGTTCCGCCGACGCCCAACCCGGCTTGGCCGACTTCCACATGGAACTCTGGGATGGCGACCCGTTCTCATCGTTTGATACGACCGGTTTCAGTAACACCCCGATCGCCGGCACCGAGGCTGACTTTGTCGACATTCCCGCTGGAACCATCTTCACGACGAAGGCGCTTCTACCCAAAGGCGTTACTGCACCCAATAGTACCGTTTGGATGATCATCTCGGGCGCCGAAACCGGCGTAAACCCCTCGCCCTGTCGGCTGGGCTGGGACATCGCCTACGATCATGCAAGGATCGGCAACCATGCTCCCTCCGGCGACCTGGTGATTTCGCAGATCGATGACACCGGCTTCGGCGTCTGCTGCGCAGACGGCGCAGCATGCGACGTCGACCGTGGCGTTCCCTGTGCGGGCGACATCGGTACGTGCGCTGACGGGAGCGACGGTTGTCACGGCTTCTGTCAGGACGATGACGCCGAAACACCCGACGCGTTCATCATCACGGGTTCGCGTTGCGATTCGCATGGGGGCGACGGATTCTGCTCGAACTTCACGGCGTCCATAAACGCCCCTGCCGTAGTGAGCTTCTCGCTCGTTCCCGTCGGTGGCGAGGGTGGCGAGATCATCGCCCGCGGCGGCGACCAGATTGAACTGGAAATCTACGGAGGCAACTGGGATCCGCAAGGCACCGGCACTCTTCTCCGTGGTTGGGAGGCCGACCTTGATTCCTCCGGCTACACCAGTGACTTCGGTGGATTCGTGACACCCACACTGATACCCTGCACCACTGGAGACGACTGCATTCAAGCGTACGGTGGAATTTGCGAGATTACGGGGGAGGCATGTTCGACTGACTCTGATTGCCCCCTGTTTCCGATTGACCGATGCGGTGGTTCGAAGTGTAATTTCCCCGGACACCCGGGATACTGCGAGCCCGGCTTCATCTTTACTGGAAGAATCGACTACATTCTCTCGACAGCCGGCGGCGACCTACCCGCCGTCGACCTGCGTACGCTGGACTACCGCTACGCGAGTGTAGATTCGAACGGCGCCGGCATACCCCCGCCGAGCCCGTTTGTTCCACAGTACTGCGGTACGCTTCGTCTGGATGTTTCCGCCGACGCCAGAGGTACCTTTACGGTCGGATTCAAGCCCAGGCCCAAAAGCGTCATGAAGGACCATCACGGCAATCTGATCCCGTTGCTCGGCCTCATACCCGCCAGAATCACGGTACCGGTCGGCCGCTGCTGCACAAACCTCACAGGCGCCGGCGAGTGCTGGGACAACGTCACCGAGGAACAGTGTCAGACGATGGGCACGCAGCCGGTCGTTTGGGATCCAGACAAATCGTGCGCCGAACCGTGCTGTGACTGCATCGATGATTCACACTGTCAGGACGATTCCTGGTGTAGCGGGACCGAGATCTGCAACGCCTGTCTGTGCGAAAGCGCCGAGCCGCCGGATTGTGACGACAACCTCGCCTGCACCATCGATTCATGCATCGAAGACGGATGGGGACCCGTCTATCCGCAGGGCCATTGCGAAAACCTCCCTGATGACGCGATCTGCGACGACGCCGTCTGGTGTAACGGCCAGGAAGTCTGCGATCCACTCGGCGGGTGTCAATCCGCCCGCGCGCCCTGCGACGACGGCGTAACCTGCACCGACGACGACTGCGATGAATCAACACAGACCTGCGGCCTGAGCACGCCGAACGACGCGATCTGCGATGACGCCGTCTGGTGCAACGGCCTTGAATCCTGCGACCCGGCCCTCGGCTGCCAGTGGGCTTCGCCGCCTTGCGGCTCGGCCTACTGCGACGAGGATCGTGAGTTGTGCCACTCCCAGCCGATCCCGACCGTTTCGGCGTGGGGGTTGGTTGGGCTGACGTTGCTGCTGCTCATCACCGCGAAGGTTTACTTTTCCCGCCGCGAGGCGAGCCATGCATAAGGAATCCGCCATGACCAGAGACGCGACCCCGCCCGGTGCCCTGGCCGGGTGCCCCATTCTTGCGAAGCAAGGGTGGGGGACGGACCGAGTGCCACAATCGTGGCATCAACGCTTCGTTCCATGGCCGGCCAGTAGTGTCCGCTGTGCGGACCGCTCCCCCCTTACCAAGGGGGGATTCAGGGGGGTGATGCGGCATCGCGTGCCACCAAAATGGCACCAACGCGTAGGGTGCATCTTGATGCACCTTTTACCCTCAGTCTCTCGTCACGACCGACATCGGCGTCGCTCGATCCTCTAACGCAACGGGCTCACCGATACCCCCCAACCATCCCCGCTCGACGAGCGCGCGCACGAACTGGTCGGCAAAGAGCTCGTTGGCCTCATACCGCCAGTGAACGCGATCCGATGCCCACAACTGGCGCCGTGTGATCTCAACGCCGAATTCGGAGGCTTCCACATACATCGCGTCGTGTTCGAAGTCGCGCTCGAGCGCGACGCGCAGGCGCTGGCGGAGCCGTGCATCGGCGTTCGCCAGCAGGCCCGACGCCCGAATCGGCGGAACAGCCGTTACCGTGCGACATGCGAAGCTGGACGCGATCTGCGACATCTTCCGCACGTCCTCGACCACCACATCGATGTACGGGTCATAATCCGACAGCTCATCCAGCGTGATCAGCGTGTTGAGTTCCGAAAGCTTCTCCTGAACGTCCTCGCGCAGTAGATCGGCGTGGAAGTGACGCATCGTTCGCGTACGCATCAACAGCGCCAGGAGCGGGTTCGGGCTCGCCACCGGGTCCATTAGATGTTCGTGCTGCGATTCACGCACCGAGAAATTGAACGGATATCCAGGACGACCCTCATACATCGCGGGCGTGAGCAGGCTCTCCGTTCCCTGGAAGACGACGATCAGGTCGGGCGAGTAGTCCAATAGACGCGTCACCAGCAACACCAGAGACTGTGTTGAACCGAACGACACACCGCTGGCGTTGACCACACGCACACGGGGATCGCCCTCGCCCGTCAGGTCGCCGATCCGGGATTCCATCAGCCCGGAAATCGTTGTCTCGTTCGTCTTCCCCCGGAACCCGACACTGGTGCTCAGAAAGAAGACACGGATCTCGTTCTCAGGTTTCTCGAGCGGAAGGGGGCCATAACGAAAACCCTCGCCGTTCGTGGAGATTCCGCCGGCCACGTAGTCCGGCGCTTGATAGAACTCGACGTACGGTGTCGGTACGCGATAGGGATGCGCCATCCTCCGGTGCTCAGACGCCTCGAACAAGACGAACCCCAGTTCCAGCACCGAAAAAATGACCACCAGTCCGACGACAAACAGAACCAGCCGACGCAACACAGCCGCATATACCACGAGCCCGTCCTCCTTCATTCCGCACGCGCTCACCGGTGTATTCCGTGAATCCGAGGGTGGGGCCTGTTCCGCAACCGCCGCTTCACGATGCGCATACCCGTCGGGCTTGACGCAGGAAGCCGTGACCGATGCAGAACTCATAGAGAACCTGCCTTGACGCATCCGTCAGAACTGGAAATAGATGAACTCCCGGGGACCCGTCAATTGTCCCAGCAACAACGCGCACGTCGCCAGGGACCAATACCCGCACCATCGCACCGGCGTCGGGAGTACGTCCCACACCGAGCGGGTGTCACCGGTGACCTTCCACTCTTCACAAATGTCGTAACCGACAACCACAGCCACAAGGGCCAGTGACAACAGAAGGTGGTTGGCGTAAAGCCCACACGAGATCCCCTCCAGCGTGAAGCTGGAGAAGAACCCCGTCAGCACAACCAGCGAGTCGTCGATCGAATTTGCCCGGAAGAAGACCCATGCCAGCACGACGCAAGGAAGCGTAACCAGGGTCCCTGCCGCGCGACCGGGCAGCGAAGGCCGGCCCGCGCCGCCGGAAAAACCGAAGACACGACAGATCAAACGCTCCGCGAGCACGAACAATCCGTGGACCGCACCCCACACAACGAATGTCCAGTTCGCACCGTGCCACAACCCGCTGACCAGAAACGTCACCAGCAGGCACGCTACGTTGCGAGCAGGTCCCTTTCGCGAGCCTCCAAGCGGAATGTACACGTAGTCTCGAAACCACGTCGACAGCGAAATGTGCCAGCGACGCCAGAACTCCGTCGGCGACCACGCCAGATACGGACGCGAGAAGTTCTTCATCAAATCAAAGCCCAGCGTCCGAGCGCAACCGATCGCGATGTCCGTGTATCCCGAAAAGTCGCAGTAGATCTGAACCGCAAAGAACGCCGTGGCCAGAAGCAGTTGGGCACTCGTGTGCGTCGACGGGTCGCCATAGACCAGATCGACATAGATCGCCAAACGGTCCGCCACCACGACCTTCTTGAACATCCCCCACATCATCAACCGAAGACCTGACGTCAAATCGGAGGGATCGACGCACTTGGGGCTGCGAATCTGGGGCAGAAGGCGACCCGGCCGTTCGATCGGCCCCGCCACCAGCTGTGGAAAGAACGAGACGTAGAGCGCAAACCGAACCGGACTGCGCTCCGGGGCGACCTTCCCGCGGAACACTTCGATCGTGTAGCTCATCGTCTGAAACGTGAAGAACGAAATGCCGAGCGGAAGGACCGCGTCCAGCACCGGAATCTCGAACGCCGGATCCATCAAGCGACCCAGCGAAACCAGCTCCCCAGCGAAGAAGTCCCAGTACTTGAACGCCACCAGAAGACCCAGATTGACGACGAGACTCGATCCCAACGCCAATCGCCGAACGCCACGCCGTGACGTCCGACCGATCAGAAGACCCGCGAAGTAGTCGACCGTCGTCGAGAGGAGCAGAAGAAGCGCGTAGTCAACACGCCACCACATGTAGAACACGTAGCTCGCAGCCAGGAGAAGATACGTCCGCCCGGTCGTGCCACGGATACTGTGGTAGCACACCCACACAAACGGCAGGAAGATCAAGAAGGCTGTAGAGTTAAACAACAAGGCAGCGCGGACCTCTCACAAGACCAACCGAGCGCGGGGAAAGTCCGATATCCCCCCGGTTCGACCCTGGAATATCGGACATACACGAACGACACTCTAGCTATCACCCACTGCACAACCGCTCGCCGCCGGCCATCCTCGCCGGGTGTTTGCAGCGAATCGCGCGGAACGAGACCCGTCGCTCGATCGTACTGGAGTCTTTCCGTTCTCAGTCAATCTCTACTTGGGGGAGATTCGCGAACGGGGCTGCCTGGCCCAGAAGCAGGGCGGGTACCACCCACCTTCATACTGGCCCCGCGCCAAGGCGCCTGAGCACTGTGGATACCGATTGCCATCGCCCCGCGCCGCGTGCGACGGGCGGCTCGCCCGCCGGTGCGAACCGCTGACCGGGCCGACCTCTGGTGCCCTGCCCCATTCGAAGTCGCGGGCCTGTCACCCGCCGTCACCGCGAGCACGCCGTGGCACTACGCCCGATCCGGTCCGCCTCGAACATCGACAACGTCGATCGGGAGGGGCCGCGGCCCCGGCGTATGCATTGCAGTGCGTCGTCACAGCACGCAATCGCCTCTTCCTCGCTCAAACCGTCGATGCGGGTCGCGCGACGAACGAGTTCCGCGATCACCCGATACGGATTGTCCGTGTCCGAAAGGAAGTGATATGCCACGCGAAACAGCGTGCGATTTCGCTGGCCTGTGGGGATCGGCGCTCGCGGCAAAGACCAGTAGTACGCAGCCACATCCCCAACGCTTCCGCCGGCTCCAGGTCCCTTCAGCCGTCCCGTATGAAACCAGTGGATCAGTGCATCCGGCACCCTGGGCAACAGATGCGCCGCCCGAAGGGGACCGTGGAAGCTCTGGGAAGACGACATCGGCGGACACTCACAGAATCGCCCGCGCACCAGAAGCTCAACACCGTTGCGGCGCAAAACATCACAGCGGACTTCAGAGACTGGATAGCAAAACCACAACTGAAGCCCCCGCGAAGTCTTGTACCACGGAATCTCGTTCCAATGGCCGCCATTCAACACGTCACGCAGGAGCGCAATCGCGTGATAGTGATCGATATCAAGCACACAGAGATTCGACACCGGACCGACGACCACGCCGATTCCCGTACGCCGTCGCTGCGTCAGCCACGACATCAAGGCACCGCGTCGGGGTCTCTGCTCTTGATGACGGCGCCACAGTCGCGCTGGATCCTGACCGGCACAGCGGGGAAGAACACAATACCCCTCGTCGTGCAGCCAGAGCGCCGTTCGGACGGCGTCGTCGCTGAGGTTGACGGCATCCGGTACATCTTCTTCCATCACGGTAGACAGGCTGATACTCAAGATTGGCTCCCTTGAATGAGCAATATGCGCAGCCGAAGACGGCTGCTGACCCGACCGTCTGTCCTGATTGGACAAGAGCGGCGCGAGGGGGGGGGTAGGTCGTCCCGCCGGCCCGGCGAGACCACCCCAGCCGCCTGCCGTCGATCGCGCGCAACGCGACCCGATGAAGCGGCTGAAATACGGTTGGGAACGTCAGATCTGCCCGGACCCTGGTGACACAGGAATCCGCCCCGACCTACCACAGCTCCCCGCTGACCGCGCCGCTGATCTATCGGCGGAGGGTGAAAATCCCTGCAACCCGCAACTGACCGAGAGTGTCACACAGCATGTCACTGCCGGCGCAATTCCTGACCATCAGTGTCATACTCAATGACACCAATGGCAGACCACCCCACCCCCGATTTTGCAGTCTTCGTTCTTTTATTCGACTGGATAGTCTTCCGGCGGCGTCACATACTGCGCGTAGCGCGTCGTGCGAAACGCCCGCGACGTTCGCGCTTCACCAGCCAGCACCACCCATCCCGTTCGGAGCAGGATTCCCACGTCCATCAGCAGTCCGCAGCGACGCACGTACGCGATGTCGAAGAGAATCCGCTGCTCCCAGGTGGCCGACGCGTTACTGTTCACCTGTGCCAGCCCCGTAATACCGGGACGAACGAGCAATCGCTGGCGTCGGAAGTCATCATACGCGGCCACTTGATCCGGCAGCGTCGGACGCGGCCCCACGAGCGACATGTCGCCGAAGAGCACGCTAAAAAGCTGGGGGAGTTCGTCGATTTTCATCCGGCGAAAGATGCGGCCGACGGCTGTGATTTCCGGATGGTCGAGCGGAACGAGCTCCTTGGGATCGGGCTTTCGATCCCCGCGCATCGTGCGGAATTTGGGTAAGCGGAACACCTGGCCGTCTCTCCCGCCCCGGTCCTGGACGAAGAACAGCGGTCCCCGACTGGTCAGCTTGATCAGCAGGGCGGCCGTCAGCGTGATCGGCAGGGTCAGGAGAAGAAGGACCAGGGCCGCCAGCAGGTCGAAAGCGCGTTTTCCTGCGAGCGTCCAGAAGTTTCGGGGCACGGATTGAGGTTCAGCAGCCATGCGTTAGATATTGACCCACGATACGGCCCCGGTACACTGCCTGATCTGCGAGCCTGGACGGCGCGGTGGCAAGGCCACTTGGAGGTGGCGGGGCGGTGTGTCCAGGCTGAGACGAGCCTCGTGTAGATGGAGGATGTCGATGAGAAAGTCCTGGTCGGTACGTGCCATGAAGGTCCTGGTTCCCGGCGCCGTGTTGCTTCAAGCTGCCGGTTGCAGCGCGGTTTCCTTTAATGAGTGGCTTCAGACCGTGTTCCTGGGGATTTCCGCCGCCGGAAGCCTGGCCATTCTCCAGAACATCTAATACCGCAACCCCAGAAATAATGCGACCATGCTGAGAATTGAACAAGGGCCCTTTCGGGCTGACTCCGGCGTCTTGTCCCCGGGCGAGTCGACGTCGCGCCGCAGCTTCCGGCTGGCGGGTGCGATGTGTCGACTCATTGTGATGATCGTCGCTCTTGCGTCGGCGCTTCCGGCGTCGGGACAAGAAGGCGAACCCGCGGCGGGCGAATCTCGCGTCCAGGTGCCAACCAACGCGACGGTCGAGTCGTTGTACAACGACTTCCTCCACTTCGCGCGGATGGGGCAGTTCACGATGGCTGACGCGTACGCCAAGGCGTTGCTCGCGCATCCGGAGTTGACGCCGGTTGCCCTGACGCGGGCGGCGGACAAGGACGAGGCGAGCCTTCAGGCGCTCGGGATTTTGATTCGTCGATCGTCGATTCCGGAGACGGCGTCTCAGGTTCTTGCCTTGATCCAGCAGGGGGAAGACGAGCAGCGACAATCGCGCGGGCGCATCTTGCACAACATCGAGTTGCTCGGTGGGGACCCGCAGCAGGAACGATGGGCACAAGAGCGGTTGGCGGAGTCCGGCGAGTATGCCGTTCCTGCGATCGTGGAGACGTTGCTCGATTCGCGGCAGTCCGGGCTTTGGCCTCGCGTGATCTTCGCGATGCCCAAGATCGGCAAGCCGGCGGTGAGTCCACTCGTCGTCGCGCTTTCGATGACCAACAACGATGTCCGACTTCACGTCATCAAGACGCTCGGCGAGATCGGCTATCCGCAGGCGATCCCGTATTTGCGGAAGTTGATCGCCGACGATGCGATGCCGTCCGAGACCCGGCGTACGGCCGGCGTGGCGATCGAACGCATTGAGGATATCACCGGTCGCCGTTTCTCGGGTAGTGCGGAGGACGCGTTCTTCACGCTGGGCGAGTTGTACTACGACGAGAATGACGCGGTTCGCGCGGATGCTCGTCTTGATCTGGCCAACGTCTGGTCGTGGGATGCGGGGGGTCAGTCGTTGAATCGCGTCGAGGTGAGCGAGCGTATCTATGGCCAGGTCATGGCGATGCGTTGCTGCCAGGAGGCGCTTCGTCTGCAACCCGATCATTCGGGTGCTCTGTCGCTGTGGCTGGCATCGAATATCCGCCGCGAAGCCCGCCGAGGGATGGACGTGGAAAGCGGCGATCCCAGCGAGAACGGGGACGCGGACGCGACGCAGCCGGATGCCTTTCCACGCGCGTTGTATTTCACTCAGACCGCCGGTCCGCGTTTCGCGCACATGGTGCTCGAGCGGGCGGTGGACGATTTCGATTCCGCCGTCGCGTTGGGCGCGATCGAGGCGCTTCGCCTCACGGCGGGCGAGGCGTCACTGGTTGGAACGGAAGACTACAAGCAGCCGCTGGTTCGGGCGCTTCAGTTCCCTGATCTGACGGTTCGTTTGCGGGCGGCGCTGGCGCTTGGTGCAGCGCTGCCGCGATCGCAGTTCGCGGGTTCGTCTCAGGTGATTCCACTGTTGGCACAGGCGCTCAGTCAGACCGGCCGTGAGCAGGTCGTCGTGGTTGACGCGGAAGAGGACAACCTCAATCGCGTGGCGTCCGTCCTTCGCGAGGGCGATCGCGACGTCATTGCTGAGACCGGATTCCTTCGCGCCTTGCAGCGCGCGAGGACCGAGTTCCAAACGCTGACCGGTGTGTACGTTTCGACCGACATCGTCGGTCCTCGTCTGGCCGACGCGTTACAGCGCCTGCGCGGCGAGTTTGTTTTGTCGAAGACGCCGGTTGTTGTCTTGACGAAGGCTCAACACTCGGTGTTCGCCGAGGAATTGGCGCTGGCTGACCGTTACGTCGAGGCGGTCGCAGCCGGCGCAACAGCGTCTGATCTTGCGGGTGCATTCGAGCGTGTTCGAGATCGCACGGGGCAGTCTGTGTTCGATCCGGACAAGGCGATGTCGATGGCGTTGCAGGCGACGGAGACACTGCGGCGGATCGCGGCAGACGGGCGTACCCTCTACGACGTCGGAGATGCGGAGCCCGCCCTGATCGCGGCGCTCGCGCGCGACGTCGAGGAACTCCAGACTTTGGCGGCGTCGGTGCTCGCGTTACTGCCGGCGCCGACCGCACAGCGTGCCATCGCGCACGTTGCGCTCGACGCGAATCGGGCGAAGTCACTTCGTCTCGCTGCGTTTGCCTCGCTGGCGGAATCGGCGAGGAATCACGGGACGTTGATGGAAGAAGCTCAGGTCGCAGGGCTCATTACCATCGCCCGTGAGGATTCCGATCTGGTCATTCGAACGGCGGCCAGCCAGGCGCTGGGTGCCACGAACCTCAAAGCGAACAAAGCCGGCGAGATCGTTCGAAGCTACCGCGGTGGTTGATTCGCGTTTTATGAGTGGCGCGGTGTTCTCCCCGGCTCGTCTCATCCCATGAATCCGCTGGCGAATAAGATCGCGGCGATCCCCGGCGCGCGACGGTGTTGGCGCATATTCCGGTACATCAAGGGCACCTTCGATCGCGATACCCGTCGCAACCGCCTGTATGACCGATGCACCGCGAAGATCATGTCGTCGGTCTTGCGAGAGGACGCCAACTGCGTGGACGTCGGTTGCCACGCGGGCGAGATGCTGGAGCAAATGCTCGCGAATGCGCCACGCGGCAATCACTATGCGTTTGAGCCCATCCCGGCGCTCGCCGCGACGCTTCGCCGCAAGTTCGACCAGGTGAAGGTGTTCGAGGTTGCGCTGAGCGACCAGCGCGGGACGGCTACGTTTCGGCATGTTCTCAGTCGCCCGGCCTACAGTGGCTTGCGGGAGCGAAAATACCCGAGCGAGAACGAGCAGACCGAATTGATCGAGGTTCGCACGGAACGTCTCGACGATTTGCTGCCTTCGGACGAACCGATCCACCTTATCAAGGTGGATGTCGAGGGCGCCGAGCTGCAGGTGCTGCGTGGTGCTCAGCGTACGATCCGAACGCACAAGACGATGATCGTCTTCGAGCACGGGCTCGGTGCCGCGGAGTTTTACGGAACGAGGCCCGAGGCGGTTTTTGACCTTCTGGTGGACGGTTGCGGGCTGCAGATCTCGCTGTTGCCGGCATGGCTTGGGGGGCACGCCCCGCTGAGTCGGGAGGCGTTTGTGGCTGAGTTCGACAACCACACGAACTTCTGTTTTCTTGCGCATCCGTGAACGGGGGACTTGAGCCGGTTGTTTCGACGAGTCGTTGGTCGTCCGGTAGAGTCGGTATGTTCAAGCCTTTCGTGAGGAGTTGACGATGAGACGGACCTTCGGTATCGCGACCGCGGCCATTTTCGTTTCATCCAGCGTGGCGTGCGCCGGGCCGGTGCTTTTGGAATCGTTCCGGCAGGACGCCCGGGTCGGAGGTGGAAGCGGCCCGATTACGGACTTGCGTGGGCCGTTCGTACTTCATCTTCCACACAGCCCGCCCCAAGGACCACCAGTTGACCCATTGCTTGGCGTCGGGGCGGGTGTCTGGTGGGAAGAGGGCGAGACGGGAGTAGCTCGTTTTGATGCGGAGAACGATCCGTTCTTCGAGAACTTCGAGTTGTTCGCGACGGACGGAAGCGACGGCTGGATTGGGGTCTACACGTTGTGGGGTGGATACCTTTATCGTGAATCGGAGTTTTTCGGCGTTGCACCTGACCTGTACGGCTTTGATATCGATCATGTGCTGCTTCACGTCGATTATCTTGGATTCAGATTGTACCCCGATCTCGGTGGATCAGCAATATTGTACGACATCACCTTCGAGGTCTTTGGCACTGTTGTGCCGGAGCCGGCTTGCGTTGCCTATTTGTTGTGCGGAGCGGCCGTTTTGTTCGGACGCCGACATCGCCAGTATGGTCGGTGGCGTCTCGGCTGGAGACCGGTCGATCGATTCCCTTCGTCGGAGTATGGAGGTACGATTCGGTCATGATCGTAACGATCGACGGACCCGCGGGTTCCGGAAAGTCGACAGCCGCTCGCAAGCTGGCGGCGAGACTGGAGATTGCCTATCTCGATACCGGGGCGATGTATCGAGCGGTGGCGCTGGCCGCGCAGCAGCGCGGCGTCGACATTCGCGAGAAGCCGGCGCTGCTGGAAGTGGCAGAAACGATTGACCTGCACGTCGATTGCGGGCCGACGCACACGAGGGTCCAGTTGGACGGTCACGACGTGAGCGAGGCCATCCGTTCGTTGGCGGTCAGTGCGGCTACGCCGTATGTGGCGCGGCATGTCGAGATCCGGGCGTTGCTTGTAGACCGGCAACGGGCCATCGGCGAGTCGCTGGGCTCGCTCGTCACGGAGGGGCGTGACCAGGGAAGCGTCGTGTTTCCTCTGGCGGATGCGAAGTTCGTGCTTCAGGCCTCCTTGCAGAAGCGTGCGCAGCGACGTTTGCAGGAGATGCTGGCGGATGGTGAGGAGGTGGTGCTCGAGGAGGTGATGCAGAACCTGCGCTCGCGCGATGGGGTCGATGCCAAGCAATGGGAGCCGCTTCTTGTCAGCGGTGAAGCGATTGTGATTGACACGACGGATCTGACGATCGCTGAAGTGATCGATATCATGGCCGAGACCATTAGTAACGCAAGTCTGTAAGTATCGCAGTTTTACGCGTTTTCTTCCGGAAGGTTTTGGGCGATCGGTCGGTAACGGCCGATAATGATAGGGTTGCCGGTCGATTTCCGGCGATGGAAGTGTTCTGCGCCGATGAGGAACGTGCAATCCGTGCGGGCCGGCGGTGTAGAAGAGTACGGATGTCGATGCGCCTGCGGGATGTTACGGTGCGCGCGGCGTCCGGCGTTTGGCGAAAACGTGTCGGGAGCGATTGCGTGCCGAGTTACAGCTATCGAGCGATGGACGCGAGTGGTCAGGCCGTCAGTGGAGTGATGACGGCTGAGAACTACCAGGTTGCGCTGCGCTTGCTCGACGAGCAGGCGCTGTATCCGGTGAAGGTGTCGGAAGGGATCGAGCAGGGGTCGCTTTCTTTGGGTCGCGGTCGTCGGGTGAAGGCTCGACACCTGACGACGTTCTACAGTCAGTTGGCGGATCTTCTCAGCGCGGGCGTACCGATGCTTCGCTCGCTGGATGTGATCGCCGGTCAGGCGTCTGCGGGTTCGCTTCCGAACATTGTGAAAGAGCTGCGGGAGGATGTGGCCGGAGGAATGTCACTGGGGGATGGGATGGCGAAGCACCCGCGCGTGTTTTCGCCGTTGCACGCTTCGATGGTTCGCGCGGGCGAGCAGGGCGGATTCCTGGAGGACGTGCTTCGGCGAATCGCGATCTTCTCGGAGAAGCAGGACGAGCTTCGCAACAAGGTCCTCGGCGCGATGATCTATCCGTGCATTCTGGTGTCGGTCGGCTCGTTGGTGGTTGTGCTGTTGATGTTCGTGGTCGTACCGAAGATTCGGCAGTTTCTTCGACCGGAGACGTTCAACCCGGTGACGGTGGCTGTGTTTGGCGCGTGCGATCTTCTGAAGGCCCATTACGGCACGATCCTGGTGGTCGGTGCGGCGATTACCGTGGCGGTGGTCGCCTTGGTGAAAACCGAGCGGGGTCGACGCGGGTTCGAGCGGTTCAAACTTCGCGCGCCGTTGCTGGGCGGAATTATCACGATGGTATCCATCTGTCGATTCTGCCGGATTCTGGGAACGCTGTTGCACAACGGTGTACCGATCCTTCAGTCGCTCAAGATCGCGAAGGACTCGGCCGGTAATTCGATCTTGGCCGACGTGATCGAAGAGGCGGGTGACAGTGTGCGGAAGGGCGCGGCCCTTTCGGCGCCGCTGGGCGAGTGCGGACTTTTTCCGCCGGTCATCGTCGACATGATCGCCGTGGCCGAGGAGAGCAACAATCTCGAGACGGTGCTCGTCCAGGTGGCGGATACGAATGAGGCGCGAACGTCGCGACAGATCGATCTGGCCGTTCGTGTGATTGAGCCGATCTTGTTGGTGATGATGGCCGGAATGGTGCTTTTTATTGCGGTAGGTTTGCTGCTTCCGATCCTCACGATGGGGACGGCGGTTTAGCGAGGTATGCTGGGATTTCTCAAGAGATTTACATCACTTCGACGTGGAGAATTGTCATGCGGCGACGGAATGAACGGAGACGGTCGGCCTTTACGCTGATGGAGGTTTTGCTGGTGGCTGGGATTCTGGCGCTGCTTGCGGCGTTTGCGATACCGAAGTTATTCTCGAAAGCTGAAGAGGCGAGGATACAGCTCTGCAAGGCGGAGATCGGGCGCAACGGTCCGGTGGCCAAGGCGCTGAAGAACTACAAGTGGGATATTGGGAAGTTCCCCGACTCGGACGACGGTTTGCGCCTTCTCTTCCAGCGGAAGTCTGAGGTGGACGACGAGCGTTACAAGGGACCGTACCTCGAAGGCACGTATGAAGAGCTGAAGGACCCCTGGGGGATGGCGTACGAGTACCGAGCGCCCGGCGATTTCAACGAGGACGAATTCGATCTTTGGAGTCGCGGTCCGGGTCGCGAGGACGACAACGGGAAGGAAGGCAGCGACGACATCAAGAACTGGATCGAGAAGTAGGTGCGACCGCGCCGTGACAGCGCATTCACGCTGGTCGAACTGATCCTGGCGGTGGGAATTCTCGTGCTGATCAGTGCACTGGTCGTTCCGGACTT
Organism: Phycisphaerae bacterium; assembly: GCA_029260135.1. Taxonomy (GTDB): domain Bacteria; phylum Planctomycetota; class Phycisphaerae; order UBA1845; family UBA1845; genus OFTM174. The sequence continues at coordinate 27,967 of JAJDDV010000010.1, read as the reverse complement.
CGTTCGCGAGATTCGGGCGGATGCATTGCCACGATCAGGCCGGCAGCTTCGTTCGTTGATCACGCTGACGCGCGCGCATGCGGCGTTTGACAGCAAGCGCTACAGGATTCGGTTTCCCGAAGAGGATGAACTCGACGCTTTAGGCGGCGAGGTGCAGCCGATGATCGAGCGCGAGGACGATCCGATCGAGGAGCCCGAGGTGTTCTACGCCGTCACGGAGTCGTGGGCGGTGGGGCACACGTTCCTGGAGAGTGTCTGGTGTATCGAGGTACAGATGGGGCGTCCGACGATCGAACGATTGCAGGATCGGCGCCATCGCGCGGCCGAGAACCTCGAGGCGGAGCTGGACGACGCTTTCGAAAACGAAGAGGTGGAGTTCGTTCCCGAGCGTCTTCCTCTTTTTATCGAGCCGGACGGGACGTGCGAATGGTCGGTCTTCACGCTGACGACGGCGCCGCGCGAGACGGACCTCGACGAGTTGGAGGATCATCCACGTCTCGATCTGATCGTGGACGGCTTGACGGGACTGGGGTGGATGCAGCGCCCGTTCTATGATGAAGAGCTCGACCTGTTCGAGGAGAAGGGCTGGCCGGCGGTCTTGCGGCAGGACTTTCTTGATTCGCGCGTACTGACCGAAGATGATGTGCTCGAACTTCGCGAGTCGTGGATTCAGGGGCGCGAGGTCGAGCTGAAGGGGAGGGAGTTGGAAGAGCAGCCATGACACGCTCGCGCTGCCATCGAAGGGGGCCCGGTCGATTCTCACCGCGGTCGGCGTACGTTCTTCTCGAAACGGTCGTTGCGACGGGGATGCTGATCGTTGGCCTGGCGGTCATCGGCGCGCAGGTGCAGGACGCGGATCACACCGTTCACACTATGGAGCGGCGGATTCGTGCGATTCACCTGGCGGAGCAGCTTCTGGCTGAACTCGAGATGGGGCTCATTGAACTCGAGTCGGTCGACGAGATCGAGGAGGAGGATTTCGGTCCGCGTCATCCTGACTTCGGATGGTTACTGACGACGGAGCGGACCAGCGTCGAGGACGTGTATCTTCTGAAGCTGGAGATCCTGCACCATCTTCGTGAAGACGAGTATCGTGAGGACGAGTTCGAGCACGACATTGCCGAGTCGATCCTGACGGTCTACGCCATGCGTTCGGCACCCAAGCCGGTGAACTTCGCCGAAGACTTCGGTCTCAACGAAGAGGAGGTGACGGAACTCTCCGAGCAGCTCGACACGCTGGGCATCGAGGGTCTCACGATCGACACATTCGATCCGCAGGTTCTTCAGAATGTAGACTTCGAGGAGCTGGTGGCGGCACTTCCGGTGGTGATGGACGCACTGGGCATGAACGCGGCGCAACTGACGGCCATGATTCCTCCAAACCTCATCAGTCAGCTTCGCGACAACGGTATTCTTGGCGAAGAGGGTCTCGGCGAACTGGAAGGCCTGATTCCCGGGGGCGAGGCGCCGTGATGAAATGCCGTCCGCCCATGATCGGCGTCGCACGCGCTTATCGCGCTGTCACGTTGCTCGAGGTTGTGCTCGCGATGAGCGTGCTCGTCGTCGTTTCGTCGATGACGTTCTGGTTCTATTCGTCGTCGCTGGAGACGAGCCGGGAGGGGACGGACGCCGCCGGTCGACTTCGGTTGTCGCGCGTGTTGCTCGATCGGATGGCGACGGAGATTCGCCAGGCCGCGTCGGTGACGATTGACAACCGTGTGGGCATTCGGGGAGAGGCGGAACGAATCTGGTTATCGTCCTATCGTGTCCCGCGCGATGTAAGAAGCATCGAGCGGTTGTTGCGAGACGAGCCGGTCGCGGGTCAATACGACCTGACGAAAGTGGAGTACAAGATCGCCAAGCACGAGGAGATTCTTCACGAGGACGGGTACGAACTTCCACTCGGGCTGGCACGTGTGGAGATTCTGATCCCCCGACCCGATGCCAAGGCGGCGTTGCAGGTGGTCGAAGGTGATGAGCAACAGCCGCTGGGTGTGGGTGAGGATCTCTCCGGTGACCTGGTCGATGAGTCCAGCCTTGACGAGACACTGTTTCCTGAAGACGAAGAGCTGGAAGAGGATGCGGAGGCAGGCGGACTCGGGCCTCAGATCGACTGGGAAGAACTGTACGCCCCTGAGATTCGCTATCTTCGGTTCTGCTATTACGACGGGCACAGCTGGTGGGATGACTGGGAGATCACCGGAGAAAACCCGCTTCCGCAGCTTGTCGAGGTGACGATCGGCTACGACATTCGTCCGCCGTTCGGCGAGGCATCGATGGTGACGGAGAGCGAAGAGGACGAGGAAATCGAGGAGGATCCGAATAATCCGCGGCGACTCTCACCGGGGGAGATCAACGAGGAGTTCTGTACCTGCCGCAACCAGGACCCGGTGGAATGTGTACCCCTAGCGGCGGATCAGTTATCGATGGTGGTGCGCATCCCTCAGGCCGATCCGCTCTTCAGATCGCGGGTCAGCCGGGAAACGCAGTCGTTCGTCGAAGAGCTCAGCGGCAAGGAGGAAGAAGACGGCGCGGAGGAGGAGCAATGACACGGACGCGACACGGTGTCATCCTTCCAGTCGTCCTACTTATCCTGGTTCTCCTGGGGCTGCTCGTGGCGATGTTCTCGTTTCGGGTGAATGCCGATCTCGCGTCGAGTCGGGCCATGGAGCTGCGACTTCAGACGCGACTGGCGGCGGAGGCGGGTCTGGATCGCGTAAAGCGCATGTTGCTGGAGTCGCGTTTCGACATGGACCTCTGGTACAACAATATCGACGAGTTGCACCGCATCATCGTGTGGGGACACGAGGCCGACGAAACGATGTGGGGAACCAACGACGAGTTCAACGACGAAGACACGATGACGTTCCGGTTCAGCATTGTCGCCGATGATCCGACCGATGACGAGGACTACATTCGCTTCGGCATCACCGACGAGGCGTCGAAGCTGAATCTCAATACGGCGACGGAGGGGCAGATTCGACGGCTCATCCAGCGGGTCGTCGAGGGTGACGAAGAGCTCGTTCCGCAGCACATTAGCGATGCCATTCTGGATTGGCGCGACAAGGACTCCTTGCCGCGCGGCGAGGCCAAGGACACCGAGGGCGAGTACTATCGCCGGTTGCCCAAGCCCTACCGGGTCAAGAACGGTCCGTTCGATACGGTCGAGGAGCTGCTGCTGGTCAAGGGGGTGACGGCTCAGATTCTCTACGGCGAGGACTACGACCGAAACGGACTTCTGACGCCGAACGAGGACGACGGTGACGAGTCGTTTCCTCCGGACAACGAAGACCAGCAGCTCAATCGCGGGCTGTATCCGTACATCACCGTCCTGTCGGAGGAAACCAACGTCAGCAACGAGAACCGGCGCCGCGTCTATCTCCTCGGCGACGAAACGACCGTTCGAGCCGAGCTGACAACGGTTTTTCCGGATGATCCGGGCGTCGTGGACTACGTCGTGAAGGCCTCGAAGAGCGGCGGGCAGGCCCCGAGCGGTGATAACAGGACTGGGAGCGGGCCCCGCGGACCAGCACAGCCAGGTAGCAACCCTGGTGGTAGTACTGGTAGCGAGGGGGGCGATGAGGAAGGTGATGAGGGGTCGCCGGCGGGTGAAGGCGGGGAGGAATCGGGGGGTTTAGAGGAAGGTGAAAACGACCCTCAGCGTGGGGAGGAATCGATTGGTGGGGAAGGGGCTTCGGGGCCGATTCGATCACCAGCGTCGCTGATGCTAGACCGTACGATTGACGGACAGCCCCAACCGAGTCCGATCACGGCGGAACACCTCGCGATCCTCATGGATCGCACAACGATTGTTCCGCCGCAGCAGGAGACCCTCGCGGGGCTGATCAACATCAATACGGCCCCTCGGCTCGTTTTGCGGCTCCTGGATGGGCTGTCGGATGAGCAGATCAGCGGGATTCTGGAAGTGCGTGAGCGACTGGGACCGGACGCGAAATCGACGCCGGCGTGGCTCATCGCGGAGGATGTGCTGGATCTGGAGACGTTTGACCGGATCGCACCGTCGATCACAGCGCGCGGACAGCAGTTTACGGTCGACGTGCTGGGATACGCGGACCATATGGGGATGGTGACGCGTCTTCACGTGGTCATCGACCTGGTGGGTCCGTTCGCACAGACTGTTTACTATCGGGATCTGTCCTATCTAGGCGGTCATTTCCCGATACGCGAGTCGGATTTGGAGAGGCAACGTGCCCGGTAACAATCGGCCCAAGAAAATCGTCGCCGTGGACTGGGATCCGCGAACCCTGCGGATCGTCCATGCGCTGATCGGCAAGCGAGGCATCAAGATCGACAAACTTCTGGCGGTCGCGGTACCGTCCGAGACCTCGCCGGATGATCCGGAGCAGATGGGTCGCCTCATTCGGCGAACGCTCGATCAAGAGGGCATCACGACGCGACATGCCATCGTCGACGTTCCTCGAGACCAGGCGATCCTGAAGACATTGGCGCTTCCCACCACGCAAATGGATGGGCTGCCGGGAATGGTGGAGATCCAGATCGCCAAGGAGTTGCCGTTTCCGGTTTCGGATGCGGTGGTCGACTTCACCGTGGCCCTCCACGATCGCAACGTTCCGTCGGGTGATGTTCTGGTGGCGGCTGTTCGACGAGAACAACTCGAGCAGATTGAAGCGACGTTCCACGCGGGGGGACTGAAGCTGGACCACGTCGGACTTCGGCCCTTTGCCAACCAGGTGGCGGTTGGCGCGCTGCTCGAACATGCGATGCCCGAGCGCGTCGTGTTCATCGATGTTCGGCCGACGTTCATGGAAATCGACGTCCTGCGCAAGGGGGCGCTTTCCTTTTCGCGGTCAGCGTCAGTAACGATTCCACGTGGCGGCGACGACAGCCCGGTGTTGTCGATCACGCGAGAAGAGTCCGCCCAACCGGGTGAGGCGGGTGAAGGGTCTGAACGTTCCGCCTCCGATTCCTCGAGCGCCGTCCGCAACATCAGCGGTCTGGTGCTCGAGGTGACACGATCGATCGAGGCCTTTCGGGCGGGTGATCCGGGAGCCGTCATCGACCATGTGATTGTTGGCGGTGACGTCGGCGTTGAAGAGGCGTTGGCCGAGGCGATCCAGAAGCGGATGCACGTCAGCACGCAGCTCTACAATCCCGCGACCTCATTTGGCTGGGAACCGGACGAAGGTGCGTCGGCGTCGGCGTTTGCCGCGTCGTTGGGTCTGGTTCTTGGATACACCGATGACGAGAAGCTCTCCTTTGATTTCCTTCATCCAAAACGGACGGTATCGGCAGCGCAGGAACGCCTGAAGCGTGCGCCACTCCTCGCGGCGGTGGTGGTCTTGTTCGTTGCGGCCGTTGGCGTGGCCTTCGCGCAGTACACAAAACCTGGCCGCGATACGCTCGCGGAAGTCGAGAAACAGATCGCGGGGCTGGAGCGAGATGAACGGGCGAACGAGCGCTTTCTCAAGGTCGTGGACCAGATTGTCGCGTTCGACGAGGACCAGCAGATTTGGGTCGACGTTTTGTACGAGATCATTGCACTGCTGCCGTCGAATCAGGAGATCGTCCTGAATCAGATCGACATGAATCAAAAGGAGGGTCGGATCACCCTGAAGACCCGGACGGCGGACCGCGATACGCCGACGAACATCGTCCGGGCGCTGCGTTCGTATCGGCGCGACGGGCGGACTGAACCGCGTTTCGATTGCGGGATTGGACCGCAGACCGAGAAGAAGGGCGAGAAGTATCCGTACTATCAGGACTTGAAGATCCAGGTAATGGATGACCGGTCCCCGAAGGAAAAGAGCTCGAAACGGTCGTCCGGCGGCTAGTTCCGTATGACCGTACGGGCAGTGTAGAAACGATGAATCGACGATCGAAAATGATGGCGGGCGGCTTTGGGCTTCTGGTCGTTTACGGGCTGGTCGACCGTGTCGTCTATCCGGTGTGGATCGAGCCCGCGCTGAGCATCGATCAGCGGATCGAGGAGAGGCGCGTGAGGCTGACCGAGCTGGAGGACCTCGCGGATCGCGTGGATCGCGGAAAGCGAATGTATCGCGATTACGCGGCGCGTTTGGGCAGCATGGATGTGGGTCGAGTCGAGACGGATGTTCGCGCTCGACTCAACACGCTGATCGAAAAGCACCAGTTGCAGGACATGCAGGTGTCGCGCACGAAACCGACGCGCGTCGGAAAGACGGATGTGCTTCGGATGCGCGTGGTGGTCAAAGCGGCTGGCCCGCTGGAGGCCGCTGTGGGGTTCATGAGAGACGTCGCCGAGCTTCCGCATCTCCTTCGGGTCGAGAACGTCAAGATGTCGCCGCTCAGATCGCGGGGTCGGGGCAAGAAACAGCAGCGGGTCAGCTTGACGATGCCGATGGAGATCCGCGTGCTTCCCCAGGACAGGATCTTCGACTCGCGCCTCCAAGACGAAGACCTTGCGCAGCCCGAGCTGTTCGTCCGCCACGCCGATCGAGACTTCGGCTCGATCTGGGACGCCAAGCCCTTCTGGGCGTTTGTGCCTCCCGTGCCGCTACGGGTCCAGGTCGGTCGACCCGTGAACGTACAGATCGGACAGCGAGCGTCGATCACGGCCTCCGCCAGCGGTGGGGACGGTACGTACACCTTCCAATGGACGCCAAGCGAGGGACTTAAGACGCCGGGCAAGGCGACGACCGAGGTCGGCACCGCCGATGCCCGTACGCAGAACTACATTGCTACGGTGACGGATGGAACCGGAAAGACGGCTACAGCGTCCGTCACGGTGACCGTCAAGGCCGCACCAAGGGTAGCCGAGCGCGCACCCGCCGGACCGCTCACCGTACAGGCCGGGCCCACGGTGAACGTGGAGGAAGGCAAGCGGGCATCGCTGACCGCGACGGCGATCGGTGGCGACGGCGTCTACAAGTATGTGTGGTCACCGAAGCAGAGGCTACGTACGCCCAACCGTGCGATGACCGATTTGGATACGTCCCAGGCCTTCACCGAGACGTTCACGATTTCGGTTACGGATGGAACCGGTGCGACGGCCACGGGCACGGTACTCGTTTCCATCAGCAAGACGCGCTGGAAGCAGAGAAAGTACCAACAACTTCGGATGGCACTGCTGCAGAGCGCCGGCGAGCATCGCCTCGATGAAGTGATGGTCTACAACAACAAGAGCAAGCAGGCCGAGTACTACGCCGTCGGTGACGACTTCGACGGCGGAGAGCTCATTTTCGTGCACCCGACAGGTGGGCTTGTCCGTAGAATGGACGGGTACTTCATCTATCCGATCGGAGGATGGCTGGACAAGGACATCGCGGTTACGCCCGATGCTGCGGCGGAACATCCCTGGCTGGCCTCCGCGGCAGAAGGCGACAAAACGCGACTTGCCGAGAGGGCTGAGGCGAACCGGGCGGCTGACGAGGCGGCAGCGAAGGAGGCCGCAGAGAAAGAGGCAGAGGACGCCGCGAAGAGGCCGACCGCACCGAAGCCGAAACCGGTGGAGAAGCCCAAGGCTACGAAGCCGGGGTCGGCTGCGAAGCGACCGAGCCCGGACACCGGCGCCGCGCGGAAGCCCGCACCGCGCCGCGGAACGGCAAAGCCGAAGGCAGCGACGGGGCGTTCGGCGAAGCGTCGGGAAGCGTCGCCGGGGTCGCAGCTCAAGCTGCCGGCGGGGCAGGAAACCAAGAAGTCGAAAGGCAAGAGTGACAAGGCTCCCGGCAAATGAACACAACGCTGCGTTGTGCGTTCCTGCCGGCGTGCATAAGGCGTCCGGAGAGTTGTCAGGACGCGCGTTGCACCGTTTGACGTGCGATTGAGAGAAGCGATCATGAACCTACGAACCCTGTTGACATCGATGAACTGCACGCTTGGCGCAAGACCGCTCGTGACGGCGACGGTTACCCTCTTCCTGGCGTTCGGTTTCACGGACGGTCGGGCGGTCCGCGCACAGAATCCGGCACCCCCGAAGAAGGAAACGGTCGAGGAGGACCCGAAGCAGGACGACGTCAAGAAACCGAAGCATCGTCCGAGTCGCGTGATCACACCTCCTTCCAAGCAACGCGCCCCTCGACAGAATCGGACGCCGGGCAAAGCAGGGCAGCAGCGCCAGGCTCAGCCACCGGCGGGTCGAGGTGCGGTCGCCGCCCCGCGTCCAGCCCCCGGGGCGGCGGCGCCGAATCCGGCCCAGAAGACCCCCGGCGGAACGAACCACATCAAGATCGACCCGCTCCAGGACGATGTCCCGCCGGAGGAGAAGACCTACTCCTTCTCGTGCCGGGATTGCACGTATGACCAACTCGTCGGAGGCTTCGCGCGACAAACCGGACTGGGTGTGCTCGGCGAAACGCCCAAGGATGGAAAAGTCAATTTTGTGACGACGGAGAAGCTGTCGTTCAAAGAGGCACTCGCACGCGTTCGCATGCTGCTGTTCAACTACAAACCGCACGAGCCCTATTGGATCAAACGAGAGGCCACCCATCTTTCCGTGCTGCGGGTGACGGACATCCCGCGCGACCTCCCACTGACGCGGTGGTTTAAATCGCTCGATGAACTCTGGGAGGCCAATCTTCCCGACGATGAACTGGCGCTTGTGATTCACACGCCGTCCGGTTCGGTCGAGATGCTTCGTCAAGTGCGCGACTTCCTCCCGGACTATGTGCGCTGGACGCCCCTTGAAGGTCAGAACGCGTTTACGATATTCGCGCTCGTGAAGGACATTCGGAAGTACGTGGACTTGGCGGAAATTCTCACGACGGGCACTCAGGATCCGAGAATCTTCAAGAAGCTTGCGCTGGAGCACATTCTCCCGTCCCAAGCCATGGAGAAGCTCGATACCTTGATGAGCGATTCCGGTGGTGCTACCGCCGCGCCCACGCCAAGGTCGCGCGCACCGCAGCGTCGCGGCGGGGCGAAACAGCCCAACCCGCTCGAGACCGTGACTGCGCCGGGAGTGTTGATGATTCCCTACGACGAACAGCGGTATCTGCTCGTTCGGGCCATGGCGGCCAAGATCGAGGAGATCGAATCCTTCCTGCCCTACATTGACGTCGGGACCGATGACGAGGAGCAGGATATCGTCGTCATTCCCGTCGAACATGCCGACGCACAGGAACTGGTAGGCACGGTTCGCGCGATTCTCGATGCCACCCAGACGCCCGGCGAAACGCCCGCCCCAGCGAAGAAGTCCCGAACGCGGCGCAACCGGCCCGGTAAGGCGGCCGCGGCACCGATTGTGGCCGCCGGGATCACGCTACTGGTTCATCCCGCGGAGAATTCGGTCATCGTCATTGCTGACGGGGAAGGTGTCACGAGCGTTCGCGAGTTGATCGAACGCTTCGATGTTCCGTCAGAGGTCGGGCCGATCGTCATCGCCGTAGCGCATCTTCCGGCATCGCAGCTGATTCCCAAGATCACCGAGGTCCTCGGTACGACGGTCGGAAAGACGGGGACGCTGCCGTTTCAGCTCACCAACAACGCTTCGGACGACGCGCTCTGGTTCAAGGGGACCGAGAGGGACCTGGAGAAGATCCGCGAGGTCGTCGTGCTGCTCGATGTGGCGGGTGACACGCCCACGTTGCACATTGCCGAACTGAGATTCCAGAAGCCTTCGTTCGTGTCCAACATGCTGCGCGAGATGGAGGAGGGCGGCGGCGGCGCGGCGCTGGGCAAGAAAGGCAAGGGCAAGGCGCGGCGCGCACCCCAGGGCAAGGTATCGGTCTCCAAGTTCACCGCCAACGACGAGCAGAACCGGCTGTACATCCTGTGTACGGAACCCGAGTGGGAAGACTATCAGGTTATCATCAACCAGTTGGAGAGCGAGCTGGGAGAGAGTGCTCCCTTCTCCAAACTGATGGTCAATCACGGCGATCCGCAGGCGATCATGGACCAACTCGTGACGCTGCAGTCCGCGGAGGCGAGAACGTCCGGTGTACGATATGCCCTTGCCGACGGGGCCATCCTGGTCTTCGGCGCGCGGGATCAAATCCTCGACGAGCTGCGCGCCATCGTTGCGGAGATCGATCAGCCGGTGGAGATCGAACAGCGCTCGTTCGAGATTCGCTTCGCCGATCCCGCCGACATCAAGACGGCCATCGAGACGCTTGTGGTCGGTGGATCGGGCGGAGCTGCCAAGAGGCCTCGCCCGCGCCCGGCCAAGGCCGGTCAGATGCCGGCAACCGGGACCGTTCTGCCTGACTTGACGATGTTCCAGCTCGGCAATCGCCTGGTCGTGCGAGCCATTCCCGCCACGATGGTCAAAGTCGCGCGTTTGATCGCGGAGTTTGACGTCGAGGAGGGCGGTACGGTGATGAAGGTGTACGAGGATTTCCCGCGCGGGTGCAACATCGAGATACTCGCCGATACGCTTCTGAGCACGATCAAGCCGGGCATTCCCCGTGGTCCGAAGACAAGCGGCGTCAAGGGTACGACCTCCGGCGATGGACCCCGATTCATTCCGCAACCGGCCGTCGGAAGACTCGTCGTCCTCGCTCAGGTGGACGAATTCACCGAGATCGAAGAACTCATGGAGGTGCTTCGCGTAGGCATTCCCGACACGCCGAACATCACCGAGATCATCCCGCTCACGGCCATGAATCCGGACGAGGCCATTGAACTCATCACGCCGCTGCTCGAAATGAAGGCCAAGGAGCTGGTCGCGGAGGGTAAGCTCTACGAGAAGCCGGCCGAGCCCGGGCGTCCCCGAACCGCGCAAAAACCCGGCACACCCGGTAAGATGACCGAGCATTTTCTCCTGCTTCCCGACGCCCGGCAGCAACGCGTCATCATCGTCGCGCCGAAGGTCCTGGTCGACGCCGCACGCGAGTTCATCAAGTCGTTCGACCACCCCGGCGAGGATACCGCCGTCTTCAAGACGGTTGTGCTCAACAACAGCGCGCCGGCGGAAATGGTCCGCACCATCAAGGAGATGATGGGCGCGCCGCGACGTCCTCGAGCGTCGAAGGGCAAGGCCGCAATTCCTTCGCAGGTGTTCGACGCCAAAAAACTGTCGGTTGTCGAAGCACCCGGCGGCGGTGCCGTCGTCTTGCACGGCCCTCGCGAAGCGGTCGAAAAGGCCACCGAGTGGATCGGACATCTGGACGGCATGTCGAGCGCGGGAAGAGACATCAAGGTCTTCGACATCGCCCACGCCGACATCGATACGCTCGGCAACCTGATCGTCAATGTCTTCGATGCACCGCCCCAAGCGGGGAAACGAATTCCGCAGCGGGGTCGCCAAGCCCCGTCCGTCGTCGAAGACGACGACCCCTTCGAGACCGAGAAGGTCTGGACCGGTCCCGATCTCTACATGCGTGCCGACAAGGTCTCGCAGACGCTGCTCGTGGCCGCCCCGGCGGCAAAGATCGCCGAGATCGCCGAGATCGTCGCCCAGTTCGACATCGACGAAGGTCCGGTGAATGCACCGGACATTCCCAAGTTCTTCTACACGCTCGAGCACAAAGATGCCATGGACGCGTCCATGGAACTCGAGTTCGCACTGAGCGCACTGTGGGGCGCGTCGGCCGAGCTACCGACTGTCGACTATCTCGACTTCGACAACACGCTGATCGTTCGATACACCGACGAGAGCCGCTTCGACGAGATACGAGACATTATTCGTGAACGCATCGACGTTGCTCAGCCTGATCCCAAGCGCAATAAGGGCATCATGAGTGTGCAAGGGCTCACCGCGAAACAGACCGCGCTGATGATGAAGCTCGCTCACCCCGATATAGACATTCGTATCGAGGACATCTCACCGAGCAAAGAAGCCGAAATCGACGTCGAACAGCTCAAGCCGCGCAAGCCGACGGCGAATCGATGTGTAGCTCCGCTCGCCTTCGAACGAATGGCCAACACGCTCACTCTGGCAGCGCTGGGGCAAACCGATCCAGCCGACGACGACAAATCCGAAGACCCCTTTGCCAAGGCCGTCGAATCCATGCTTGCCGGCGAGGCGCCGGCCGACTCCGATGACAATTCGACGGAATCCGGCGAACGAAAGGTGCTGACCATTCGTGTCAATGACAAAACCGGCGAACTCTATCTAGAGGGCCCCGGTTCACTCATTGAGGACATCCCGGACTGGATCGAAGAGATCGAGGAAGAGGTCAAAGACCTTGAGTACCCTCCAGACATCCGCATCTATCGCGTCCGATTTATCGACGTCTTCACCGCCGCAGATATCCTCGGCGAAATGTTCAACGCCACCCGGCAGCAGCGACAACAGGTGCAGCAGCAGCAAAGACTGCAGCAGCAGCGCGCCCGCCAGCAACAACAGCAGCAGGCCCGCCAACAACAGCAAGCCAAAGGCCAGCCAGGCCAGCAGCAGCGCGGACAGCAGCGCGGCCAGCAACCACAACAGCAACAGCAGATCGCCCAGCTCCCCGCCGCGGCCGTGCGCATCTACCCCAACCCGCGAGACCGGTCGCTCATCCTCCGCGCCGAGGCCAATCAATACCCCGCCATACTCGAACTGCTCGCCACGATCGACCAACCCCAGCCGATCAACAGCGACATGAAGATCTTCACGCTCGAGAAGCTCAACGCAGCCGATGTCGAATCGATGCTCACCGAGATGCTGGGTCTTAACGCACGCCGCCCCACACGTCGCGCAAGCGGCGGCGCTGCTGCGGGACAGAGAGGCCGGCAGGGACGTACCGCTCGCTCCACACCGGGCGCGCCTGAAGCCGATTACCTCCCGCGTACCATCATGGCCGACGTCGTCACCGGAACCGGAAAGCTCGGCGTTGACGCCAAAGACATCAAGATCTCCAGCAACGAAGAGACGAACACCATCATCGTCATGGCGCCTCAGGTGGCCATCGACTTCATCGGGGAGATCATCCAGCAGCTCGAGAGCGAGGAAATCCCCGAACGACTGACCCGCTACTACGAACTCGAGCACGCCGACGCCTCGGAAATCGCCGACCAGCTCGACGCCAAGTTCGGCGAGGGCGGCGGTGCCGTGAAGGCACGAGGCAGTAAGGGAAGTGCCGGAAGACCCGGCGGAAAGCTCAATACGCCGACGTTCGTGCCCTATCCGCGGCTGAATCTCCTCACCGTGATGGCTACGCAGGAACAGCTCGACGAAATCGATGGCATCGTCGCCCGTCTCGATCTTCCCTCCGGCGACGAAGAGTGGAACTCCATCACGCTCGTCCACGCCGACGCCGCATCCGTCGCCTCGACGCTCGTTCAGATGTTTGGCGGGACCGGCGGCGCGACCAAGGGGCGACGAGGCGCCCCGCAAGCCTCCGCCGGTAGAGGCCCCAAGTTCATCGGAGAAGAGGGTAAACGTATGCTTCTCTTCGCCGCCGCAGAGAATCTCCACCAGCGCATTCACGACGCCGTCGCCAGGCTCGAAGCCGACGCCGCCGATACCATGACGCTTCGCGTCATCACGCTCGAAAACGCAAAGCCCAGTGACGTCGCCGAGGCCATCGAAGGGGCCTATGGCACCTCGAGCAGCGGCCGCCGCGGCGCACCGCGCCAAGCAACCGGCGGGCAGTTCACGATCACGTCGCACGACCCGTCCAAGCGGCTCTTCGTTCGCTCCGACGAGGCCATGTTCACCGACATCGAAGCACTCGCCAAAACGCTCGACGTCCCCAAGACCTTCGCGTTCGAGTTCCGCGTTTACCCGCTCGAGTATGCCAACGCCGTAGACGTCCTCGATCAGGTCAACAAGCTCATGCAGGACTACCTCCGCCTGCTCCCTCCGGAACAACGCGGCAACATGGATGCCTTCAGCGTCGATGTGAATGAGCAGGCCAACGCACTGGTCGTCCTCGGCAGCCCGCTCGTTTTCGGGTTCCTCGAGACGAATCTCCCCAAGATCGACAACCCCGCGACCATGGCGCAAGACATCAGCACCATGATGATCTCGCTCAAGACCGCCAACGCCCGCGAGGTCGCCCAGAACATCAACAAGCTCTGGGCGAAGAGGACGACCAAATCGACGCAGCTTCCGCCGGTGGTCGAGGCCAACCCGTCGCTGAACATGCTGATCGTACGCGGCACGCAGGAGCAGCTCGACGAGATCAAGAACGAGTTCGTCGATCCGCTCGAGCAGGAATCGCCGCTCACCCTGCAGACCGAAACGATCGCACTGCAATACGCCGACGCCGACGCCGTGGCCGAGTCGATCAACCGAATCTTCGAAGACAAGAAACGCGCCGTGCAGGGCATCGGCGGCCAGAACCAGTCCGCGCTGACCTTTACCGTCGTCGTCACCCCGGACGTCAGCACGCATCAGGTCATCGTCCAGGCCAGCGAAGAGAACATGGAACTCGTCAAAGCGAGGATCGCCGAGATCGATCGCGAGGACATCGCCCTTCGTCTGGCGCCGCGCATGAAGATCTACAAGCTCAAGTACGCGGACCCGCCAGGCGTCGCGAAGATCATCAACGAATGGGGCCGTGCGAAAACACAGTCGCTCCAGGGCAGGAAGGGCGGCAGTGCCATGGATGTCATCAACGCCGTGGCGGAACCCTCCACGCGAACCATCGTCGTCACCGCCACCGAATCCAACCATCTGATCGTCCAGAACCTCATCGACGGCCTCGACGACGAGAAGATCGCCGCGGTCGGTGAGATCGTACGTGTCGTTCCCGTGCTCTACGGCGACGCCAACGAAATGCTCACGGCCATGAAGGAATATCTTCGGAAGCCCGGCGGCAGCTCTCGCGGTGGTGAACTCGCCGGCGACATGCGCCTCAGCATCCTTACACAGAGCAATGCCGTGGTTGTCAGCGGAAGTCAGGAAGACGTCGACCGCATCGAAGCGACGATTCAGGAGCTCGACCTCGCCGGCGAAGAGGGCGTCAAACCGCAGATCATCCAGATTCAGCACGCCCAGGCCGGTGAAATCGCCGCCAATCTGCAGGAGATGTTCACGACCGGAGCACGTCCCCGCGGGCAGTCCGCACCCGTCATCATCGCCAACGAGGCGGCGAACCGCCTGATCGTCCAGGCCGGACCAAGAGACCTCTCCGCGATCCGAAGCCTGATCGACCAGCTCGATATTGAGGAGGAGTCGCCGCCTAACTACCGGCTCATTCAGGTGGCGTCGGGAGTTAACGTGACCGATCTGGCGGAGAAGGTCGAGCAGACGATCAATGAGAGCGCACAGAGTGCGGGCGGCAGCGACCGCAGAAGTCGCCCGCTCGCCATTCGTGTCATGCCCGACACGCGAAGTCACTCCGTCATTCTCTCCGGAAGTCCCTCGCTCTTCGATGACGCCGAAACGATGGTTAGGGCGCTGGAGCAAATGGGTCCCCCCGGTGGGCAGGGGATCCGAATGATCACGCTGGGCAGAGTTCCTGCAGACGAGATTCAAACGCTGATCGATCGCCTCAAGGGCGATTCATCAGGCTCCAGGAGTGGCGCAAGGCGCGGTTCGAGCAGGCGATCGTCGCCGCGATCCCAGTCGTCGCGATCGCAGTCGAGCCGACCTCGGAGGCGGCGATGATCGCGGAAGGACTCGCAAACGAGAAGACGCGCGAGTGCGGGATGGAGCACCGGAAGGGTAAGTTGAGCTCAGCGGGCTGTGGAGGAAGGCCCGAACAAAGGAATACGACGATGATGAATGAGTGGAACTGCATCGGTAAAGGGCGGTTGAGTCGGTCGCTCCCGGCGCGTTGTTTGTGCGTCTGCATCGCGAGCCTGGCGCTGACTACCGGCGTCGCGCTGGCGCAAGACGACTCCCAGCCGCGCGATCCCGCCAAGAATCCGCCCGCCGCGCAGCAACCGCCTTCAAGTGCTCAAGCGCCCGCACAACCGGACCGCATCGACAATCTACTCAAATCGATCGATCCCAAATTACTCCACATCTCTGAAGATACGGATGTTGAGATCATCGGCGATCAGTTGATCCTTCGCGGGAACGAGAATGATCTCAACGTTCTTGAGCTACTCATCGCCCTTCTGGAAGAAACCGTCGAACAGAAGGAAATCCGCGTCATCACGGTCACGGAGAAGGACGCGAAGGACCTAGCGAGTACGCTTGAACCCGCCCTCGGCCAGTTGCTTGACCTGCCCAATCAACGCGATGAACTCAGACTCTCCATCACTGCGCTTTCCTCCAATATCATGGTGGTCTCTGCGCTTCCCGGCGATATCGACTTCATTGTCGACCTGATCCAGCAGGTCGATGCCACAAAGGAAGAACTGCCCGAACCCGAGCAACTCGTCTTCCACATCAAGCACCGCAAAGCGAGTGAGGTTGCGGAGGAACTCAAAGAGGTCATCGACAAACTCAAGGAGAGGGTCGGCGCCACGGGCGCGAAGCACGAAATCCAGATCATCCCCAACAACGCCAACAACAGCATCATGGTCCTCGCGCCCGAGAAAGAACGTGCGAAGATACAGGTGCTGCTTGACCAGATCGACGTCGAGCCCGTTCCCGGCTGGGGCGAGGTCAAGCTCGTCATCTTCCCGCTGCTGCACTCCAAGTCCAACGAGATGGAGGGGGTCATCACAGAGTTGCTCGACTCACCGGACACACAAGAGGCCGCCGAGGAGGTCATCCAGCGCCTGCAGATCAGCAAAGCACTCCCCTCCGGAGAAATCGTCGATCTGCCCGCGATCGATCTACAAAAACCCACGCGCATCCTCGCCGACGAAGGCACCAACAGCCTCATCGTCGCGACCGTCGAGGAGAACGTCGGACCGCTCGGTGAATTGATCCGCCTGATGGACGGCGTGCCGATGGCCGGCGCCGTCGCCATGAGACTTTTCCCGCTCCGCTTCGCCGACGCCCAGACGCTAGGCGACCTTATCAAGAGCATGACCGACGGCGGCGGTGAGCTGACCCAAGACCCCGACGGCAGTGGCACCGATGCCGTTCCCGACGACGCCATCGGAAAGGCCCTCGTCTACAGTGTCGGAATCTTTCCCGACATCCGCACCAACACGCTCATTGTCACCGGTCGAGAAGAGCACATGTCGCTGGTCGAATCGGTGGTGGCAGACCTTGACCGCCCGGCCACCGCGCTCAAGTTCCCGCTTCGTTTTATCACGCTCGAACACACCGACGCGCCGAAGATCGGCGACATCGTCACCGAACTCTTCAACCAACGCCTCGAAGCGCTCGAAGCGACCGAGGCCGGCCGAATGGCCACCGAACGCGAACGGGTCTTCCTCAGTGTCGACATTCGCAGCAACTCGCTCATCGTCTCGGCCTCCGAAGAGAACTTCGACGAGATCCTCACCATCTCACGCCAGCTCGACAACAAACCCGCGAAGCTCTTCGACCAGATTCGCATCATTCGCTGTGAACGACTCACAGCGGACGATCTCAAACAGAAAATCGAAGACCTCTGGCAGCGCAAAGCCGAGCTGCGCCGCGAAGAGGACCTCATGATGGATCTCCCCATCGTTGTCGTCGACGAGCGGAGCAACTCGCTCGTGATCGCATCGTCCATGGAAGACTACGAAGAGATCAAGCGACTCATCGCGAAGCTCGAAACACAGCCCCTCCTCAACGACACCCAGCTCTTCGAACTTCAGTTCGCCGACGCCGAGGTGCTCGCCAGCATGTTGGAGGAGCTGTTCACGGGCATGGCCAGCGGCGCCGAGTCGTTTACCGCGCCAACCGTCCTCCCCGATCCGCGGAGCAACGCGCTGGTCGTGGCCGGTTCACGCGACGCCATGGAACGCGTCGAGGAACTCGTCCGCCGACTCGACGTGGAGTCCGGCCCCCTCACAGCCAAGTTCACGGTCTATTCTCTCGAGCATGCCTCCGCTGGCCAGCTCTCCAGCCGAATGCAGGAGCTGTTCGACTCGCGCGCGGAGGGCGACGACCTCCAGCGCACGCCCATCGTCATCATGCCGGAAGAGACCTCCAACAGTCTGATCTGCAGCGCCTCACGCGACGACCATGAATTGATCGTCGAGTTGCTGCAACTGCTCGATAAGCCCTCGAGCCTCGCCGGGCAGTTTGAGATCTTCCCGCTGAAAATGGCCAAGGCGACTAAGGTCGCCGAATCACTCGACACGTTGTTCCAGGCACAGGGCGAAGGCGCAAGCGGACGCCTCGATGCCATCGCCACCGAGGCCGACGAACGAACCAACTCTGTCATCGTCTGGGCATCACCCTCGCAGATGGCCAACATCTCAGAGGTCATCGAGCGGTTGGATACCTCGGCGCCCACCGTCGAGATGATGGTCAAAGTCGTTCAGCTCAAACAGGCACTGGCCGAGGAATTCGCCGACCTGCTCCAGCGAACGCTCGCGGGCGAAGACGCCGGCAGCGACAACGAGAAGGCCATGATCCTCTCGTGGACCGAGAAGCTCGCCGACGGCTCCGAGAACGTGCGCAAGCTGCTCCGGCAGGACATTCGCATCGAACCGGACCCGAGAACCAATTCTCTTCTCGTCGTGGCCCCCGCGGACAGCGTGGCCATGCTCGAAGCGATGATCCGCGACTTCGACACCATTCGGCCCATCCGGTCCGAACTCCGACTGTTCCCGCTGATCAACAGCGATGCGCAGACAATGGCCGACCAGTTGACGGAACTATTCGCCGCAGAAGAAGCCGGCGACGGCGAAACGCAGAGCCAGCTCATCTTCGGTGAGACGATCGGTGAATTCGACGTCGCCAGCGTCGGGCAGGAACTTCGCTTCGCGGCCGACGCACGAACCAATACGCTGATCGCCGCTGGGGCGGAAGTCGATCTGCGAATGGCCGAAGAGCTGATCCAATACCTCGATTCGCAGGCCGCCGAAACACGCATGCTCGATGTCGTCCCGGCCCATTTCCGACCCGCCGACGAAATCGCCGGTGCCATCCAGGGCATCAACGAGCAGGAACAGGCGGTACTCGGCGAAGTCGACAGCGAAGAGGCCAACACGCGCCGCATGGAGCGACAGGTCTCCGTCGAGTCCGTCGGCAACGAGGAGGAGGGCAGCAGCACGCTGATCATAGGAACCTCTCGCCAGCGCTATCAGGAAACCATGGACATGATTCGGCAGCTGGATCGCCCCGAACCGCAGGTCCGAATCTCCGTCATCGTCGCCGAGGTCAAGCTGACCGACAGCTTCGAGTTCGGTATGGAATTCGCCGGACAAGAGCTGGACTTCTCACTCAATGCGGCCGTGGGCCCCAACGGAGTTATCCAGGGAAGTGACTTTGACTTCGTCGGCGGCACGCAGCTCGGCGCCGCCGGGCTGGGCATCGGCGGATTCAACTTCACCATGACCGGCGAGGATTTCAGCTTCCTCTTCCACGCATTGCAGCAGAACAGCCGCCTGGAGATACTCTCGCGCCCGACCATCGTTGTCAGAAACGGCGATGAGGGACGCATTACGATTGCAGACCAGGTTCCCATCGTGCAGAGTTCGCAGCTCAACGATACCGGATCGACCAACACCTCCGTTGGCCGAGAGGACGTAGGCTTTGTGTTGACGGCCACGCCAAGCATCAGTCCGGATGGCTACGTCACGATCGAGTTGACCCAGGAGATCTCCAACTTCGCCGGTGAGAACCTGCAGCTTACGGAAGGTGTGTCGGCGCCGATCTTCTCGACGCGAGAGGTCGAGACGAACGTGACGATTCGCGATGGCGAGACCGTCGTGATCGGCGGACTGATCACGTCGCGCCGCTCCGACGGCGAGAACAGGGTCCCGATTCTGGGCGAACTGCCCTACATTGGACCGTTGTTCCGTTCGACGAGTACCTCGACGACCAAGACCGAACTGCTCATCGCCATGTCGGTGGAAGTGCTTCGTACGAGTGAAGACGCGCACCGCATGTCGATCACCGAGCGAGACGGCTTCGTCCTGCCCGATTGGATTCGCCAGAGCCCGCTCATGGAAGGCATTCGCATCATGCCCGATGCGAAACTGATGGGCCCCGTCGATGGCCGATCGGATCCGGGTGACGGCCATCCCGCCCAGAAGCGACCCGACGAACGCGAGCTATACGGCCCCAAACCCAAGATCTACGGACCGTCGATATCGAAACCGACCTCGACGTCAACGGTGCAATCGCGTGCGTTCGGGCCCAAGATCGTCCAGAGCGAACCAGCGACTGTCGATGCCGACTGATGGAAATGCACTCGATGCCAACCGCCTCGAACCCGGCCGCCGAGAGTCCGTACTTCGTAATTGGTAATCAGTCGTTCGTCTCAGTAGAGTTTCCGGCGACCAACAAATGAACCAACAAGTAGACCTTCAATTCCGGGCATCCAACGCCTCGAATGTCCATCGCTGCGCCGTTTGCCTCCTGGTGGCCGTCGTCGCCGTCCCCTGGCTGTCGGGCTGCGCAGGACCGCGCGGCGGATCTTCACGCGGAGTCGGCGGGCCGAGCATCCGCAAGGTTGCTTGCTTGTATGGCCAATCTCCATGGCTCAGTTTCGATGCCGCCGGCGATCGCGATCCCGAGGGCGTTCAGTTTCGCGTCTTCCTCGACCCAGGAAGCGGAAGAGGAATTGCGCGCACCGGAACACTCCACATGGAGATGTATCAACTCACGCGCACGTCGATGACCGAGCCGCCGACAAGGACGCTCGTCAGTGACTGGCATTATTCGACCAAAGACATCCCGCGCGTGCGTTCGAAGTTCCTCGGTATCGGCTATCTCCTACGATTGCGCTGGGCGCAGAAGGAATTGGCCGGCCATGAGGTCGAACTGATCACGCGATTCGAGTACGGCGACGGCTTCAAGGTCAGTTCAGCCACCAAACGACTTCGGATTCCCAAACACACGCCTTAGTTCATCGTTCTTCGGCACAGCAGGAGGTGACGTTTGTCTTCCGGTGATCTCGAAACGCAATACCAGGCGCTTTGTCACGGCCTCGCGCTCGTCGATCGAACCGATCGCGGGCTTCTCGTCGTCACGGGCGCCGACAGTGTTACGTGGTTGCACAACCTGACGACCAACCATGTCAAGACGCTGTCACACTTGGATGGGAACTACGCCTTCGCCGTCAGTGTTCAGGGGAGAATCCTCTTCGACCTCAATATCCTCGTCAGACCCGATGCGATCTGGATCGACCTGGACCGTCGCTTCCTCGAGCGCGCCACGCAACACTTCGACAAGTACATCGTGATGGAAGACGTCACCGTTGAGGATCGGAGCGACCGATTCGTTCGGCTGGCGGTCATCGGTGACAGGGCGATGTCAGTTCTGGCGGACTTGGGCGCCAGCAATGTCAAGGCGATGTCACAGTTGGCGCAGACGGATCTGATGTGTCAGGGGGTGTCCGTTGTGGCGGCGCGACACGATTTCTGCGGGCCGTATTCCGTCGAATTGTTCGCTGCGCCGGATCAAGCGGCTTCCGTGAAGGGGGCTTTGGTGGACGGTTCGGGGGCGGACGTCGTTGGCGAAGAAGTCGTACAGATCCGGCGGATCGAGGCGGGGATTCCGTGGCCGGGGTATGAGATTACGGACGAGTATCTTCCGGCAGAGACGCTGCAGCTCGAGCGCGCCGTGAGCTTCAACAAGGGATGCTATCTTGGCCAGGAAGTGGTCGAGCGGATGCGGTCGCGTGATGTGGTGGCGCGGCAGATGGTCGGACTTCGATTTGAGGGCGACCGGCCGCCGACGAAGGGGGCTGAGCTGGCCACGCCTGACGGTCAGACGGTTGGGCAGATCACGAGTTCTTGTGTGTCGTTGGCGATGGGGTGTCCGATCGGGTTGGGGTATGTCAAGACGGGGTCACATGAGGTTGGCCAGGGCCTGTCAGCGCAGTGTGGCGGCGTCGGCGTCGAGGCCGTCGTGACTTCACTTCCGTTTGTGTAGGACGCAGCTCACTTGTTGCCGTCGCGGATTCGCGCGGTGGTCACTCTATGCGGGTTTCGGCCATCCTGTGTGCGTTGGGTCTTTGGCGACGCGCGGCTGTGGTGCGCGGAGCATCGGTGCGATCGCTGCGGCGGCGAGGCAGGCCAGTCCCGCGAGCATGAAGGGGGTCTCCCATGCGTTGACTTCGGCGCCCATGGCGCTGTCTCGGAAGTAGCCACCGATGTAGGGGCCGAGGATGCCTGCGATCCCGTAGGCGAGGAAGATCCAGGGGTAATTCACGCCTACGTTCTTGTTGCCGAAGAAGTCGGCGGTCGCGGCGGGGAAGAGTGCGAAGTTGCCGCCGAAGTTGAATCCGATGATGCAGGCGCCAAGGATGAGTCCGGTCTTCGTGTCCCCGATTCTGAAGAACATGAGCATCATGGTGCCTTGGAGCAGACACATGAAGAAGAGGGAGCGCTCTCGTCCGAGCTTGTCGGACAAGCTTCCCCAGACGATACGCCCCAGGCCGTTGAGGATGGCGAGCCAGGCCATCGCGGTTCCGGCGAGGATGCCGGCTGAGGTTACATCGTTGACCACGCCGCCTTCGATGAGGCTGTCGGTACCGAAGAGTCGGATGCAGCCGATGACCATCAGTCCGGCCATGGCGGAACCGGTGAACATGGCGAGAAGTCCCCAGTATTGGGGTGTGGCGACCATCTGTGTCGTCGTGAGATCGTGATCGCCGTTCTGGGCGGTTGTTATCGCGGTATCGGGGTTCCAGCCTGGGGGTTTCCATCCGTCGGGCGGGTTGATCATGTAGCGGCTGCCGATCAACACGAGCACGGCGAAGGTGATGCCGTAGACGATAAAGACGCTCTGAACACCGGGCAGTCCGAAGAGGGATGTCGTGTTCAGGAGACCGCCGAACCAGCTTCCGGCGAGCTTGACCCAGAGTGTTGCGCCGAACCCGAATCCTGCGACGGCCAATCCTGTGATCATGCCTTTCTTGTCGGGGAACCACTTGACGCCGACGGCGATGGGCGTCACGTAGGCGAGTCCGATCCCGGCGCCGCCGATGATTCCGATACAGAGGAACTGCGCCCAAAACGAACTGCCGAAGATCCCGCCGAGGATGTAACCCAGGCCGAGGACGATTCCGCCTGTGGCGGCCACCCGTCGCGGGCCGACCACGGCTTGCCACCTTCCGGCGAAGAGCATGACGAGTGCGAAGGTGGCGAGTCCTGCGGAGAAGATCCACTGCGTCTGTCCGGCGGTGAATCCATAGCCGCCTTCGGCGATCGGCGCCTTGAGGTTTGTGGTGAAGACGCTCCAGGCGTAGATGGCGCCCAGGCAAAGTTGAATGAGGATGGCACCCGTTACGACGAGCCAACGGTTGAGGACTCTATTCTGCGTTTGCACGTTTGGTGTTCCCATTTGCGAGCAAGTCATTCTCACCGGTAGGTGGTGGAGTCATGGTCAGTAACGTGGCCTGCGCGATCCGGGCCGTCGGCGCCGCATGGATCGCGCAGACCATCGGGTGAAAACTGTCACATCGTGGCACTATCGCACTACAGTTCGCATAGCATCCAGCGTGCCACTGAGAGAGGCTCCGGTGTTGGGCCGAAAGCACGGCGCGCTGCGGAGCGAACATCGCTCGGCGTACACGATCTGCTTTCAGTGTACGATTTGCGTGGTTGCACGTCAGTTGTCTATGGCACGTGTATGCCTCGAGGTCGCCATCCAAGGGGATCGAACTCGTCGCCGTGCGGTTCTCGGATTCTCAGGATTTGCACTCGTTATCAATTGAGGGAATTGGGACGTGGTTGGAGAAGCGGCTTACGTGTTATCGGTGGCGGATGATGCGTCGCGCATTGTCGTAGCGAGATTGGATCTCATTGTGCCAACGGTGTGATCGAGCCCGCTGAGGATCGGGGTGATTCGTCCTGGTGGCATCGCACTGGCGGGCAAGCCGCCAGCGGCCCCCGGCGATCCATACTCGGACCCAGTGCACGGGATCATTGCCTGGCGGTGGGGGCGGTCCGCCCCCCCGACCTGTGCCGTCGGCAGAGAATGGGGTACCCGCGTGGGCGTGGAACTGAGCGTCGCGAATGGCCACGACCCCGCCGCCCACTCCCACCGAGGTCAAACTCTGGCGCCGTTTCGTCTACGGCCTCGAGTACATCGCCGGGTGGCCCGCCTCGTTAGCGAAGCGCTGAGGTGGGGGAGCGATTACGGACGGTCGGTGCTCACACGGGTAGCTCGTCCTTCGCCAATCACAACGTCGTAGGCCTCGCCCGCGCATCCGACGGCCAGATCATCCGCCAATACCGCTATTCGCCCTACGGCAAGCTCGAAGCCGCCGAAGGCCTCACCATGGACGCCTCCGGCGACTGCAGCCTCAACCCGCTCACCTCCTTCGACTCACTCGAGACCTTCCACACCTTCCAAGGCCTCTGGTACGACCCCTACACCAGCGACCCCCCCATCGACCCCGACGGCGCCAACAACGTCCGCGCGAGAATTTACCGACCCCCACTCGCCCGCTTCCTCCAGCAAGACCCCAACGGCCAAGCCCTCGCCATCGCAAACGCCCTGGCCATGAACGGCCAAACCCGAGCCGTCTTCGCATCCCTATCCGCATCCACCCAATACGCCGACGGCCTAAACCTCTACCAGTTCGTCGGATCAAACCCCAACACCGCAACTGACCCGAGCGGACAACTGATTGGCTACCAACGATTTGCTGCCGACGTTGTCGGATCGGCGGTCGCAGCTTACGCGTTTAGCCTTGACGCGGGGGTCTATTCGTTGCTGGAAGAGGGATCCGCATCAGGGGACTTTGATCGAGTGCTCGATAGTGTTCCCTACTCAATCGGTGGCGCGTTTGTCGGCGGGGCCGTGGCATTCGCTAGCCGGTGGTCGCCCATTGGAAACATTCTCGGAGGAAGTATGGCGGGCGGTTTGAGTACCTTCGGTCTCGGTAAGGGATTCACTTCCGGCGCGCTTATCGGTGGCGGCGTATCCACTGCCTTCGAAGTGGCTTTCAAAGCACTGGGAAAATGGCGCACTGGGGCAGTCGTAGGTGGCGGCGCTGTTGGCGGGGGCACGGGATGGACGGCAATCCTGCGTGTGCTCCGTGGTCGAGGCATATTGGCAAGCGCACGCCAAAAGGCTATCATTCCCACAGGAACGGCTGCGAGCAAGGTCGCTGGGCTGTGGGCGGCAGCAATCGCGCCTCGATCGGGTAAGGTCTACGTAAGTGTTATGCATGCGGAAGCTATTCGGCTGGCACAGGAGGGGGCAGTAACAAAAGCTGGCATCAGGTCGGGATGGGTGAACCTTAATGGCGCCGGTGAGGTGATATCAACAACTTGGGAGAAGACGTGGTGACGCAGGATCATTCCCCTACATTTGACTTCGACAGATTTCTATCCCTCTCGGGCGCTGGACTCTGGGAATACATGCCCGCCATCACTGAATCAAGAGTGCCGGAATCGGTGGTCCAACGCATCATCGAGCACTTAGATTCTTTCGATGAGGAGCACCTAGCCTTTGCGTTGGAGATTAGCTACGTCTACGAAGGGGAGGCGTTTATCCCTCATATTCCACAATTTCTGGCGCACCCGTCACAGTCAGTACGTCTTACTGCCTCGCGCAAACTCCGGCACCTGGAGCAAGTCAGCCAAGAAGTCTACGATCTCGTTAAGCGATTTGCGCCGCTGTTTCCAGAGAACAGAGTCGGTGATGACATTCTTGAGCTCGTGTCGAGGAAGGTCCCGTAGGAATGGCGTCTTAAGGGCGCAGCTCGAGATCGTCCGGTTGCTCCATCGTTACGAGGCAATGCTGTAGGACGGAAAGAGAGCCAGGTGCGGGATCGGATTTCACCCGCCGCAACTCGCAAGTGCCATAGAGTGGCACATTCCTAAGCGCTCCACCCGATTCGTAGTCTCCCTCCCCTCGGCGAGGTCAAGCTCTGGCGCCGCTTCGTCTATGGCCTCGAGTACATCGCCGGGTGGCCCGCCTCGTTAGCGAAGCGCTGAGGTGGGGGAGCGATTACGGACGGTCGGTACTCACACGGGTAGCTCGTCCTTCGCCAACCACAACGTCGTAGGGTTAGCCCGCGCGAGCGACGGCGAGATCATCCGTCAATACCGCTATTCGCCCTACGGCAAGCTCACCGACGCCGAAGGCCTCACCCTCGACACCAACGGCGACTGCACCTTTGGCCCGCTGACCTCCGACATCGACCTCCTCGGCACCTTCCACACCTTCCAAGGCCTGCTCTACGACCCCTTCGCAGGAGACCAGGAGCACGCAGGCCTCGGAACCAACCACGCCCGCAACAGACTCTACCGACCACCCCTCGCCCGCTTCCTCCAGCAAGACCCCAACGGCCAAGCCCTCGCCATCGCAAACGCCCTCGCCATGAACGGCCAAACCCGCGCCGTCTTCGCATCCCTATCCGCATCCACCCAATACGCCGACGGCCTAAACCTCTACCAGTTCGTCGGATCAAACCCAAATGCATGGAATGACCCGTCCGGGATGGTAGCGGGTTCCTATCGGGACGACTTCCAGCAAGAGGTCGGCAGCGGGTTCGACTACTTCGCCGAGCATGAGGGCTTGGATGAAGAGAGTAGAGGACATAGGATAGCATCATTAAGCGCACTGAACGAAGGGGCCAGGTGGGCTTCACTCGGTTTAAAGACGGCATCAGACATCGCCTTGAGTCTCCTCCCAGGCTACGGCATCTATGAAGCGTACCAGTCCGTGCAGATTATCAGGAGCGGTCGCGGCGGGTTGATGGACTACTTGAGCGCCGGAACGAGCGCTCTGGTCGGCCTTGGCACGGCCGTGAAGGCGCTGCGGACGCTCGGGCATGCCTCCAAGTGGGTTTACAAATCGCGGGTCGCTCGGCGAGTGAAAGTCAAGCCGTTCCGGCGTTCTGCGGATCAATTCGGAAGGAAGGCAGACAAGCATATGAGGGAATTTGGCCTTGACGCTCGCAACCCGGCGGATAAAAGACTGTTCGAGAGCATGGTTGATGATATCGCCAACAACTATGACATGGCCTTGCCAGGTCAGTTCGCGGGCCAGGGGCTGGGTGGCGGGCATGGAGCTGTACTTTTTCGTATAAAGGGCAATCACGTCGTCATCACGAAGCCGGATGGCGAATTCGTGTCGATCTTGAGAGATGGCATCTCAAATCGAAACGTACAGAAAGCGCTGCGTGGACCATGACAAGCAAGAGGAATGCCCTGAAGTCTTCACTTCAGAAGATTACAGGCCGCCATCTGGAGTTCGTTAACGGACTAGTGTTCTTTTGTGAGGGCAAATTCACTGGCGATCCCCCTAATGAGCTTTGGCTTGAGTTTGAAGGCGGTCTACAGATGCGGATAATCGGCTGCGGTGATGGGGAAACGTTGGACGTGGATAGCGCACTCATGCGACCCAACAACATGTGCGATGATGGCGAACTCCTCGTGCGCGATTTGTCCCAAATGGTCGTGTGGAGAGGCGTTCTGAAAAAGCGACTAGAATCCTCAGCCATGATCTTTCAGTGCGATAGTGAATCACCAACCGGCATGCGACTGGACTTTGAAGACCACCAGCCCGTGATTATTCTACACTGGGGAGATGAACTGTACGTCGACACCGATTATCCCGACGATCCCAATGATCCGATCGATAGAGGCTGGCGTGAGGTCGAGCTAGGCTAGACCCAGAACAAGCGAGGGCGCGTGCATTGTCGAGCGTTGGCGTTCCAGCCAGGTAGGTCGTGTCCCTGTAGGGCGGGTTCCACCCGCCGTAACGTGCAAGTGCCATAGAGTGGCACATTCCTGAACGACGCACGCGTCTCATAGCCGCCCGCCGCCCACGCCCGGCGAGGTCAAGCTCTGGCGGCGCTTCGTCTATGGCCTCAACTACATCGATGAGCTGGTCGCTCAGGTCACGCCCGACACTGGCGCCGGACCCGGAACGGTGCGGTACGTTCTCCAAGACGCCAACCACAACGTCGTAGGCCTCGCCCGCGCCTGCGACGGCGAGCTGATCCGCCAATACCGTTACACCCCCTACGGCCGCCTGACCCACGCCGAAGACGGCGACGGCGCCCCCCTCGACACCACCGGCCCCAATCCCCTCGAGTCCTTCCATCTCTTCCAAGGCCTATGGGTCGATCCGCTGTCGGCCAACCCACTTAGCACCGGACTCGTCCTCTACAACGCCCGAGCCCGAGAATACGACCCCGGCACAGGTCGCTTCCTCCAAAACGACCCC
>JAJDDV010000090.1 GCA_029260135.1 Phycisphaerae bacterium | reverse complement strand
GACGATTCCCACGCAGACGTCATGCGCCAGGCCGCTCGAAGCGGACTCGGTGTCATCATCAAGAAGGGCCTCGCCTCCGGACGCCTCCCACCCGAGACCGCCATCCCCCATATTCTGCGCAACCCCGATGTCACAAGCCTCGTGATCGGAACGCTACGCCCCGAACATCTTCGCGATGCTATCCGTCTCGCCGATCAAGCCTGACCACTCACGGAGATGGAAGGGCTTCGCGTCACCCGGCAGTCTTCCGGTAAAAACGAGGCTCACGGCCCGATATCCCCCTTCTCGACGACCGAGCTCGGCGACGCCGAGAACCAGTCTGCCAGAGACCGAGACCACGCAGGTCGAGTCGGATGATCGTACCAGGTCGGCAGCGAAGAACATCTTCCGACTCGCCGGTCAAGACGATACGATGAGTGCTTGCGAACAGGTCCCGGGTCACGGCGAGCAACGATACGCCGCAGTCTCACCCGGTAAGACCACAACCGGAGGTAAACGCGTGTACGACTGGATCCAACGCTACGGTAACGATCGCGCCATCAACGGCATCGCGCTGCTGGTGACGCTGACCACGCTCGCAACCGCGGGCTGCAATTCAACCGGCCACAAGACAGAGTACGACAAGACTGCGCCCACCGCCGCCATGGCGGACATCGAACGCCCGCCGATCGAGATCGTCGAGGAGAAGTACCCCGACGGCGTGGTCAAAATGGTGAGTGAAGGCTATCGAGACGACGACGGCAACCTGATCGGGCACGGAGCGATCCGCCTGTTCTGGGAACAGGGCGAGAAGAAGGCCGAACTCCATTTCATCGACGGCATCCGCCACGGCCCACGAACCGCCTGGTATCGAAACGGACAGGTCAAGACCGAGGGGCAGTTCCACGAGGGGCTCGAGAACGGAATCTGGAAGGTCTGGTATCCGGACGGTTCACTCGCGGAAGAGCAGTCCTACGACAGGGGTGCATGGAACGGACTGTTCACCGCATGGTACATGAACGGCGAGAAGAAAACCGAAGTCCGCTACGTCAAAGGAAAGAAGCAGGGCCTCTTCACACGGTGGAACGAGAGCGGCACCGTCGTCGAGCGCATCGAATATGTGGACAACGTAGCCCAGCCGTAGCCGCCGGATCGATTCCGCCGGACCCCGTGACTACGAGCCCACTTCTCTCAGCCGAGCCGTAAAGTGGCGAAGCTGAGCCGGCGCATCGACAAT
Source organism: Phycisphaerae bacterium (assembly GCA_029260135.1). Classification (GTDB taxonomy): domain Bacteria; phylum Planctomycetota; class Phycisphaerae; order UBA1845; family UBA1845; genus OFTM174. The sequence goes on along the minus strand of JAJDDV010000090.1, from coordinate 4,484 downwards.
CTCGAGGGGCCTTAGCGCATCGCGCTGATCGAACACATCGAGCACCGCCTCCACCACATAGTCGATGTGACTTTGCGTGTAGACGCGCCGTGGAATCGCCAGCCGGACAAGCTCCATCTCAGGACGGTTACCCTCACCACCGAACATCAGCGTACCGATCTCCACCGCACGAATCCCCGCGTGCCGATACAACGCGCAGACGACCGCCTGACCCGGGAGTCGATCCCGTGGGATATGCGGGCAGAACGCCGCCGCATCAATATAGATCGCGTGACCACCCGGCGGTTCGACAATCTGCACCCCACCCGCCGTCAACCGCTCGCCGAGATAACCCACGCTGCGGATGCGGTAGTGCAAATAGTCCTCTTCAAGAACCTCGGTGAACCCCTGGGCCATCGCCTCCAGATCGCGCCCCGCCAGTCCGCCATACGTCGGGAACCCCTCCGTCAGGATCAGCAGATTCCTCGCCCTTTGCGCCAGATCCGCATCCCGAAACAGAAGGACCCCACCGATGTTCACCAGACCGTCCTTCTTCGCGCTGATCGTCGCACCGTCCGACAACTCGAACATCTCGCGAACGATCTCGGGCACCGATCGATTCGACTGTCCCGGCTCACGCTCCTTGATGAAGTAAGCGTTCTCCGCGAAGCGACACGCATCGAGAAACAGCGGCGTCCCATGCCGATCACAGATCTCGCGCACCGCACGGATGTTCTCGAGACTCACTGGCTGTCCGCCCCCGCTGTTGTTCGTCACCGTCAGCATCACCAGCGGAATGCGCTCCGCCCCCACATCCTCGAAAAGCCGCTCCAACCGTTCGAGATTCATATTCCCCTTGAACGGATGCCGCGAATTCGCAACCTGACCTTCATCAATCACCAGGTCGAGCGGCTTCGCACCCGAATGCTCCACATTGGCCCGCGTCGTGTCGAAGTGGTTGTTGTTCGGTACGACCATCCCCGGTCCCGCCGTCACCTGGAACAGAATCCGCTCGCTCGCGCGGCCCTGGTGCGTCGGAAGGATGTGCGAGAAACCGGTCATCTCCTGAACGCGATCGTAGAACCGATGAAAGCTCTTGGCACCCGCGTACGATTCGTCCCCCCGCATCACACCCGCCCACTGCTCGCTGCTCATCGCCCCCGTACCGCTGTCTGTCAGAAGGTCGATCAGGACATCGTTCGCATCGATCAGAAATACATTGAATCCCGCCCGCTCGAGGATCGCCTCGCGCTCCTCGCGCCCGGTCATGCGGATCGGCTCGACAGCCTTGATTCGAAACGGCTCGATAATGGTTTTCATTCCGCCCTTACTCTCTTCTCATCCCGAGCGCATCCGCGCGGGCGTTTTTCCATATCACTCACCGCCGAAGCCATCGGCGTGACGCCAATGTAGTCCGCCGATGCCGCCGAGGCCACCGCACGCCCCCGCCAATCCACTCGAGGCGGACGACAACGCGCCGCCCCAGCCGGACCCGGTGCCGCCCACCCCATCGCTCGTCTCTAACAAATCGTTATCCTCCGGGCGTGCGAAGGCTCTGAATCGCCCGTCGCAGACTTCATTCATCCCAGCCCATCAAACACGCAATACAGACCGTCTTCCACCGTTAGACGGGGCAAGGGTCCACCGCGCCCGGTGTCGTCGCCGGAACCGCTCTTGGAAGGGCCCTCGGAAATCCGTCGCATCCGACCGATGTTGAGCTATACTCGGAAACGGTGGAACGGATCCGGCTCAGCCCGGACGCACGAAGGAACCCGACCCATGATTCGCCGTCGCGCCTACACCCTGATCGAAGTGCTCGTGACGATAGCGATCATCACCCTCCTCGTGGGGATACTCGCACCATCGCTTCGCAGCGCCCGCGCCACCGCCAAACGCGCCGTCTGCGGGAGCAACCTGCGACAGATCGGAATCGCACTTCGCGGCTACATCGGCGACAATCGCGACCGACTACCCCACGCCTCCTTCATGCCCTCGGTGGCACCGCTTCCCCTCGATCGCGAAGAGCCTATCTCCATCGCCGACGTCCTCAGCAAACGCCTCGGCAACGACACCGGGCCGTTCCAATGCCCCAAAGACGAGACCGGCTCCACACGACCCGCGCCCAACAACGGGCTCAGTTACTTCGAATCCGAGGGTTCCAGCTACGAGTACCGAACCTTTTTCGCCGGTCAAACCATGACCGAAATCGCCAATCGCTATGGCCAGCGCGGACGATCCGTCGCCGAAACAGCGATCTGGGTGATGCGAGACTATGACAACTTCCACGCCCCAGCCGGCACGACCGGAGCTCGCCGATACCTGTACATTGACGGCCATGTATCCGATTATGAAAACTGACAATCTCTCCTTGGAGCCAATGCGATGAGTTCATTCAGCCTGTCCTCCCCCAAGACGATCCTTCCCGCCATCGGCATCGCACTGATGCTCGGTGCCGCCGTCTGGGCGTTCGTCGCCCGCCCCTCCGGCCCTCTCGCCGACTCCACGCTACCGCCCGAGCTCTCCGTCGAGGCGCTGCGCCAGGTCCAGGCGAACGACCCCGGACGCATTCGCCAGACCATGCGCGAGACCTTCCAAAACCAGGAGTTCACCGGTGAGCAGCGCGCGGAGCTCCGACGAAACATGCGCGTGCTTCGTAACGACATGATGAACGAACGCGTCGACGAGTTCTACGCCTCGTCCGCCGAAGACGAAAACGCCGTCCTCGACGCACACATTGACGAGTTCAAGAAGCGAATGGACGATTGGCAGAAACGTCGTGAGGAACAAAAGAAAGAAGAAGGCGCCTCTGACCGTGACGCCGAAAACCACCGCCGCCGCTTCGCCCAAAGAACGAAGTCCGAGCGCAAGTCGCAATCGGAGAGCAGAAACCCCGACGATACCGCCAGGCAGATGATCTACTTCTCCGCCCTCCGCGCGCGAATGGCCGAGAGGGGCATCCAAATGCCAAGCCGCGGAGGCGGCTCCGGCCGTGGAGGTCCCGGGCGGGGACCGGCGCATCCATGACAACCGGCGTTGCAGCAGCATCCATGGGAGCCGCCACCGACTCCGCAGTACGTCGCCTTTAATCCGATGTCGAAGGGCGCACGCAGGCGTCCGGAACGGGACCGACGGGGCGACGGACCCCAGCGCGCCCCCATCGGCGCCCGAACCAGCATGCATTCCCCCTTCATTTTTCACTCCGTTTGGTAGTTTTTCGAGACTTACTTTCTTTTTTTCTGAGACAAACATTGCGTTCTCGGTCGTATTTGTGGAAGATAAGGCTGTTCGGTGAGGTGGGACAATTCTATGGAGATGGCCGAGGCGGATGGGTGGTGCGAACAAGCACCGCGTGGAGCGGTGGAACCGTTCCGGCATCGGGGTGTAGCACCTATCGAGCCGAACGCAACGCTAACTGAAAGGAAACGTGCAATGCGCAGGGTAAGGCGAGTAACGACGGCAACGGTCTTGAGCGTAGGTGTGTTGGGGGTGCTGACCGCACAGGCGCAGACGGAGTCGCTTCGATCTTCGGGGCGTTCGCCGTTGGAGCTGCGATTGGCGACGACGAGCCCGACGGCGGGCTACCAGGCAGTGACGATCGATCGCGATCACACGATCTACGTGGCGGCGCGGGGCGCCATCGCGCAGAGCGATGTGTTATCGGCTTCGGCCATTGCGGTTCGGGGCGGTAGTGACATCGAGGTGACCCTCAAGGAAGATGCGGCCCGTCGGCTTTCAAGTAGCATGAGCAAGCACGAGGTCAGCCACCTGGCGGTGTTCGTACACGGCAAGTTCCACACGTTCGCTTCGGTTTCACTCGACGCGAACCAGGCGACATTGGCGAACGTCGCAGAGGGGCAGGCCAAACGCCTCACCCAGTTGATCAACCGCTCGTCCGACGGATCCGGTCGTCCGGTGATCAAGCTCGTTCCGTCGCAGACATCGATTGCGGCGGATGGCGTACTTCGCATCGACGCATTCCTCTCCGGCAACGTTTCCGGCCTTCGCGCCTATCAGGTGAACCTGTCGGTCACTGGCGGTGCTGCGGGCCAGTTGTGGCTGCAGGATGTTGTCGTCGAGAAGACCCGGACGGACTTCGTGTTTGTCGGCAAGCAGCAACTCGACGCGGCGGACAAGGACGGCGGGCGGCTGGCTTCGGCGCTGTTCGAGGGCACAGTCGATACGTCCTCAGGCTACCTGGGTACGTTCCTACTCCGTGCGTCGGCCGATGCGGCGGGTTCGTTCAGGGTTGCGGCCATCACCGAGCCTGGCGCTTCCACGCTGGTCGACGACAGCAACATGCCGATTCCGTATGCGACCTCAGCGATCGCCATCGGCGTGGGCACACGACCCATTACGCCGACCAAGCACTAGTGCATAGCCACACGAAAACGTGCGGGTTTTTGGTTCGTTATTCCGATCTTTCCATGGTATGGATGTCGAGTCATCAGATCATGGAGGATCGTCATGGCTATTCGGTACAAGAAGTACATCATCCGCTTGAGCGC
>JAJDDV010000089.1 GCA_029260135.1 Phycisphaerae bacterium | reverse complement strand
GCCTGGTCGTAGAGCATCTTTTCAAAGTGAGGAACCAGCCATTGCGGATCGGTGCTGTAGCGACAGATGCCGCCGCCGATGTGGTCGTAGATGCCGCCGCGGGCCATGTTGTCGAGCGTGATGTCGACGGGCTCGAACAGTTCGGCCTTTCCCGTGCGGCGGTAGACGCGGAGGAGCAGTTCCATCGCCATGCTGGGCGGGAATTTGTTGGCGTCGCTCTTGAACCCCCCGCGTGTGCGATCGAAGTAGGAGGCGACCCGGTCGGCAAGTTGATCGAGTACGTTGACGGTGATGGCGGTTTGCGCGGGCTGGGGATCGGCCGACCACCGCTTGAAGAAGTCGCGAATGCCGTCGGCACCCGCGTTGATCTTCGCCCGGTCGTTCTCCCAGGTGTCGGACATGCCCAGGAGAATCTGCTTGAACTGCTCTTTGGGAAAGTATGTTCCGGCGTGGAACGGAGTCCCCTCCGGTGTGAGCCAGACACTCATCGGCCACCCACCGTGACGGGTGAGCGCCTGCGTGTAGGCCATGTAGATTTCGTCGATGTCGGGGCGTTCCTCTCGATCGACCTTGATGCAGACGAAGTGCTCGTTCAACACGGCGGCGATGTCTTCCGCCTCGAAGCTCTCGTGTGCCATGACATGACACCAATGGCAGGCGGAGTAGCCTATGCTCAGAAATACCGGTTTGTCTTCGGTCTTCGCTTTGGCGAACGCTTCGTCGCCCCACTCATACCAGTCGACGGGGTTGTGCGCGTGTTGCAGGAGGTAGGGGCTGGTCGCGCGGGCCAGGCGGTTGGTGTGGTTCGTCTCGGTCGAGCTCGTCATCTTCGGGGTCCTCTCCTGGGTTTCGGTGGCGGTCGCCGCCGCGTGGGGGCCCACGACGTTCAGCACGGCCGCGGCGGCAGCAGCGGTCCAAACTGGCCATCGCGGTCGGAGCGTCGTGCGGTGGCGAGATAGGGGCAGATTTCTTCCGATCGAGTCGTTCACCATCACGGATCCCCAGCATCCATCCCGCCGGCCCTGGGCGGAGGTCTTCCCATTATCGTTGGGGCGGCGGCGGCCGTAAAGCGCGGAGCCACGCCGGGGCTGGTACGTTTCGTGGCGCCACGCCGTGCCGTTGGAACGTACCTTGCTGGCCTTGTCGATTGGTCATAAGCTACGGCTCTCGCGTTGCAGATGGGAGCGCCCGATGGCACGACGATTCATCACGGAATTACACGCTGGAGAACGCCTGGAGGATGAGGTCTTCCTGATCCAAGGGAAGGACCTGCGCACGACGACGCAGGGCAACCTCTACATCCACGCCGTTCTGGCCGATCGCACGGGGCATCTGGTTGCGCGTCAGTGGCAAGCGACCGAGGCCATGTTCGACCAAATGCCCGAGGGCGGGTTTCTGCGTTTCAAGGGGCGCGTCGAGAACTACAAGGGCAATCCCCAGTTCATCATCGATGCGATGCGCCCGGCCGAGCCTGATTCGTTCGACATCGCCGATTTCCTTCCCAAGACGAAGAAGGACATCGACGTCATGTGGTCGCGCGTCGTGGAGATTCTCGGCGAGGTCAAACACGCGGACCTGGCCGCACTGATCGAGGAGTTTCTTTCGGACAAGGAGCTTGTGGCGTGGGTGAAGAAGGCACCCGCCGCCGTCATGATGCACCACGCGTACATCGGCGGGCTGCTCGAACACACCTTGAACGTGATGGAGTTGGCCCTTCGGACGATCCCGCTCTATCCCGAGCTCAGCCTCGACCTTGTTCTCACGGGCATCTTCCTGCAAGACATCTGCAAGGCCAAAGAGCTGACGTACGCCACCAACATCGGATATAGCGACGAGGGCCAGCTTGTTGGGCACATTGCGCTGGCCGTGGTCTGGATCGATCGAAAAGCCGCCAAGGCCGAGTCGCGAACGGGGCGGGTGTTCCCGGCGGATCTTCGGGCGGTGCTTCAGCACATCGTGCTGAGTCACCACGGTCGGTACGAGTTCGGCAGTCCGAAGCTCCCGGCGGTTCCGGAGGCTATCGCGGTTCATTTTCTCGACAACCTGGACGCGAAGATCGCGATGTTCGTCGCCCAGATCGATAACGATCGCGACGCCGCCAGTCATTGGACCAACTACAACAGGGCGTTGGAGACCAAGATCTTCAAGCCGGATGTTACGGGCGCACGGTGCGAAACGCCCGGCGCACCCCCTGACGACCACCGGAAAACGACGCTATGAGATTTACGCAGTTTACGGGCGATGAGGTTCAGGAGGCGCTGGGTGCCGTCGGCGTCGACTCGATGGAATCGCTCTTCGCTCCCATCCCGGATTCGCTTCGCCTGAAGCGAGATCTGAACATTCCCGCCGGCGTCAGCGAGCTCGAGTTGCTGCGCGATGCGAAGTCGCTGGCGGACAAGAACGACGACTGCTCGAAGCTGACCTGCTTTCTGGGGGCAGGCGCGTACGATCATTTCATTCCCACGGTGGTCGATGCACTTGCCGGGCAGTCCGAGTTCCTCACCGCCTATACGCCGTATCAGGCGGAGGCCTCTCAGGGCATTCTTCAGCTCTTCTTCGAGTTTCAGACGCTCGTCTGCCAGCTTACCGGCATGGATATCGCCAATGCCTCGATGTATGAGGTGGCCAGCGCTGCGGCGGAGGCGGTGGGAATGGCCAGAACCATCAACGGTCGCCGCCGCGCACTTGTTGCCCAAACCGTTCACCCCGACACGCGGCGGGTGTTGCAGACGTATGCCGATTCGCAGGATCTGGAGATCGTCGTGCTGCCGGATCGAGACGGCGTTGTTGACGAGCGCGCCCTGGAAGGTGCCCTGGATGACTCAATGGCCGCCGTCGTACTGCAGTCGCCGAACCTGTTCGGCTGTGTGGAACGGTTGGATCGCATCATTGACGAGGTACACGCGCACGGCGCGCTGGCCATCGTGGCGACGGACCCGATTGCGGGGGGGGTCCTCAAACCACCCGGAGCGTTTGACGCCGACATCGTGGTCGCGGAGGGGCAAGCGCTGGGCGTGCCGTTGCAGTATGGAGGTCCCTATTTGGGATTGCTGGCCGGGCGGGAGAAATATCTTCGCAAGATGCCAGGCCGCCTCGTGGGGATGAGCAAGGATCGAGACGGGCGTCGCGGGTTTTGCCTTGTCCTGCAGACGCGTGAGCAGCACATCAAGCGAGAACGTGCGACCAGCAACATCTGCACCAACGAAGGGTTGCTCGCGGTCCGAGCCGCCGTCCACACGGCCGCGATGGGGCGGTGCGGAATCAGCACGGTGGCGTCGCAGTGCTTTGACAAGGCCCACTACGCCGCGGCGGAAATCGCGAAGCTGGACGGGTTCGAGCTTCGGTTTGCGGCGCCGTTCTTCAAGGAGTTCGTCGTGCGAACCACGCGCGATGTGACGACCGTTCTCGGGAAATGTCGCGAGGCGGGCATCCTCGGAGGTGTCGCGTTGAAGCGAATAGACGATCGCTTTGACGATTGCTTCCTCGTGGCCGTAACGGAAAAACGGACGAAGGGCGAAATGGATGCGCTCGTCGCCGCGCTGAAGGGCGCGTAGCGGTCACCTTGAACCGTTCGACGTGGAGCCCGGGCTGTGCTCAGGGATGAAAGTAGACGACTGGCAAGAGCGAAAACATGAGCACAGCAAACACTTTGGAACCGAATGTAGCGAGCCACGTTGCCATGGGATCGACAAGGTTTCCACTGCAGCCTTCCGTTTTGTTCGAGCTGGGTTCGCGCGGGTTGTGCGGCGCGTCACTGCCGGCGAGCGATGTTCCCAGGCTCCGCCGAGAGGACGTTGTTCCGGCGGAACTCCTGGCGGATCAACCTCCGCCGCTTCCCGAGATCGGTGAGCTTGACGTGGTTCGCCACTACAAGCGGCTCTCTCATCGCTGCTTCAGCGTTGACGAGAACTTCTACCCGCTCGGAAGTTGCACGATGAAGTACAACCCGCGGGTCAACGAGCGTGTGGCGGGTCTCGAGGGCTTCGCCCATTTGCACCCGTATCAGGATGAGGGCGACGTTCAGGGCATGCTGGAGCTGCTCTTTCGGCTTCGCTCAGACCTCGCAGAGATCGCCGGCCTACCGGAGGTCACGTTGCAGCCGGCTGCCGGTGCCCATGGCGAGATGACGGCGTTGATGGTCATCAATGCCTATCACCGAAGCCGGGGTGAGCACCGCACGGTGGTCCTGGCGCCGGACAGTGCGCACGGAACCAACCCCGCCAGTTGCACGAGTTGCGGCGCCACGCACGTTTCCGTGAGGTCGAAAGAGGACGGACGGGTCGACATGGACGACCTCCGCGCCAAGGTCGATGCGAATACGGCTGCGTTGATGATCACCAATCCGAACACGGTCGGTGTTTTTGATGAGCAGATTGCCGACATTGCGAAGGTCATTCACGCCGCCGGTGCGCAGCTCTATCTCGACGGCGCCAACATGAACGCGATCCTTGGAATTACGCGGCCGGGTGACTTCGGCGTCGACTGCATGCACTTCAACACGCACAAGACGTTCAGCACGCCGCACGGCGGCGGCGGTCCGGGGGCGGGGCCGGTCGCGGTGGCCGAGCACCTTCGACCGTTTCTTCCGGTTCCACAGGTCATTCAACGCAAGGATGGGACCTTCGGCTGGTGTGACGATCGTCCCGCTTCCATCGGCAAGGTGCGGTCGTTTTACGGGCAGATCGGCGTGCTGGTTCGGGCCTACACGTACATTCGTTCACTGGGGCACGACGGGCTGCGCGACGTCGCCCAGAAGGCGGTCCTCGCATCGAACTACGTTGCGGCCAAGCTCAAACACCGGTATTCGATGCCGTTTCCACCGCCCTACGCGCACGAGTTCATCATGGTGCCTCGTTTCGACAACAGCGGTGTGACGGAGCACGACGTCGCCAAGCGGCTGATTGACCACGGCATTCACCCGCCGACGATGAGCTGGCCGATTCACCATTGCCTGATGATCGAACCGACCGAGACGGAGTCGATCCACACGCTGAATCACTTCGTCGACGCTATGCTGAGCATTGCCGACGAAATCGAACAGAATCCGGACGTGGTCCGCACGGCACCGCACACGGCGCCGGTCAAGCGGCTGGACGAGGTCGGCGCCACACGAAAGCCGTACGTTCGATGGAAGCCCGCCGATTAGGCGTTGACGCAGCCACCGATCATCTTGCCGATCCCACGTCCTCTGCTAGTCTGGTCTTGTGCAAGCCAAGCAGAACATCCGGGTGCTTCGGGACATCGCGCTCGACGGGCCGACCAACATGGCGCGTGACGAGGCGCTGATGTTGCGGGTCGGGACCGGTGACTCACCGCCTACGCTCCGGCTCTACCAGTGGGACCCGCCGACCATTTCGCTTGGCTACTTTCAGCCCTACACGGCCTACGAAGAGCTGCCGCCGCCGGCCGGATCGCTGCCGGTGGTACGGCGATTGACCGGGGGCGGCGCGATCCTGCATGATCTCGAGTTGACCTACTCGTTGACGCTTCCGATCAAACATCCGCTTGTCGCCGGCAAACCTCGACGCTTGTACGACATGGCCCATGAAGCCGTGATTGACGCGCTTGGAGGATTGGATGCGTCTTCCCATCGCTGTGGTTTCACGGACGACTCGGGTCCGTCGCGGGGGCCGTTCTTCTGCTTCTCGCGCCGGCATGAGGCCGATGTTCTGATGGACGGGCGAAAAGTCGCCGGTAGCGCCCAGCGTCGAACGCAAACGGCGATCCTGCAGCACGGTTCAATCGTTCTGGGGAACCGGTTCTCCCAGCAGGACACGGGTGAAGTCTCGCAGCCGTTTGACGAGGCCGTGGCCTTGGTGCGGGCGGCATTTGAGTCACATCTGATGGGCGTGCTGCGAATGGGATCGACTTTGGGCGATTGGACCGAGGAGGAATTGTCCATCGCCGCCGAACGGATCTCGAAGTACGCGGGCGCGGAGTGGACTCGGCGTCGGTGAAATCGGCGGATTGATCTGGCCCCATTCCACGACGGGCGGGGGTCCTGGGCTGCGACGGCGCGGACCCGACGCCCTCGAGACCCAGTCCGCACACGGTAGAATCAAGAGGGGGGACGACCCGGCATTGTCACATCGGGACTTTTCTGTGAGGAGGTTGCCGAGCCGCCCCCAAACCCTCTCTGTATGGATATACGGCGTAACGACGCGGTTCCGGCGCGGATTCTTGTTGGCTCAAATGAGGGGCGATGGTGCCCGGGCTGACGGCTGTCCGTCGGATCAGCGGTTTCGTCAGGACCAGCGCGCAGCAACGCAACCCCGGCCTTTCCAAGCCGAGGTCGCCGAAGACGCGGAACGCGCTGCGGTCTGGCCGTTCGCCTACCGCCTCTTGGTCTTCTTTGTCGTCTTGGTTTTCTTCGCGGTCTTGACCGTCCGCTTGGGTGAAGTTCTGCAGTGCCTCAGGAATGAGCAGTCCGCATCGCCGCCGTCGAGAATACACGTACCGTCCTCGTGCGCACCACATTGGAGGCAGAAGTCCTCGAAGGCCTTGTCGGCCTGTGCGATCGCTGCGGTGATCCCCTGCAGATGGTCCGACCATCGCTTCGTGCCCGTCACTTTGGCGTTACGGGTCGCCACGCGGAGGACATGGTGCTGTTCACGCCGAATCGCCCGGTAGTGAGTTTTGCCCGTCTTGGTCAGCTCGAGAGCGACCTCGCGCCGGTCTTTCTTTGTAGGCTTTCGAACGACCATCTTCGCCCGGACCATCGAATCGATGATCTGGCTGACGGCGGGCTTCGTGACGCCCAGATACCGTGCGACCTGGGTGGACGTCTGTCCGCTTCGACGTCCGAGAAGACGAATAATCTGCACTTTCGAGGACGAGAGCGCCTGGCCGACCGCAGATTCCACGGCCCGCGATTCCAGTACATGATCTACCGTACGAGATAGAACCAGTAAGGACTTCAAAAGATCGTCCAGCGTCTCTGCTCCAACAGGAGTTTTCTTAGCCACCTTTTTCTCCCTTTCTAGACTATGTGCCTATCCGACCATTAACTACCTTATTGGTTGATCCGACATTCTGCAAGAGCGCGAGGCGATGAGTTTGAAATCTGCGATACTTGTGGAACCTGCCGATCTTGCCTCAGATTCCCTGCCTCTCGCAATGGCCTGTCGACCGGAGAGAGTTGGCCTAATCTGGGGCGCCGCGAGATGGGGCGCTGGGGGGAATGTCCGAAGCGACCTTTGGGACTATGGCGCGCCCGCGAGTGAAGTCGCGCTGAGAATCCGGAACGAATGGGAGGCCTCGTCGGCGCGTCCCGTGAGTCTATCGTCAACCAACACCTTCAATACATAATCTCCAGCTGGAAGCGAAGGCGGTAGCACGATTCTCTGGGCAATGAAGAAGTCGGTCCGCCGCCGTCGACAGACGTCGACAACCTCGGGTTCCTCATGGCGCCACACGGACTGTCCGCCACCAGTGAGAACCTCAAGCCGCGTCGCGAGCGCCGTACGGTGATGGCCCTCGTCCGTCCGCTCAGACTGGAAATTGCGGATCTCGATATAGACAATTGCCTGCGTACTCCGGCCAGCCACGAAATCCGTATCCGGCAACGGTTCATAAGCGCCGAAAGTGACCACCTTCCGACACAACGCCAGGGTGGCGACCACGGGATCCGCTCGGCCCGCGAGCAGATCGCGAAGTTCCTCGACCCGGGCGAGCGCTTCATTGCCGGTTGAGAGAGGGTCTCGCGTGGCACTCCGAACACCGATGACGGCTCGGATGAGCGTTCCCAGCAGGTCTTGCGCCTCGCGCGGAATCTCGGATGAGATTTCGAGCGCTTCACGGTCGCGATGCAGTGCGAGCAAGGCCAACCGATGTTGCCACTCATGATCGAACATTCGTGACGCTTCCGCTCGCGTCTTGAGATACGAAAGGAACGGAGCGACGATTCCGGTCGCGGACGCCGAGTTCAAGTCCATCGATTCGTTGGTCGCGTTGTTGGGTGCTTCTTCTGACACGGCGTCATCCAGATCCGCGGCGGGTATCGATAGGGACTCGACGACCGGCAACGCCGGCATGGGCTGCCGCGTCAGTCTTTCATCCAGCGCCATTTGTGCATTGGCGGACACGAAATCTGAAGCGTCGGCGACACGCGGCGCAGGCGTCTTTGTCGGTGGTGCAGAGCGGCTCGCGAGATCGAAGGAAGCTGCCGGCTGAATCTTCTGCGCCGCGCCGGGGTGGGGTCGGTTCTCGCGGGGACTCTCCAGGCGCGCCTCGTCGTACTTGGCTGTCCGTTCGAGAAACTCGACCAGTGCAGCCAACTCGGCGTCGGATCCCGCTTCCGTCGTCGGCTGGGCGAAGGACGGCGGGATCCCCCCCGTCGGCGTCTGTGCCGTCGATCCGCCTCCTGCGTTTCGATTCGCCCCGACGATCGCACATCCCGACGACATGGCGAGAAGTGATACCGTCACGGACAGGGTGCTCACCGGTTGCAGGCGCCGCATGATCATCTTCACGATACTCCGTTCCATCCTTGTCTTGGACATCGTCTGCTTACTTTCTTCTTGTTGGTCGCAAGGCCCCTCCCATGAGCCTGCAAAGTTCTGAGCGGTCGTCAAGGCCGTCAAAGAGCGACGATCGCCCCTTCCGTCGGTCAAGGTCTCAGCCGGTCTCTCGCCCGGCGAGTCCGGCGGTCGCGTGCTTCACGATGAATCGCTCGACGGTGAGATGGACCGTTGCGGCACCGGTCTTGACCGCGATATCCGCCGCAAGCAGATCGCGCTGCTGCCCCTCCAACTGCGCCCTGCTGAATCGATCAAACCGACGGCGCAGGGTCGCCGGGTCGGTGAACATCCCCCGGGCCAACGATGCGATACTCTCACCCCTCTCCCACGCGCATCGCGCGTCATGGAGACGTCGGACACCCCACGCCAATCCGGCGATGGCCCGTGCGGGCGCCGCGCGGTCCGTGGCCAGAACCTGTTCCCAATGACGCAGCGCACCGGACGTATCGCCGACGGACAGCGCATCAATGACGGCGAAGATCTTCTCTTCGCGATGATGGCCGGTCAGCTCGTCGATATCCGCGGGTGTGATCTCGCCGTGCGACCCGGAAAATGCAGCCAGCTTCCCAAGTTCGGCATCGATCGCATCGAGCCCGTCGCCGAGGTGTTCCACCAGACGCTGCGCGCCGCCCGGGCTCAGACGTTTGCCATAGGGCGACTGTGCTCGCTTGACCGTCCACGTTACCAGCCCACGACCCCGGGGGACGTCGAGAACAACGACGGTCCCGGCGTCACGAATGGCTTTGTAGAGTCGCGTCGTCTTGGGCATCGACTTGCACAACAGGATCAGGGAACCGGTCTCGTTTGGGCGGGCGCAGTATCGTTCGAGCAAGGGTCGATTGGCCGTGATGAACGGGTCGGCGTCGTCGACGATCGCGACGCGATGCTCGCTCAGCAGCGATTCCGTGCGGACTTCGTCGAGAACGGCGGCGACGTCCGCACGGGAACCGTCGAACCGTGCATGACCCGTTGCGCCTTCCGTGTCGTCTGCCCCCTTGAGGATCTGGGCGACGGCTTCGTGCCGAAGGAAACGGCTCGGACCGACAACGGCGTAAACGGGTTTCATACCAACACTCATCATGCTATTCGCCGGTGGGACGATACGTTCTGGAAACCGACGCCATCACGTCCAGCCGTTTGCGCGCCTCCGCGACGATTTCGGGGGCACGGGGATCCACCTGTGTCGCTCGTGTATAGCATTCCCGTGCCAAGAGCTCGTCACCTTGATAGACCGCAACGTCGCCCAGGTTCATCCACGTTTCCGCGTCATCCGGCTGATTGTGCAGAATCGTCCGCAACGAGCGGGCCGCCGCCGTATGATCATTCTGCCGGCGATACACCAGCGCCGAACCACGAAGCGCCGAACGCATATTCGGTCGATGGCGTAGCGCCAACTGATACGCGCTCAACGCCCGCTCCGGGTCACCGATACGGTAGAGCATGTCCGCCATCTCGGCAAACGCTTCGGGCCAATCCGGTCGCAAGCGAACAACTTCGCGCAGTCGCGCAATGCCCTCGGCATACAGCCCCCGATCGCGAAAGCGCAGGGCCTCATCAAAGAGTCGTTTCGCCCGCGCGGCAGCAGGTCGTGATACGGGAACCGCCGGGTCCTGGATCGAGAGTCGTACGTCGTCCGGCGCTGCGCCGGCGGGTGACAGGTGACCCCCGAGTTCCATCACTTCCGGTTTGCTGTGTGTTCGGTGTCCGCCTTGATCTTGAACCGTAACGCGGACCGCGACCGGACCGGACACATCGTCCGGAATCGTCCAATCATACCGCCCGGTGTTGGCGATCGGATCAGGTGTAATGGCGCGCCAGCGCTGGGCAGGACGCGATTCGTAACTCAACGCCACCGGGCGAGGACCGAGGTGCGCATCGATAGCTGTCCAGCGTACCTGAAGAATCCGCTTTCCGAGCTGGGTGCTCTGTCTCAGAGGATGAAGTTGAACGACAGGCGCCGTCGAATCAACGAACGCCCAGAGCTGTGGCTGGGCACCGTTCAACGGGGCGCTGCTCGATGGTCCGGCGGCGTTCGTAACGATTAAGTAGAAGCCGTACAGGCCTTCCCCCGGCGCGGAAAACGTGATCGGAGACTGTCGATCGGGATCCCCGCCGTAGTCCCGCCACGTCTGGCCGCGATCCGGCGTGTACCATAGCTGAACCGACGCCAGCGGCAGCGCCGCATCGTTGACGTGGTAGTCGATGTCGAACGTCTCGGCGTGAACCGGGATCGGTTCCGGCGAACCGAATGCCGAGAGCCCTGAAACGACCGTTCCGAGAAAAAGGCATCCATGCCTTGCAGCGGTCCTGAGCATTGCATCACCCATCAGCGAGACTGATGTCGTCCTGGGCTGCCTCCATGCAGCCCCTTGGCCCTATCGGAAGAGCTCCCTTCAGCGCTATACAGAATACATGTACCGCGAGTCTTGCGATCCCCCCGGTTTGAGCCTGCGTTTCCGTACCTCCAAGCAGCACTTTCAGTATTTGAATGTGGGGCGGGCCATGAATACCTATACTGGTATCCGCGGTGTGGCTCACGCCCGGAATACCGCCAAGTCCGGGTCGTAACTCATTGAAAAGAAAGAAGTTAGATCCGCCTTACCAAACGGCCGTAATCGAAGACTCACAACTCCCGGGAGCGGGAAACGTCAACGGTTTCTCTCAAAAAGCGGCACGGAAATGGCCTCTAGAGCCGATTTCCCCTTATGATACGCTTTGCGGGCACGGGGTTGTGGTGTTACACTTCGCCGCGCTTGGCGTTTGGGTTCTGATGATTCGTTGAGGACTACTTGTAGTAGGGAGAATCACGCGCATGGAGGATTACCAACGACTGAGAGAACTCGTTGAGGCCGCTGCGGACGACGTCGCGAAGGCTTCCGGGGGAAACAAGGCGGCCGGCACCCGCGTCCGCAAAGCCATGCAGGACATCAAGGAGGCCGCCCAGACCGTGCGGAAAAAAATCCTGGAAGTCCGGAGTCAGCAAGGAACCACATAGGGGGACGTCCTCCTTCTCGGTACGAAGCGTTCTGCTGTGGCGGTGCGGCTATGCGCCAAACGCCCTACGTGAGGTCTGCTCTGGATGCCGCCACCGCTCTTGTTTGACTTGGATCAGATCGACACCGATCGCGTCATCATGACGCGAGAGCAAATCTACGAGTGTCTGCCGCAGCGGTACGAGTTCCTGTTGCTCGACGGCGTGTGCTGGACAGACCCTGTGCAGCACCGTCTCGTGGCGTTCGTGGATACCCGACCCGAGGATTGGTGGGTCCGGGGGCACATTCCCGAGAACACGGTACTCCCCGGTGTGCTCATGCTCGAGATGGCCGGGCAGGCGTCCGCGGTCGCCGCCGCGACCATTGCGAAGATCGATGGATTCCTCGGGTTCGGCGGCGTCGATGCGTGCAAGTTTCGCGAAACGGTGGTGCCCCCCGCACGGTTCTACATTCTCTGCCAGGGAACCGAGTATCGTCCGCGTCGCGTCACCTCCTTGGTGCAGGGCGTCTGCAAAGGAAGGCTCGTCTTTGAAGCCAGCATCACAGGTGTCCCCATTCGCTGATGCCGCGCGGGCCTTGCTTGCGCGCGCCGGTGTGTCAGTGGCGTCGCTGGAATGCTCGCGGAAAGACCTCGCCCTACTCTGTAGGTGACGTTCCGTTCTCGCCGCTCGTGAAGGGGTGACCGCACTTGGCGCAGGTTGCGGCAAGAAGACGACTCCACCGTTGCGCAACCACCCGCTCGCGCCGCGTGACATCCTCGACGCGCTTGGCAAGGTCATCCTCGCTCGCCGCTTGGGCCGCCTGTAGCGTGGCGAGTTCCGCCTCTCGCGCAGCCAATGCCGTCGACCGGGCATCAAGCTTGCGTTCACGTTCAGCGAGTCGATCGCGAAGGCGGGTCAAGTCGTGGAGTTGACCGCGATACGCCGCGTCTTCCGCGCCGGTTTGAGTCCCGGGTAGGTCGTCCGGTTCACGCGGCGAGGTCGGTTGGCGATCGTCACTGAGCAGCGGCGTGGGCCACGAGTTCAGCTTCTGCCACGCGTCGGCAATCTCGACCTTGAGCGATGCCAACTCTGGATCCAGTGTGTCAGGGCTCGGCGCATCACTCGCTGGAGAGTCTTCCGCGCCCCTCCGGTGTTCCGAGCTGTCTTCGACCCCGTCCGTTGGCAGTCCGCCGTCGGCGGAAGCGATGCTCTGCCCGAGGGCGTCGCCGTTTGCCGGTGCATCAACGGGCTGATCCGCCATCGCGCCGAGCTGAAGGCAGAACGGACCGACCGTGACGCGATGTCCGTCCATCAGTGCCGCGATGGTGCAGCTCTTGCCTTCGACGCAGACGCCGCCACGTCCCCCGAGATCGAACAGGACGGGGGCGTCGCGGAACCGGAAGATGACGGCGTGTCGCCGCGAGACCTCTTCGTCGTCGAGGCGGATCTCCGCCGGTTCCAGACGACCGATCACGGATACGGCCTGGCGGAGCTTCCACTCGCGCTGCGTGTGAACCAGGTTGACGACAATCGGTTCCTGGAACGTGGTCGGATCGTAGCGGGTCGGCGCTTCCGCCTCGTTCGATTCCTCCGACGGTTGGATCGCCACCTGAATACGCATCTGCCCGACCATGATGACGTCACCGTCGTTCATGATCGTCAGGTCGACGCGCGCGCCGTTGCAGGTGGTCCCCGTGCGCGTGTGCAGGTCTTTCAAGAGGAACTCACGACCCGTGTTGACGATGACGCAATGCGCTTCGTCGATGTCGCGATCGTGAAGAACGATGTGAGCCGGACGCCGCGATCCGATCAACGTGACGGGACGCCGCACATTCCACGTCTTCTGCGTCGGGGAGCCGGACCCAGCCGTGATCCTCAGACGCGGGGCGCCCGGCGGAACTTCCACCGTCCCGATCTGCATCGATGGCGCCTCTTGAGTCATGCGATTCTCTCTCCTCCCGCATCCACGCCCAACGGGCAAGCTGTACCACGTGGGCAAAATGGAGTATCTACTGGCACTAGAATGTACGATTCCCCCAGCCCCTCGGGCAAATCGCTCGAATCGTGCAGCGGCGAGATGTTATCGGAGACCGAAGATTCACGAAGGATAAAATGAACATCGTTCTGACTAACGACGACGGCTACGACGCACCGGGACTATGGGCGGCCTTCGAAGCGCTACGCGGGATGGGCACGGTTCATATCGTGGCCCCAAGGACCGAACGCTCCGCCTCGAGCCATGCGATCACCTTGCGCCGGCCGATAACGGTGAAGCGAATGCCCAGAGCAGAGTCCGATCGCGTCTTCGCCGTCGACGGTTCGCCCGCCGATTGCGTGCGCCTGGCGGTGGCCGAACTTGTGGAAGGTCCGGTCGGACTGGTGCTCTCCGGGATCAACCGCGGCGCCAACGCAGGCGTCGATACGTATTACTCCGGAACCGTCGCTGCCGCACGAGAGGGAGCGCTGCTGGGCCTGCAGGCCGTCGCCGTCTCACAGGCGATCCGCACCGATGTCGACGTCGATTGGACCCTCGCCGGCGAGGTCGCCGCAAAGATTATTCGTGGGTTGATCAAAGAGGACCTCCCCGGTCCGGGATTCTGGAACGTCAATTTCCCCGCACCCATACCCGCGGACCACGCCGATCGCATCCATCGCGTACCCGTCGCCGCCGATCCCATGCCGTTGACGTTCGACCGGGAAACAGGCGATGACGGCCTCGTGACCGGCTACAGCTACGCCGTTCCGTACTGGCAGCGAGAGGTCGCAAACATCTCGGATTACAGCACGATCCGCGACGGCGGACTGTCCATCTCCGCCATACCGCTTTTCTGCCGGTTCTAGGCGGGTGCTACGCGGATTCGTGGCTTCCGCAGCGACGGGGGCTTCGTCCGTTGTGGCCGCCGTCGCGACGTTCCTCTACTCACCCGTACGTCGTGGCGCTAGCCGAGACCCGAGAACGCTTCCGTGTGGTAGCGGTTAGACCGTTGCGGTGCGTTAGCGGCGTGTCGGTCTTGCGTGTACATGTCAGTTCGACGGATGGATTTGGGGCGGGCCGTCGGCGTATCGTGTGGGGATAAAAAAAGTCCCGACGAACTCGAATCCGCAAGACGACACCACCCAACCACGTGACGTGATTGGTGCAGACCGAGAACGCCGGGCGGTGGGGAGGTGCCCCACTATTAAACTAATCGTAATCGGCGCAACGACTTGCGCAGCAATCTCAAATTACTTTTGCCTCGTTCGATGTGAGGTGGCGGATGGTTTTCGGACGTGCGCCGCGCCCAGCGCAACGCCGCTCGCGACAGCGCCTGCGCCCCATGGACGGGCGCGTTCCGCGTCGGCCAGAGCGTCGTTTCCATTCGGCGAATGGTCGCTGGCGGCAGCGGCGGCGATCAGGGAAGGAGCACATTCGCCGTTTGGCTCGTGGCAGTTGCAGACGCGTGCGCTTCTTGGGAGATCTCCCCCTTCTTCCGCCATTCGTGGATGGCGGCGATCAGTTTTACGCGATCGATGGGTTTCGTGGCGTAGTCGTCGCACCCGACGTGGATGCACTTCTCGCGATCGCTGGCCATCGCGTGCGCGGTTAACGCGATGATGGGGCCCGTATAGCCCTGTTGGCGGAGCGCGCTCGTGGCCGCGTAACCGTCCATGATCGGCATCTGCATGTCCATCAGGATAACATCGAACGATTGAGGAGGATCACCCTCGCGTCTTCCGAACATCGCCGCAAGAACCGCGTCCACGGCGAGCTTGCCGTTCTCCTTGACCGTGACCACCGCGCCGGCCTTCTTCAGGATATGGCTGATCAGACGTTGATTGTCCGGACCATCCTCCGCCAGCAGGATTCGACAGCCCGTTAGATGCGGCGGGTCGGCACTCGCGCGCGCCTCGACGCCCGTGGGCGCGGGGTCAGGCAGCGACGGTGGGTCGCGCTGCATCTTCACGCCATCGAGCGGCCCGGCCGAAACCGTGAGACGGAAGCGCGTCCCAACGCCTTCTTGTGAATCCACCACGCGGATCCCGCCGCCGAGCCTCTCCGCCAAACGCTGGCTGATCGCCAGTCCGAGACCCGTGCCCCCGAACTTACGAGTCGTCGACGCGTCGGCTTGGGTAAAGGGCTGAAACAGCATGGCGGATTGCTCGTCGGTCATGCCGATGCCCGTGTCCACGACATCGAACTGTAGGCTCGGTGCCGTGTCGTCATCAACAAGCCGGGCGACGAGCCGGACGCCGCCCTTCTCAGTGAACTTGATCGCATTGCTGACCAGGTTGATCAGAATCTGCCGCAAACGACCGGGATCGGTCAGGATGGTTTCCGGAATGGCCCCGATGTATTCGATGTTGAACGACAGCCCTTTGTCCTCGGCTCGCGTGCGAACCAGCGAGGCGGCCTCGGCCACGACCTCTCCGGGTGAGGACGCGATACGTTCAACCTCCATCTTGCCCGCTTCGATCTTGGAAAGATCCAGGATGTCATTGATGACGCCCAGCAGATGCTCGCCGTTCCTGCAAATCGTGTGGATCGCATCGAGCTGTTCCGATCCCGACAGGTCGGGGCTGAGCAGGTTCTCCCCAAAGCCGAGGATGGCCGTGATCGGCGTGCGAATCTCGTGGCTCATGTTCGCAAGGAACTCACTCTTGGCGAGGTTCGCGACTTCTGCAGTCACTTTGGCTAACCGGACGTTCTCTTCAGCCCGCTTGCGCATCAGGGCTTCCACGACCGCAACCGACAGGCCTTCGACGGCCACCTGATCGGCGAGCTCGTACCCTCCCTCTTTGTTGGCTAGGCCGATGAGGCCGATG
>JAJDDV010000088.1 GCA_029260135.1 Phycisphaerae bacterium | reverse complement strand
GCCGACGCCGGCCAGGCGATCGTGCAGTTCGCCGGCGGTTTCGTCGGGTTTGATGGTGGTCCACCGTGAGGTCAGGATCGGTCCGGCGTCCATGCGTTTGACGATCTTGAAGACGGTGCAGCCGGTTCGTTCTTCCCCGCGGATGACGGCCCAGTTGATCGGCGCCGCGCCACGGTATTTGGGCAGCAGCGACGCGTGCAGGTTGATGTATCCGCCCGGTGTTGTTGCGAGCAGTTCGTTTCCGAGCATCTGTCCGAACGCGATAGCCAACCCCAGTCTGGCACCCAGGGCGCGGAGGCGGTCGAGGACCTCCGGCGCGTTGACGTCTTGCGTTTCCAGCGCCGCGATTCCGAGCTGGTCGGCAAGCTCTCGCACCGGTGTCGGCGTGAGTCGGCGTCCTCGGCGCGCCGGTCTGGCCGGTTGAGTGACAATCAACGGCACTTCGTGCTCGCTTTGCGCGAGCCAGCGAAGCGTGGGGCAGGCGAACGCACCGGAACCCATAAAGATGATACGCATCAGCCGCTCTTCTTACCGCGAAGCGGACCGATGAAGTCCGTTTCGAGTTGCTTGATCGCCCGGCGGTTGGCAATTTCGTCCGAGGCCGACATATTGTCGATGATCATCCGGCCGTCAAGATGGTCGGACTCGTGCTGCCAGACGCGGACAAGAAGCCCACTGCCGTCTTTTTCGACCGGATGTCCCTCGGTATCGTCGGCGTTCATGGTGGCATTGAGGGATCGTCGCATGACGACGCTGACACCTGGGAGGGACAAACAGCCCTCCTCTCGCTGGTCGGCGCCGCTGAGATCGGTCAGTTGCGGGTTCACGAAGACCATGTCGTCCTCGGGTTCACCGGTGATGTTGCAGACGAAGAGGCGCAGGGGGAGGCCCACTTGCGGCGCGGCGAGTCCCACGCCGTTTCCGTCTCTCATCAAGTTGAGCATTCGATCCGCCAGCGCGGTCAGGTCGGGTCCAAAGTTGTCAACGGGAGCGCAGCGCTCCCTGAGAACAGGGTCCGGATAGTAGACAATTTTCAGGCTGTCCAAACTTGGGAGCTTCACACAGGTGCCTTTCGACGCATCACCCCTCGACTGCACGGGACCGAAGCTTGACAGTCGCCAACGACCGGATAGTATAGCATGTCTGCGAAATGTAAAGCTCAGAGAGTTCATCGACGTCCATTATGGCCAAATCCAAGAACGGTGACGGGGCCGACAACAACAGTGCATCCATCGATCGGCTGGAGACAACAGCGGCGGACCAAGCGAAGTCCGCGCAGTGGTTTCAGCGCGCTCGCGAGTTGGGCGACAAGCGGCAATTCGACTACGCGATCGAGTACTACGTGAACGGGCTGGAGTTCTGGCCTGATGCGGTCGAGGAGGCGTGCAAGCCCTTGCACGGTTGCGCCGTCGCGCGTCGTCAGACGGGTGGTAAGAAGCCCGGTCTGAAGGACACGATGAAGCGTTCGCTCAATGACAAGGATGCCAAGCAAGCGTTGCTCAACGCATTTTGGCTTTTCGCAAAGGATCCGGACAACGTGGGATACGTCGAGGCGCTCGCCAGGAACGCCAGCCGTTTGCGTGCCGAAGACACGGCGCGCTGGGCGGCGGGTTTGTGCTTCAAGGCGTTGGAATCGAACGCCAAGGCCACCGTCAAGCAGTTCCAGGTGCTGGTGCAGTTGTTCGAGGAGATGGGTGACCGTGCGGCGGAGCGTGACGAAGCCGCTTTCGCGTTAAGCGCATTTCAGGCGGGCGTCGAGGCGCTGAACCTGTGGCGTCGTCGAATTCCCCGTGACGATCGCGTCGAGGTACTTGTCAAGAACCTGTCGACGAAGTTGACGATCCTCAAGGGTCGCTATCAGGATGGCGATTCGTATCGCGAGAGCATCGTCGATTCCGAAGAGCAGATAGACCTGCACGACGAGCATCGTACGGTCCAGAGCGATCAGCGCGTCGAGGATCTTACGTCGAAGGCTGAGTCTGACTATCGGGCGGACCCCAGTGACGGGCATTTGCGGCGGCTGGTGGACTTGCTCTGCCGCCGGGAGCATGCGGAAGATGAGGTCAGGGCGATCGGGTTCCTGCTGGAGGCGTACAAGCGGTCGAAGGACTACCGATGGAAGCGTTCGGCCGACGATGTTCGGATGAAGCAACTCGAGCGGACGCGGCGTGAATTGACCAAGGCCGGCGACGCGTCGAAGCTCCGGGAGCACCGGATCGCCCAGTTGCGATTCGAGCTGGCGGTCTTCAAGGAGCGGGTGGACCTCTACCCGACCGATAATCGCTTGCGTTTCGAGTATGGGGTGCGCAATTTCCACGCCTCGCGGTTCGACGACGCGATCCCGCTGTTTCAGGCCGCCCGGGCGGATCCCAAGAACCGATCGGCCTGCGGGATGTATCTGGGGCGGTGTTTCCTTCGCAAGGGGTACCACGATCAGGCGATCTCCGCCCTGGAGGAGGCGATCCGCAGCCACGAGTACCCGGATGACGACCTGGCCAAGGCGATGCTCTACTGGCTGGGGCGGGCCCAGGAGGGGGCCGGAGACCTCGAATCGGCCAAGAAAACGTATGGGAAGATTCTCCAACTGGACTACACCTTCGGCGACACCCGTGCTAGACTAGATGGCTTGTCGAAACAGGGATGAGCGGTAGGACCGGACCCCGGGCGTGCGGAAGGGGCATGTTTTGGCAATCTGAGGACCCGGAGGATTCGCGCGGGCTGAAGCCCGCGGCTCCGGTTGGCGGATCAGGGTTGGCGGTGTTCTCAGTTAAACGGAGACGATAGCGGTGGCAAACTCGGCTTCGGCCAAGAAACGTATCCAGCAGAACGAGCGGAACCGCGTGCGCAATCGCGCCCGCAAGTCGGAAGTGAAGACGGCGACACGGCGGTTCATGGACGCCCTCCAGAAGGGTGACCTGCAGATTGCGGAAGAGGCGTTCGTGCACGTTACGAAGAAGCTCGACCAAGTTGCGGCCAAAGGGACACTGCACCGGAACACGGTTGCGCGGCGCAAGTCCCGGTTGTCGCGGCGGCTCAACGCAGCCAAGGTCGCCGGCGGCGCGAGCTAGAGCAAGCCCTGTTCTGCTGTCGTGATCGCTTTACATCTGCCTGTTGTCCGTTCTCATGACACACTCGCCCGGCCAGGCGTATGTCTCGCGCGGCGGTGAGAAGCTCGCGGCTGCTCTCGATCATTTTGACGTGGACCCTTCGGATTGGGTCTGCGCGGATCTGGGGAGTCATGTCGGTGGTTTCGTCGATTGCCTGTTGCAGCGGGGCGCTCGACGCGTGCTGGCGGTCGACACCGCGTATGGCACGTTCGCGTGGAAACTGCGTCGCGATGCGCGGGTCGTGTTGTCCGAGCGAACGAACGCCATGCACGTGTCACTTCCGGAGCCGGTCGATCTGGTGACGATTGACGTCGGCTGGACGCCGCAAGCCAAGGTTCTACCCAACGCGGCGACACTGCTGAGACCAGGCGGGATCGTACTGACACTCATCAAGCCGCATTACGAGGCGACGAAGGCGGGGGGAGAGGGCCCGAAGAAGCCTGTCCTGGTTGACGGTGTCGTTCCCGACGACGCGTGGGACGAAGTGGTCGGTCTTGTTCTCATCAACGTGCGAGCGATGGGGTGGTCGGTGGCGGGGACCTTTACCAGCCCGATTCGAGGCCACGGAGGAAATCGGGAGGTGTTTGCCTTGCTGTCCCGCAATGCGGGCGATTCGCCTTCGTGCTGAGAGTCCGAAGCGAGCCCTGCAGGTCAGTGCCGCGGATGCTGCAGGGAGAGGTTTAACAGGTCTTTGATTTTTTCGTTGCGGACGCGTTTGCCTCGCTTGGGCGACAGATCGTGGCGCATCCATCGGATCGGCGGCAGGAGCGCGGTATCTAGAACGCGGTCGTAGTAGTCGCAGCGTTCGGAGGGCTGATCGTCGCTGAGGTTGAGAACACCGTGGAATGCGTGTTCGAGTAAGGCGGTCAGGGCGGCGACAATGTCGTCGCGATGGATCATGTTGACATAGACGCCGCCGTCATCGCGCTCGGTTCCGGCAGCGGCAACGATGCGACGGGTGACGTCGCGGCCTGGTCCGTAGATGCCACTGAGACGAACGACGGTTGCGCATGATTCGACGGTGCGAATCGTGGAGCCCGCCTCGTGCCCCATTTCACATCCGAGTTTCTTCATCCCCTCGAGTAGTGTGCGTTCCGTTTCGAGCAGCACGGTTCCGCGTTCATCGGTGGGGTTGGTCGGGGAGGATTCGTCGACCCATCGGCCATCATCTTGATGGTATACACGCGTTGAGGAAGTGTAGATGATGCGTCGTACGTTCATTCCTTCGGCCGCGATGAGGAGGTTTTCGGCGGCCCTGAGGTAGGTGTCGCGATAGTCGGCCCCCGGCGTGTTTGGGGCGATGGTCAGAAAGACTGCGTCGCGATCCGCAAGGGCGGTGCGCAATCGCGGGACATCCGCGATGTCGAGGATCCGGGGTGTGATTCCGACATCGCGAAGTGCTTCGGTTCTGTCTATTCTTGTGGTGGTTGCGACCACGTCATGGCCTGCGCGCACCAGTGTTTCGCCCAACGCGGATCCGAGGTAACCACACCCGATGATGATAGCGCGCGTGTTGTGGGGTTTTGACGGCATTTGGGTTCGTTGTTTTCGTGGTTGACGGTCTTGTTTTCCACAGCTATCTATGTCGGACTCTGTGAGGCTGAATCCTACAGCACCCGAGGTGAATCGCCCATGACCAACGTCGACCAGTTTGAGAGCATGTTTCGGGCGGCGGCGCGCGAGGTGTTTCGGTATGAGCCGATCGAGGTCGGGTCGGTACTGGTGGTGACCGACTTGGCGTCCGACGAAGCGACTGCGTTTGGTGATCGGGTCCGCGATCTCCTCAAGGGTGTCCGGGCGGCGGACGGCGCAGCATGGCGCGTCATCCTGGGGTCGGAATTCCGAACGGCGGGTGAGTTGCTCGAACGCGTGGAGGCCACGGCGCCGTCGCTGATCTGCACGTATCGAACACTGCACAGCACCGCATGGCGTTGGCCTTATAGCCTTGGGACGCACCTCGATCTACTGACGCAGCACATGGACATACCCGTGCTGGTGCTCCCGCATCCTCTTGCCGAGCGGACGGCGGAACACGCGATGTGGAACACGAATACCGTCATGGCCATCACGGATCACCTTGCCGGCGATCGGTGCCTGGTGAACTACGGGGTCGCGTTCACGCAGCCGGGTGGAAGGCTTTGGCTATCCCATGTCGAGGATGAGGCGACGTTTGCGCGGTACACGGATGCGATCTCGAAGATCCCGGCCATCGATACGGAGCCGGCGCGAGATGCGCTTCGGGAGCAGCTTCTCAAGGAGCCGCGAGACTACGTGGCGAGCTGTCTTTCGGCATTGGAGGCGGAGGGGGTGCCGCTGAGGGTCGAGGGGTTGGTGACGGTCGGGCATCACCTGTCGGAGTATCGCAGCTTGATCGAGGAGCACCGGGTAGATCTTCTGGTGCTCAACACGAAGGACGAAGACCAACTGGCCATGCACGGAATCGCGTACGAATTGGCGGTCGAGCTTCGGCAGATTCCGTTGTTGATGCTCTGAGCGGCGCTCAGATGAAAGGGACTTCGATCGGATGATCGCAACGCTTCTGGCATCGACTCAGACCCACGGCGCGGGGGACGTTCCGCTTTCGGTGACGCTCGTGTTTTCGGCGTTGCTCTTGGCATTGATTGTCAGTTTGGCGTTGGAAGAGAAGATCCACGCGAAGAAGTCGGTCATTGCAGGGATCACGGCCGTCGTTGCTCTTTTTCTCGCGAATGTGTTCCACCTGTACAGCTACGTCGATCACGAGTTTCTGATCAAACTTCCGCCGCTGGACGC
Source organism: Phycisphaerae bacterium (assembly GCA_029260135.1). Classification (GTDB taxonomy): domain Bacteria; phylum Planctomycetota; class Phycisphaerae; order UBA1845; family UBA1845; genus OFTM174. The sequence goes on along the minus strand of JAJDDV010000088.1, from coordinate 61 downwards.
GCCGGAGGGTCATACACTTGCCTTGCCGGTGTACATACCGGCGATTGACTGGGGCGTGATC
>JAJDDV010000087.1 GCA_029260135.1 Phycisphaerae bacterium | reverse complement strand
GATACACCAGCGTACAGCCCGGCACCTTTGGTGGCCTCGTTGATGGTTAGAACGCAGTTCGTGATCGTAGGGCTGCCGCCTTCGATGAAGACTCCGCCGCCGTGGTTGTATGGGGGCATGCCATCCGCGTTGCCGCCGGTGCCTTACACTTCTTCATCGGGGTTCCTCCTTCAATGTTGAAGATATTCACACACTGGGATCTTCCCAGCGGGAACCCCTCTCTTCAAATCTCAACGATCCGCGGGACATCCTCGATTCACCGCCGGATAGCGCTCAGCCTCGCCGGGATAGTGCTCTGCAGCACACATATCACGCCTTTGGGTCTTTCCGGGATCCCGTTGGCGATAGCACCGTGATTCGGAGGTACTTGGATCTTGAGACATTCTGCTGGCCGATTGAAAAGGAAGCCCTTTATCATGCAAGGCTTGATTGTCTCCGTGACTCGAATGAACAGACAGACCCCGAACGTCACTGGACCCGTTCGCGGATGGCAGGTCAGGCGAACCGGATACAAACAGGGCTGACCTCGATACGAGGCCAGCCCTGAAGGGTCAGTCGGAATGTAAACCTCGCACCCGAACACGCGGGAACGAGGCCCCTCAGCAACTCTCCTCTACGGCCCAGGCGGGGCGCAGCTTGCGCTGGTATCTTCGCAACCAAGACCGAAACCTAAGTTGTGATCGAAGAGGAGTTCGTCGGAGTAATCCACGTCGCAGTCATTGTCGAAATCGCCGAGAGGTCGGCCGGCTGCGTCAACGGCGGCGTAGGGGTGATTAAACGGACACGCGTCGTCAACGTCATTCAGACCGTCGCCGTCGCTATCGTCGTCGCAACAGTCGTCTTCGCCATCGTCATCGCAATCCATGAACTCGGGATCACAGATATCGCCGGTGTCGTTGTCGTCGCAGTCCTCTTGCCCCGGGTTATAGCACGCCGAGTCCACACAGTCATGACCAGGAACGGTGGGGCTGCAATTGTCGCAAGCGTCCGGATGCCCGTCCCCGTCATCGTCCTCCTGATCGGGATTCGGGTTCACGCAGTTGTCGCACTCGTTCCACACGCCGTCCCCATCGTCGTCGAATAGACCCTCACAGAGTACGCCATGTCCCAAACCCGGATCCGTACCTCCGGCCTGGATACACCCGACGTATCCGAGGTTCTCACAACCCGACGGATCGGCGCTGACAGGAAGACAGCAGGGCCTCGTCCCGCACATGCCCATCGGATCGCTGCAGTTCGTGCCCGAGCCTCTCAATAGACCACCGGCAGTGGCACAGGCCATGGGCGAAAGGACCTCGCACGTTCCCCCGAGAAGACAGCAGGCCTGGGGGCAGGCGATATCGCCCACCGTTCCGCCGGCATCGTCACAGCATCGCGCGTCGATCTCAATGCACGTCCCGTCCGGCATATCACACGCGCTGATCCCCAGACACAGCTCGCCGTTTCCTTGCTGCCCGTTACAGGCTAGAGGGTACGGATACACAAGTGTGAACGGAATACATAGGTTCGTGGCGGGATTGCAGCACGATGTATAGATCGTCTGGCCGATGTACTCGTCTTTCGCCGGAGCCGCCGACACACTGCGCACATCGCCCGCCATGACCACGAAACCAACGATGCACAAAAGGATCACCGCCTGTCTGAGAACACGCTCCATCAACTTCGCCTCAACTCTAGACATCCTAATCATCGCATATACTCCGTTGTGGGCCAGTACGTCGTTCGCCGACGGGAAACGTACCCATCTTTGCATCCAAGCGAGCGACACTCTCCCGAGATCAACGAATCATCCGTTCGCCGGACTTCACCGACATCTCCCATATACCGTACGTCAGTTGGGCATCCTACGTGAACCTCCCGCTTGATTCAATCGAAAACCGCGTCTGTCGCCGTGAATTCGCCCGCTTGCTCGATTCGTGAGGGCAATGCTGCCCCGGAGGCCTTCGAGGTGAGTGTTCGGGCTCGTTTCCGCACAGCGCCAACCCATCTCCCACTCGAATCATTGACCTGCCCCCGTCCATGCTGCCACTTCTTATGTTACTCCAACTGACCGGTTTTCGTGGTGCTGACGAATAGCGCGAAGAAAATGCGGTGTTTCTGGCCGATCAGAGTGGTGTATAACACACTGACTCGGCAGTCCCGTTTACACCCCGTTTACGTGCGAAGATCATCGCAAGAAAAGAACTGGACGATCGTAAGACCTGACTCGTGAATAGCTTACGAGAAGTCGGCACCTTCCTGGGAGGCGAGAACTCCGTTTACAGACCGCCCCCTTGGTAGAGGAAGCAACAAGTGTGGAACTCACGACCCATGGATACGAAAAGACACAATTCTTTGCTCACGGCTGGGGATATGAAACGCGACGACAGGTTCAGTTCCTTCACCCGCCGACAGATCGAGTACGCGATCGAACGAAGCGGCATCTCTCCGGTCGGGCGCGTTGGCATCATCCGAATGTTCAGCGTCGACCAGGCTAAGGAGATCTTGGACTCACTCCATCGCACGACGCGACGCGGACGCGACAGACCTAGCACGAGCGGAGCCGGCGGGTCGACGGGACCTGCGGAGTGATGATCGTGATCCCAATGCTCTGACGGTAGGTGCAATGTCTAAAACGCGCAAAATGGAAGACAGCATTCAGTTCGGGAAGGTGCCCTACGCCGTGATAGCCGCTGGGGCAGCAGCATCGATGAGTCGATCCGAGTCGAGAGTCTATCTTGTGATCGCGGCGCACGTTGACGGTGAATCCTGGACCGCATGGCTCGCCATGGAGACGATCGCTCGGTTGGCTGGTGTGTACACGCGCACGGCCCAACGAGTGACCCATAAACTGCGAGACGCTGGCTGGCTGAACATCGAGTCAGGCGGTGGTCGCGGGCGCACGAACACCTACACGTTGACAACAAACCCTGTCACTCAAGATGACACCCTTTCAGCGAAGGAAACCCTGTCATGCAGGGTGACACCCGAACAGCAGAACAGCCTGAACAGAAAGAACAACGCGCCGCCGCAGACGGCGATGCCTCCTGTGGTGTTGTTGTTGAGTCGGATGCCGAACAAGAGAAAAAACGCAGTGCGGTGTTCAAATCGCTCGCCTCCTACGGGGTCGTCGTGCCAGGAGCCAATCGGCTACTGACGAACTACCCGGAGATGGAGGCCGACGACGTCCACATGCTCCTCAAAGGGCAAGCCACGGAGAAAACACCTCCGGGAGCGACCTATGTCCTACTCAACCGTGGGCTCCGTGAACACCTGAATCGGAAGGCGGCCCGCCGTGAGCTGGCGGAGAGGTTTGAGGATGAGTTGGTTAGCTTTCGGCAGGAGTATTTCGCGAATGCCCCGGAGATGGACAAGAGGCTCGCGGACATTGAAGCGCCCGAACGGGCCGATCTGGAGCATGAGATTTGCCGCGGGCTTACGGATAAACTCGCAGAAAGCCCAGACGACCCGGACGGACGTGCAGTCGTCGACGGGTGGCTGAGCGGCGTAAGCCGCTCAGATCCCGCGTATCGTCTCGCGATGTTCAAAGCGGCGCGGCACGTAGCCAACCGCCAGAAACGCCCAAGGACGGCCGCTTCCGACGTAGACAAGGTTGACGGTGGCGCGGGCACGGTGCAGGCAGGAGGCGCGGCGTGATCCGCGAGCATGATTCGATCTACCGCAGTTCGTCGGGATCAACCGGTGTAGACAGACTTTTGCTCAAGCCCGAAGAGGCCGCCCAGGCGCTTGGTATCTCGCCTCGGACACTCTGGGGGCTGGACATACTCCGTGTGCGAGTCGGTAAGCGTGGCGTGCGGTACGATGTACGGGATATACGTCTCTGGATCCAGGCCCACAAACAGGGATGCGAGAGATGAGCACATCAACTGAGAAGCCCGATAGGGACGATTCCGTGGCTGCCAAGGCCCGCGAGCTGCTCGGAAAGGAGGAAGGCACCGCGAACTTGGCACAGAGTGATCATAGCGACGTTGAGCTTGACACGATATCAACTACTAGATATCATGACGACATGAGCAGAAAACGAGGCCTGATCCGGGTCGCGCTGCGGCGCGCCTTTCACGAGAGCGGCTGGAGCCTGAAACGGTTGACCGAGGTGAGCGGGACGGCATACGCCAGCACGCACGGTTTCTTTGTGAACGACCGCCATGCGACCGTAGAGAGCGTTGAGAAATGGTGCCGGGCGCTCGGCCTCGAGCTTGTACCGAAGACTACGAAACGAAAGAGCAGGTGACGCGTGGCCAGTCTTATCAAGACGAGCGCCGGAGAGACGCCTGGGCGGGCGATTCAATTCACGCACCCAGACGGCAAACGTCGAACGATCACGCTGGGTAGAGTCGGGCTTGAACCGGCTCGCAAGGTCAAGACAAAAGTGGAGGCGTTGCTGTCATGCCTGATCACAAACAGCACGCCAGACGCCGAAGTGTCCGCCTGGCTCGCCGGCCTGTCGGACACGATGCACGGTAAGTTGGCCGCGGTCAGGCTAATCCCTCCACGAGAGCCAAGGCCGGTGGCACCGACGCTCGGGACATGGCTCGACAAATACATCGGGCAGCGGACTGGCTTGAAGCCTGCCAGTCGCAAATCGATCATGCGGACGGGTTATTACCTGAAAGAGCATTTCGGAGCCGACGTGGGCATCGACCAAGTCACCGCCAACGGAGCCGCGGATTGGCGTGCGGGGTTGCTGGCGCGAGAGCTGTCCGAGGCAACCGTACGTCTACACTGTCGAAACGCCAAGGCGATCTTCAATGAGGCGGTCGAACGGGAGCTGATCGATGCCAATCCGTTCCGCAAGCTCGTCAGCTCGGCGATCGCAGCGGCTCGTGATCGCTACGTCACGCCAGGAGAGGCGGAGACTATCCTCCAGAACTGCCCCAACAGCCAGTGGCGAACGCTGTTCGCTTTGGCCCGACTCGCGGGGTTGCGCGTACCAAGCGAGACGCACATTTTGACCTGGGCTGACGTGGACTGGGATCGCGGCCGATTGTCGGTCTATTCACCCAAGACGGAACGATACGAAAAGCATCGCCGGCGGAACGTTCCAGTCGTTCCAGAACTCATGGCGATCCTACAAGACGCATTCGACGCGGCTGAGCCGGGCGAGGAGCGGATTGTCAGGCTGTCCAGGAACAATTTGCACCGGACGATGCACGCCATCCTGAAACGGGCTGAGATCGCGCCGTGGGACAACTGCTTTCAGGCACTCCGCCGGAGCCGCGAGACGGAGTGGTCGCTCACTTTCCCGCAGCACGCGGTCTCGGCGTGGCTCGGGCACAGCGAGCAGATCAGCCGGGACCACTACCTCCAGGTGCCAGAGGAGATTTTTGACAGGGCGGCAGGTTTGCACGGAGATTCGTCCGATCCGAACACCTCGGGGAGCGCTGCAAAAAGCGCTGCAGCAAACTCTCGCATCGGCTCGCAAGGACGCGCAACGGGCGAGAATGCCCAAGACGTGTCGTACCACGAAAAGCCTACAAATACAGGCTCAAACGCCGAAAACGGAACTGCACCGCCAGGGACTCGAACCCCGGACCCGCTGATTAAGAGTCAGCTGCTCTGCCAACTGAGCTAGCGGTGCCTCGCGATACGGATTGGAGCATCAGGCGGCGATGTCGTCAAGCCTGGGCTGATCGTCGGACGTGAGCGGCGGCAACGGCGAGTTGGAGGCTGCAAGGGCACGAACCCCGCACGTCCATTCGCGGCCGAACGAAAGATGGCGGTGATTCGGTCGGGTCAGACTGGCGGACGAGCGTCGGTAAGGCAGAGCTCGACCAACTCGTCGATCACCGCCGTACCGGCGCACATCACTTTGTCGGCGCCGCCCCAGTAGATCTTCACGGTTCCGTCTTCTTCGGGCACAGCCCCGCAGGTGAACACGACGTTGTGGACGTATCCGGTGACCTCCCACGGTGCCTCCGGTTGCAGGATCCATCGATCGCAGACGCCCAGAACCCGGGCGGGGTCGTGCAGATCGTGAAGTGCGACGCCCAGCCGATAGACCGCTCCGTCCATCGTCGGGAAGACGCCATGGTAGATGTGCAGCCAGCCTCGCGACGTTCGAATCGGTGTGGCTCCGGGACCGATCTTCATCTCGTCCCAGTGATAGGCCACCGGTTTCATGACCACCTGCGAGTCGCCCCAGTGCACCAGGTCCGGTGAGTAGCTGATCCAGATCGCCCAGGGCGAAATCTCGCTGTGCGGTCGATCGAGGCGGACATACCGTCCGTCGATGCGCTCCGGGAAAATCACGACGTTTCTCAGGTCGGCTTGCGTGATCAATGCCACGCGCTCCAGATTGACGAAATCACGCGTGCGCGCGAGGCCGATTCGCACGCCGTGCTTCGAGTAGGCGCTGTAGGTAATGAGGTAGGCACCCTCGATGCAGCAGATGCGCGGGTCCTCGACACCAAAGGCTTCGTACTCGCCGAACACGCCATCGGACGATGGAACCATGAAGGGCTGCGGGCGCGGCGTGAAGTGGAAGCCGTCGTCGCTGTCGGCCAACCCCAGGATGCACCGCCCGGTGGCTTTGTGCGATCGAAAGAGCATGACGTAGCGTCCTTCATGCTTCGTAACGCCCGCGTTGTGGACCGTTTCGACGGGATACGGAATGTCCTCCGGCGTGAGGATCGGGTTCTTGGAATAGCGTTGTACGATAGGCTCGCGCATCGTCGAGACTCCTGCGGCTGGAAGATTCGCAGTGAAAGCGATCGCCGCTTCCGGGCCACTTGTCAGCGCCGGTTACGTCCGTCATAGTACGATACGCGGAGTGCCTTGTCATTATCGGGCCTGAGGAGACCTCCCGGACGACAGTGTCCGATACGCGTCTCACTCTCGGGATCGCGGCGCTCGTATTTTAAGATTAACTCCGAGGGGACTGGGTCCTCGGGCCGGCGACGGGCGACGTTGCGCCCGGCGGCTGAATAGACGTGGCATTGGCAGAGGACGTTGACTTGAGCAGAGCGGGAGCTTGATCATCCCCGACATGGCAGACCACAGCCCACCCACAAAGGAGGTGACCAGCGCCAGCGCTTCCGGTGTGAAGCGAAGCGGCTTTCGCCTGAAGGCGGACTCCCGGCGCGTGATTGCGAGGCCCTTTATTCCCGGGCCCGAGTCCCGGGTCAGCGCCATTGTCGACCGTGTGCTCGCCCTGACGTCGGACGAGGCCTCACATCTTCTCCAGCGGATTCTCGACCGTTACTCTCCGCGGCATCGCGACATCACGCGCGTGTTCGACCGACATTACACGGTCGTCGAGAGCCAACTCGACGGACGAAAACCGGACTCGCACGACCGACGGCTGTTGCTGGGGGCCTACTTCACGAATGAGTACTCGTTGGAATCGGTTGCACTCTTCAACCCATCCATGGTTCTCCATCCGGACCAGGAGGGGATGACGAACGGAAAGGTCCGATTCATCCTCAGTTTGAGAGCCTGCGGCGAGGGTCATATTTCCTCGATCGAGTTTCGCAGTGGCGTCGTCGATTCGTCGAACGGCATCACCATTGATCCGGTCCCCGCCTTTGCCGCCTCGGAGCACCCCGTCGGCGATCATCTGCATGATAAGAACCGCTTCTTTTTGAAGCTCAAGGAGATGGGCGCCTATCGCCCGCTCGCCGATCATGTGCTCGGTCAACTTTCCGACCAATTTACGGTCGATGAGTTGGAGCACGCATTGAGCACGGCGTTTCGAAAAAGCCGGGATCTCGCAGCGTTCCACGAAATGGCCGAGGCAATGCTGTGGCTTGCCCACTCGAGTTATCACCTCTCCTTCCCGAGTGAATCGGACGTTTCCGAGCGCGTCATCTACCCCGTCACCGAAAACGAAAGCCGCGGAATCGAAGACGCACGCTTCGTGCGATTCACGGGCTCCGACGGGTGCGTGCTCTACTATGCAACGTACACCGCCTACAACGGGTTTCGCGTCTTGCCGCAACTTCTCGTCACCACCGACTTCAAAGACTTCAAAATCCAGCCGCTCAACGGGCACTGCGCCCAAAACAAGGGCATGGCTTTGTTTCCGCGGAAGATTGACGATCGGTACGTCATGATCTCTCGCCTCGATGGCGAAAACCTCTACGTTCTCCGAAGTGACAACATCTTGTTCTGGAACGAGGCACAGAAGATTCGCGAGCCCACGCTTCCTTGGGAGTTCGTCCAGATCGGCAACTGCGGTTCGCCGATCGAAACCGAAGACGGCTGGCTCCTGATGACGCACGGCGTGGGCCCGATGCGCGAGTATTGGATTGGGGCGATCCTCTTGGATCGTGACGACCCGTCTCGTGTCATCGGATTCACGAAGGAGCCGATTCTGACGCCCACCGAAGAGGAACGCGACGGCTACGTGCCAAACGTCGTCTATTCCTGTGGTGGTATGATCCACAACTGCGACTTGATCATCCCCTATGCCTTCTCCGACACGGCGACGAGCTTCGCTCGCATCGCCGTTCCCGACCTCATGGCGATGATGGTCAGGCCATAGCCGTCCGGTGCGCGGGAAGACGGCGCAAGACGTCCATGGATCCTCTACTCCCAGGCCAGCGTCGAGGGTGGGTCCGCGAAGAGTTTCTGCTGTCGTTCGACCATCTCACGGTAGAGACCTTTCCGGTTCAGGAGGTCCGTGTGTGTACCGACCTGCACCACACGCCCCGCCTCCAGAACGACGATAATGTCGGCGTGCGTGATCGTACTGAGCCGATGGGCGATGACGAACGTTGTGCGCGATGCCAGTAATTCCGTCAACGATGCCTGGATGAGCTGCTCACTCTCCGTGTCGAGGTTGCTCGTGGCTTCATCGAGAATGAGGATCTCGGGGTCGGCGAGAATAGCGCGGGCAATGCTGATGCGTTGTCGCTGTCCACCGGAGAGCTTGACCCCTCGCTCGCCAATCAGCGTCTCGTACGTTTCCGGTAGTTCCTCGATAAAGTTGTGTGCATTGGCGCGACGTGCGGCGTCCTCGACATCGCCGTCAGCAGCCGCGCGCCGTCCGTAACGAATGTTGTCCGCGACGGTTCCGTCGAAGAGAAACACCTCTTGGGGCACGATCGCAAGACGTTGACGGTAGCTTTGCAGGCGAACACGACGCAAATCGACGCCGTCGATGAGTATGCGACCCGAAACCGGATCGTGGAATCGCGCGACCAGATCAACGAACGTCGTCTTCCCCCCGCCACTGGGACCCACAAGCGCCACGGTACTTCCCGCGGGAACGGTGAGAGAGACGTCGGACAGGACGGGAAGACCCGCGCGGTACTCGAAGCCGATGCCATCGAAACGGATCTCACGAATCGGACACGGTGCGTCGACCGCGTCCGGGGCATCGGGTTTCTCTTCTTTCGTCGACAGCGCCTCGAAGACGCGTTCCATCGCCGCGAGGGCTTGCTGTGTCGCGTTGAAGGAGTTGACGATCTGCGAAACCGGCATCAGAAGCATGAACGCGTACATCTGGAACGCGACGATGTCGCCAACGGTGCCCTGCCCCTGAATGACACGGTATCCCCCGAATCCGACAACCGCGAGACTCGTGGCGGGGATCAGCAATCCCCAACCCGCGCTCACCACGAGACGAAGCTTCTCCGCGAGAAGGTTCTTGCGAATCACGGTGTGATGGGCCACGGCGTAGTCGTGCTCCTCCTTGCGCTCGCGACGAAACGCACGAACGACACGAATGCCACCGAACGTCTCGGTCACGCGCCCGTCAATCTCGGACCGAGCGTCCGCCATCGATCGGTATATCGGCCGGACCCGTCGCACCCACAACAGGTTGATCAGGACGATCGGCGGGATCATGGCGGCCGCGATCAGTGCCATCTCCCAACTGAGCAAGACCAAGACCGCAACCGTGAGCACCACACGGATGCCCGCAGCCGTCGGCGTGATCAAACCCATCTGCACCATCCCCTTCACCTTGTCCGTGTCTTGGGACAGGCGCGAAACGATCCCCCCGGACTTGAGGTCCTGCAGCTCTCCCAGCGGCAACCGCAGGAAACGCTCGAAGAGCTTCTGCCTGAGCCGGAAGATCACCTTCGCGTTTAACACAGCGGTCAGGTAGGCGCGAAGCGTGTCGAACGCCTGCGTCACGAAAAGCAGAATGAGCATCGCGCAGCAGACCGTGACAAGCCGCGACATCTTCTCGGAGATGCCGAGCGACGAGGGCGCCAAAATCCCGTCGATGATGTAGCGCGTGACCAGGGGCAGCAACATCGACAGACCCGCCCCCAAAAGCGCCAGCAAAAGGACCGCCAGAATTCGACCTCGGTAAGGCCACAACCACCGACGGTATTCGCGAAGATAATGCTTACGCTGGCGCCAACCGCCGGAGTTCGCGCTTCCTTCGGTACCCGGCGGCTTTCTTGAAAATCGGGCATCGCGAAAGGCGCGGTATTGCGCTCGAGATGAATCCAGTGGTGGCATCGGCTGTGAGGTTCCCTCAGAAGACCATGGCCTGGTCCGCTTCTTCCCGTCCGCACCCCATCAACCTGAGTCCATAAGTAGCAGGACGAGCCCGCCGAAGTAAGTGATCGCGATCAAGATCGAGTCAAAGCCGAAACGCCGCAGGAGTCTTCGTTCGCTCTTGTAGGCCAAAGAACCCACCGCGATCGCGGTGAGGAGGATGGCCAACAAACCCGCGATCAAGTTCTGCGCGTTGGCGCCGGCGTTGAGACCCGGAAGCCGCGCTTCTCCATGAGCCAGAGAAGTGAACTTGAGCATCGGAATGACAAAGATGTTGAACATGTTGGAACCGAAAATGTTCCCGAGCGCCATGTCCAATTTGCCCAGCCTGACCGCCGAGATACTCGTCACGATTTCCGGAAGCGATGTGGCGAGCGCGAGAAAGCAGACGCCGACAAACGTCGCACCGAGGGGGCGCCCGATCATCTTGATCTCGTGATCTCCGAGAATGTCCCCCAGCCGCGCCAGCCACCACGACGCCACAACCAGAACGATGGCCATGAGCGCGATCTGTATCTTGATCCCCGCGCCCACACGCCTCCTCGCACCTTGCGCTTCGCGGTCGACATGATTCCGAACCTCGTGCCGGTGAATCAGCCGCATACATCCCAAATAGGTGACGAGAATGGCACCAGCCCAGACAATCTCCGTGACCTGAGCAGCCCCTGCGTTGCCCGAAAACTTGTCGAGCAGAACGAGCCCGAGCAACGCCATACCGATCAGCGCCAGTCCGAACGAACTGCTCAGCGCGTGAGACGTACTGACACCGCGAAGAACCGAACCACCACCCCAAAGCGCATTGAGCAGGACAATCAGCGTGATGTTGAACGAACAGCTCCCGAAGATGGCGCCCATCGCCAGGTCGGTATTGCCGATCCAGGTCGCCGTACCGCCCGTCACAAGCTCAGGAAGACTCGTGACGGTCGCGAGGAGAATCAGCCCGATCCAACCGCCACCGATATTGAGTTGCTCCGCCAGCTTGTCCGCGAGACGCGTGAACCTCGCTCCCGCGACGATGACAACGGCGCCCACGAGGACCAACTCACCCAGAAGGGCTTCCGTGGGAAGCTCCGCTCCAAACAGTAAACGGCTCAACAACGTGAAGAAATCCTATGGCTCGGTCATGCGTTCCCGTCGCGGCGGAGCACCTGTTCGGCCTTGAGGTTTGTCCGAAAGAGGTTCCGTCGAAGGACGCGCTGTCGCCGACGCTCTCGATAAGCCACGACCCCACGCCGGACCAGAAAGTACGCGGCCACACCACCAACCGTACCAACGATCGCACATCCTGCCCAGAGTTCGACGCTGAAATTGGCCAATCGATCAAGCCACTCGGACCACAACGAGGGCTCCAACAGACCGGTTTCGTGCTGGCGCTGCAACCTGTTCAGAACCACGACTTCATCCGCTGTCGCCGAGGAGGCCAGCGCAAACCGCCCCAAACCGAAGCACGCGCCGTAGACCGGAATGATCGTGAAGGGGTTGGTGATCCAAACGATCGGAACGCAAATCGCCTTGTTCGCCCGAAAGAGGGCCGCGAGACTGATGGCGATCACGGTCTGAAAGCCGACGAGCGGAAGAAAAGCGACCAACGTGGCAAGACCGGCACCCAGCGCAATCGCATGCGGCGTGTCGTCCGTGTGGAGAACACGCTGGCCCAGCAGGCGCCTCATTCGTAACCAGTACTTCCTCGCCGCCATCACCTGTCCTACGTCGAAACGAATGTCGTTCGTTCCATCGCCCGCTCCACCGCGGTCAGTACCGATCCCACATCCAACGCTGTCATACATCGGTGATCGTGCCGGCACTGCGACAACTTACGCAGATAGCACGGGGCACAGTCGAGCCGCCTCTGAACGACGTCCTCCAGCCGACGGTACGGCCCGGTTCGACGTGGGTTCGTCGGCCCGATAAGGCAAACAAGGGGTCGACCGAGGGCGACCGCCAGGTGCATCACCGCGGAATCCTGACAGAGCACCAGGTCGGCTCGTTCGATCACAGCGGGCAGAACATCCAGGCTGGTCTTCCCCGCCAGATTCACCGGCGCCGACCGACACCCTTGGGCGATCCCGCGACAAAGCGGTGCTTCATCGATGCCGCCCACCAGGACGCAGTGTCCCCGGCCACGGTCGTGGAGTTCATCTATCGTAGCTGCAAAACGCTCGGCAGGCCACACCTTCGTGTCCCATCGGGCACCCGGCGCAACGAGGATCACCGGCGTCCGATCATCGACGCAGATTTCGTGTAAAAGCCTCCCAGCCTCCTCACGGGCCCACGACGACGGCTCCAGCGTGAAGCGAACCGGAACCGTCTCGAATCCGAGCAGTTTCGCAACGCGGAAGTTGCGATCCACCGCGTGCATCTCGGGATCATCGACACGCAATCGATGCGTATAGAACAACGATGCCCCCTCCCGGGCGGCGCCGAATCCGATCCGAACCGGGGCTCCCGACGCCCAAGCCAAAAACCCCGTCCGAAACAACCCCTGCAAATCCAGCGCCAAGTCGTAACGACCGGTGCGAAGAGCCCTCACGAATCGAACAAAAGCGCCGGTTGCGTTTACGCTACGCCACATCCGCCCATACCGCTTACGGTCGAACGGGATTAATTCGTTTAGTTCGGCGTGGTATTTCAGTAACGGTGTCAGTGTTGATGCAATCAACCAGTCGATTCGGGCATCCGGATAGCGATGCCGAAGACCGTGAAGAACGGGAAGCGCGTGTATAACATCACCAAGCGAACTCGGCTTGATCAGCAGAATCCGGTTGAACGCACGCCGCTGAAGGTCCGACGACCTTGGCGAGATGGAGCCCACGATTTGATGCTACTCCCGAAGAGAGACCCAGCGATCCGAACCCACGAGAACTTCGTTGGGGCGGAAACGTGACTTGTACGCCATCTTGGGACTGTTCGCCACCCAGTAACCCAGGTAGTAATAGGGGATACGCTGACTCCGCGCGTAATCGACTTCCCACAGCACGGAATACGTGCCCAGACTCCGCGATGCAACATCGGGATCGAAGAACATGTAAACGCTGCTCAGCCCGTTACTCCATCGGTCCACCAAGCTGATGCCGACCAGGCGATCGCCCAATCGATAACTGAACTCGTCGGTTTGCATCGGCGAGTCATACAGGAATTCCCCGAAAGATTCGTAACTGCGCGACATCGTGTCGTCGTGCTGAAAGTCGAGATAACGACAGAAAATCTCATACTTGTCCTCCGTCGCAACCGGTTCACTCGGTTCCACGCGAAGGTCACCGTTACGCCGCCACGTACGCCGCATGCCACGCGATGGCCTAAACGCCGAAACCGGAATCCGAACCGCGCGACACTCTTGGCAGGCGCGACAGCGAGGCCGGTAAACGATTCGACCGCTACGCCGAAAACCCCGCGCGAGCAGCCGCTCGTACATGTCCCCGTCGAGACGCTGAACGAAGTACGCCTCACTACGCGTTTTCCGGCCAATGAGATAGGGACAGGGAGTCTCCGTCGCCACGTACCGCAACGCGTCGTAGTCGCCCTGCGGCGAGGAAATGTTCCCTTCGCTGGACCGTGTCTCGCTCATGATCCTCCCGCCTATTCTAGGACGCCCATCACACGGAGGGCAACAACAGACCCGGTTGGATCAACTCAACCACCCAGACCACAAGCGGCGGCAAGAAGATGCCCGGAAGCATATTGGCCACTCGAATCTTCTTGATGTCCAGAATCATCAAGGCGGTAGCCAAAAGGACCACACCGCCCACAACGCTCATCAGACCCAGCGAGAGATCATCCAGTGGCTCCGCGACCCAATACGCCAGGATCGACAAACCGCCCTGAAAGAAAAGCACCGTCACGATGCTGGCAAACACGCCCCATCCCAGCGACGACGCCAGCGCGAGCGAGCAGAACGCGTCCAGAAGCGATTTGATCCACAACAGGCTCGGATTGCCGTCCGCACCGTTTTCCAGACAACCCAGAAGTGTTAGCGGACCTACACAGAAAATGACGCTCGCGGTCAGGAACCCCTCAGCAAACGACTTCGCGTCCTGACCGGAAAACCGCGCGTGGATCCATGCGCCCAGTCCCTCCACACGCTCGTGAAGCCGAAGGGCGGTGCCCAGGATGCTGCCGATCAACAGCGACCCGATCATCACCATCGCCACCGTCGCGCCGTACGTCTTCCCAGCATCGCCGACGGGACGAAACGTCTCGACGGTCTCGGCGAAACCCAGCACCGCCGCATCGACCCCCAGCGTGATCGTGATGAGCCCCAGCGCGTCGAGCAGGATTCTCTGGTAGCGCTCAGGGAGCTTGGATGCAACAGAGAGCCCGACCAGGCTCCCCACCGCAACGGTCATGACATTAACGATCGTTCCGTTCAGAATCGACCACACAGCGAAACCTCCCAAGCATCGGTCTCTGTCGAGTGTACCGGACGGGACCCGAGCAGCCAACTCGACCGCGTTCATCAGTGAAGTACGATCCCGCTGGCGAGAACATTTGGCGAACAAAGTGGAAACCTGGACCGGACCACACTAGGATCACTCGGTTCCTTGCGCCGTGCGGATCGGGCTTGACGAAAACAATGGATGAACCTCTTCAAACCGGCGACGCCCCGAACTGGGCGAAAATCGGTGAGGAGATTCGATGCCCACTGTGTGACTACAACCTCCGCGGCCTGATCGACCCGCGCTGCCCGGAATGTGGATTCCGCTTCGACTGGCCCGAACTGATCGACCCCACGCGCCGCCTGCACCCCTACGTCTTTGAGCATCACCCCGAGCGGAACGTCTGGTCGATGTGGCGCACCATCTGTGGCGGACTCCAACCCTGGCGGTTCTGGTCTTCACTCCATCCTGCACAACCCTCGAACGCTCGACGACTCGTCGTTTACATTATCGTCGTCGCTGGATTCGTGCTCGTGGCCAACTTGTCCGGGATCATTGTTTCAGCTGCAAGAGATCTTACGGCGCAAAACAGCAGCGAACGCGCGTGGTTTGCAGGCTATTCCAGGAACCCCCGCAGTGCGGAGTGGATGTCGGAACTCCAGCAGGAGTACGGGTCGCTCGACGCGTACCTCGACGAGGCCTTCCCAAAACCAGCGTCATGGGCGTTCGTCAAACAGTTGTTCATTTCAGGATCGGAAATCCTGGAAGTGGCGAAGTTCAACTTCATCTACGTGTCGTGGCCCCTCCTGACATGCGCAGCGTTGCTCATCTTCCAGTGGTCGATGAAACGAGCCAAAGTCAATCCCCGGCACGTCCTGCGCTGCGTGGCCTACAGCTTTGACATGGCGGTATGGGTGGGTGTGTTGGGAATCGCCGCGACGGTTCTCGTCGCCGCCTCGGGCAGGATGAGCATGATGAGCATCTTCGCCATGGGCGCGCTCATCGCGCTGGAGTGCCTGTCGCTTCTCTTCATGATCCATCGTCTATGGGTCGCGTATCGACGATACCTCCGCTTCGATCGTCCCTTCGCCACCATCGTCGCGTCGCAGGTGATTGTAGGCCTCACGGCATTGAACGTGCTTCTCGTGGCCTACATCTGGTAAGCTGGACGCCGGCCGATTCTAGCGCCGACAAGACGGACCCTGCGGACGTTCAATGTGCGCCGGCCGGACACGACCCCGCGCCGGCAGGCTCATCGCCGCCATACACTTCATGACTAGGCCGACCGGAAAGAATCTGCTCCTTGCCCCAGTCCGCCACGTTGCGAAACGTCTCCGACGAAATAAACGCGTCGAACGCCGCCTTGCGACTCCACTTCGAGACGATCAGATAGTGCAGCGCGTCGTTGATGTCGCGAAACATGTGCGTCTCGTCATGGCCTTCAATACCCGCCATCGCCTTGAGCACCTTGTTGAACGCCGCCTCGAACGTCTCTTCCTTACCGCTCAGAACCCGATAGTTCATGCCGATCGTTACCACGATGATCGCTCCTGTTGGTCGGGGACAAAATCGATGGATCAGCCGACATTATCGAGGCTTCTCGATCGCCGACAAGTACGCAAACGCAACCGCGAGCATCGACTTCGCCGTCCGACTTGCAGGATCCGGCTCCGACGCGCACAGTAGCACCATGAGCGACCCCAAAGACATGCGCGAAGATCCCGAGAGCTTCTTCGCCGCCCCCGACTGGTACGACCGATCGATCAACTGGCCCGCTCGCCTGAAACGAGAGATCCCCGTCCTCATCGACATCTTGGGCCCCCCAGGCGAGGGAGGCATTCTCGACGCCGGCTGTGGCACGGGTCGACAGGCCTGCGCGCTGGCGCAACAGGGCTACCGCGTCGTCGGTGCCGATCTTAGCCCTGAAATGCTCGAGGTCGCCGCGCGTGTCCGTAGCGAGACAAACACCGACGTCCGGTTCGTGACGACACCCTACGCCTCGCTCGCCGATGCCGTCGGCACCGGGTTCGACGGACTCTTCTGCCTCGCAAACGCACTCGCCGCCGCTGGATCGCGCGACGCCGTTGCAGGCGCCATCGCCAACTTCGCCAGGTGCCTGCGCGTCGGCGGCCGTATCTACACGCAAATCCTAAACTTCGCCCCCATGAAAGAGAAGGTCCCTTGCGTTCGAGGCCCGCGCATCGCCACGGTCGACGGCCAAGAGTACATCTCCGTGCGGCAGTTCCACTTCGGCTCCGATGCGGTACAGGTAACCAACGTCACGATGTGGAAGGACGACACCTGGAACCAGCGCGCTCACTGCGGGATGCTCTACCCCGCAAGCCTCGACGAACTCAGCGAATGGTGCGCCGGCGCCGGCCTGCGAATCGACGAGACCTGGGGTGGCTACGATCGATCAGCGTTCGATCCAACATCCTCCGCCGATTTGATCCTCGTAGCCACACGCACTAAATAGCGTCCACCGGTGTGCGAGCGAGCACGACACCGTCCGGACCTCTCGTGATGTCCAAATGAGAGGCCTCATCGGGCGACCCTATCGCCGCGTCGGTTCGATGGTGTACGCCCACCGACCCCCTTCGCTCTCTGGCCGACATGGCAATCAGTCGTGACACGGTCAGCTCGTTTTGAACCTCCCACCCATCGGTATCGTCGAAGATCTTGTCCAGCGTGTAGTGCGCCCAGAAGTCGAGGATGTCACACGTATCCTGAAGATGCTGATCACAGCGAACGATCCCCACATTTCGCCACATCACGCTTCGAAGCGAATTGTGAATGTCCGGAAGATCCAGCGCGGTCCGCCCCGATGCGGGATTCTGATTGATCACGTCTCGAACGACAGCACCGCCCGACATGGACGCAGCCGTCTTCCCCGCGCGCTCACCCGCCGCCTGCCCGAATACCAGGCCCTCCAACAGCGAATTGCTCGCCATCCGGTTGGCCCCGTGGACCCCGGAACACGCCGCCTCCCCGCAGCAGAGCAACCCCGCAACCGATGTCGCTCCGTCGAGCCCCACGGCCACACCGCCGATCATGTAGTGAGCGCTCGGGCGAACCGGTATCAACTCGCTACGAACGTCAATCTCGAAGTCACGGCACAATCGCGCAATCTGAGGAAACCGCCGAGAAAACTCAGCCACATGCCGCGCGTCAAGATACACACAGTTGGAATGCGTCTTCTCGATATGCGTATGGATCGCTCGGCTGACGATATCTCGTGGTGCCAGCTCGCCATCGGAATGATAATCCTGAACGAATCGCTCGCCCGTGCGATCGACAAGATAGGCCCCCTCCCCGCGAACCGCCTCGGAGATCAACGCTCGACCCGCGCCCGCCACGTACAGCGTCGTCGGATGGAACTGCACCATCTCCATGTCGCGCAGCGCCGCCCCCGCGCGAAACGCGGCCGCGATCCCGTCCCCCGTCGCACCCTCCGGGTTCGTCGTCTCCCGCCAGATGCGCCCGCACCCGCCCGACGCAAGAATCGTCTGCTTCGCCCAGATCAGTTGATGACCGTGCCGTCGATGAGACGTCACAGCCCCGACGCACATCTCTTCCCACGTAATCAGATCGACCAGAAAACACGCATCGAACACGCGGATGTTCTCCGCCGCCAGCACACGCTCTTTCAACGTCCGCACCAGCTCGCGCCCGGTCTGATCCCCGTCGGCATGAACGATCCGTGAGACCGAATGCCCACCCTCGCGACCCAGCGCAAGCTTACCGCCATCGCGATCGAGCCGGATCCCCCACGCCATCAACTCCTCGATCCGCTTCGACGCGTCATCCACCAGTCGCCGCACCGACGCCGCATCGTTGAGCCCGCACCCCACCCGCATCGTGTCATCGAAGTGGCGCTCCGTCGAATCGTCGGCCCCCACCGACACCGCGATTCCGCCCTGCGCATAGTGCGTGCAAGAATCACCGAACCCGCCCTTGGCCAGCAGGATCACCGGACCATATTCCGCGGCCTCCAGCGCCGCACGCATCCCAGCCACACCGCAACCGATCACCAGAACATCGGTGCGAACATGACCTATGCGCCCCGCGTCAAAGTCCGTCAGATACCGCCGCATCGCGAAAGGTGCTGCCATGATCGCCGAATCCTAGATCCAACCCCCTCCGGCTGCAATCACCGGTGGTTGACCCGCACAGCGGCCCCGAGAAGATCGCAGGGGAGGACGAGTTTGCCCATGCCGCCTGACGGTGCCGTGCCGCGTGGCGGCGTTTCGGATGGGCGTACCACTTGCGGCCGGGATCAGGGAGCGCCGGCGACCGTGACCGCCTGGAAAGTCGGTCCAGACGCAGCAGGTGCGTCGAGACGCCCCTAGAGCCGGAATTATCGGGCGTGTTTGGGTTCGTTTCGTATACACGTTTTTTCACTAAGGTGTCACCGTGTGGCACTTTTGTGAGGACGGGCATGGTGACACATTGAGCAGTGCATCCCACACGCACTCTATGCAGGGCCATTGCGACGTCTGGCCGACTCGCTCCTCGGCAATGAGCGGGAGACTCGTTCATTGTCGTGATGGCGCCGGACCGGAATCGGTGGGTTCGTTTCGTATGTTCGCATTCTCAAGACGCTCCTTTCCAGAAACGGTGCCCTCGGAGCGCACGCCACGCTCTCCTGCTGAAAGAACGTCGCGGGTGATCGGTTGGATGTTGTCTTGTGGCGCGCGCCGTCAGGCACCTGGTCCGCACAGCGGACCCTACGAATGGGGCCACCCAGCCATGCCACCCGATCTGTGCCAGATTGTTGGTACTTGTGGTTGGTCCGCACAGCGGCCCCTACGAGCTGAGGTGCATCAAGATGCACCCTACGTTTTTCACAGCGGCCCCTACGAATGGGGACACCTGTCGGTCGGTCAATGGTCCGCACAGCGGCCCCTGCGAGCTGTGCCAGATTGTTGGCACTTGTGGTTGGTCCGCACAGCGGACCCTACGGGCTGACAACTACGCCCCCTAGTTCTTCGTTTCCGCCTCACGCTTACCTCGTCTTCGCACCTTCGCCTCCGCCCGCTCGTCCTCGCTCATTCGCGTCAACGTCTCGTCGATCGTCCGTTTGAGCCCGAACGTGACAGGTTCCTCATCGGGCTTGGGCGTCATCGACGCGGTAATGGCCATGGTCGTCTTCTGGGTTTGCCTGACGAACTCGCCGTGTGCAACGTCAAACACCGCCGTCCCCGTCGCCTCGCCGGACTTCGGCACAAGCTGCAGCGTCATGAACCTCGCCGCCTCTCGGCCCTTCTCGACCGGCTTGATCGTCGCCTTGAAGCTCACCTTCGCCACCTTCCGACCCTTCTCGACACCGATGCCGTCCAGGCGGCACTGAAAGCTGTAGTCCAGGTCTCCCAGGTAATAGTCGAACCGGCGAACCGGCAAGCTCCACGTGTCGCCGACCTTCACCTCGGAGAACGCATACAGCGCGTATGGCGCATGACCCCACGTGAACCGCGTCGTATCCTCCATGAAGTCGCTCAGTAGTGGCTCCAGCACCATGTTTCCCGACGCGGAGTAATCTACTTCGTCCAGAACTCCGCCCATCCCCACCACCCCCGCGCCTCGGCCACGCTCGGTGAAGAAAAGGACGATCTTCTTGCCGATCATCGGTCGACCCACCGCCGCCGACGCATTCGCCGACTGCTGCGGATCATCCGTGTCCGAGTCATAGACGGCCGTTTCGGACTGGGTTGGCGCGCTGAGGTAGATGCGATCGAAGATCAGTGTGACGACGTGATCGCCATCGCCCATCGGCTCGCCGATCTCGCGGACGACACCTCGTGTCCAGACGGTCTCGGTGGTTGTCGCCGGACCGAACGAACTCGCCTCCCACTGGTCTTCGATGTTCTGCGCCAGCTCGAGGTAGTGCCTCGCCCCGGACGTGAACTTCGGCCGAAGATCGACCGTCTCTTCCGCAACGCTTCGCTCTGCCGCCGCGCCCATCAGCAGCAGCGCCGTCGGCAAAAGGACGCGGCAGCATGGTTTTCGATGCATGGTTTCGTTCCGTAATCTCGTCGATTTCATACGCCCTCCGTTCTGACGATTCCATCGTGCGGCAAACAGCGACTCGCCGCCCCGCCCGCGGAACATTGTAACGCGAGCGGTGCCAAAAGAAGAGCCTCTGTCCGACTCCGGGCGCTCGAGGTCTGGCGCCCACACGCGTTGCTCGCTTGCCAAGGTTTCGGGTACAATGCGCCGGGCGGGAGGCACTTTCATCGACACAGAGAGATACGGACATTGTCTAGAAACCCAGCGCCCCGGTCCGCCGGGGGCGTCAAATCCCTCCTGACACCGCCGCAGCGGCGCTGGCTGACCGTGGCCATGCTGCTGACCTCGCTCCTGCTGGCCAATACCCTCTACCTCCTGACCAACCGCATCCTCTCCTCAATCCCAGGGCAGACCGCCGCACGCTTCGCCGACGGCGGCGACCGCATCTCCAAGCTCTTTCAGGTCATGGTCCTCTCGCACACGGGACTGGGCTTCCTCGTCGTGACCCTACTTCTCATCTTCTCCATGTGGCATTTGCCGCGCGTCTGGCGACGTCACCGACCGCAAACCGTCACCAGCGGCATCATCTTCCTCGCCGCCGGTCTGATCCTGACCGTCACCGGACCCTTCATCATGTATGCCGCCGCAAGTCGGCAAAACGCCTGGATCTGGTGGTCCCACGTCGTCGCAGCCATCGCCGCGCCGATCGCCTACCTGGTCCATCGAAGGATGTCCGTGGTCAGTCCGCCCACCGGTGCGTACAACCGCTTCGCATCGGCCATGGTGTCGGCCTTCGCACTTCTCATCGTCGCTCATGGTTTCACCCATCGGGCCGGCGACACGACGCGCCAAGCTGTCGCGGCGAGCGCAGACAATCCAGGACCCGGCGCTCGCGAGCGAAACCTGAGCGACTTCCTCAACCGCCCTTACGTTCCACCCGGATTCGTTCCGCCGCAGAGCCCCTTCTTCCCCAGCGCAGCCACCACAACAACGGGCGAATACCTCCCCTCGCGCATCATCACGCGCGGAGACTTCTCGACACCCGAAATCCTCGCCGAGGACCTCGACGCGATCGGCTTCGTTGTCAAGCAGCAGATCGGCGCGGAATCCTGCGTGCGATGCCATCCCGACACCGTCGAACAGTGGTCCAGGTCCGCCCACCGGTTCGCCTCGTTCAACAACCCCTTCTACGAAGCCACCATCAACGACATGCGCGCCGGCGCCCGCGCGATGACGCACGGCGTTTCGGCGCATATCGAGGCGTTTGCCCAGTGGCAAGATCGCACCGGCGAAATCAAGAGCAAGTGGTGCAGCGGCTGTCACGACCCCGCCATCATGCTAGCCGGACGCATGACCGATCCGATCGACCGGCGCACGCTTGAAGCACAAGCGGGCCTGACCTGCCTCGCGTGTCACGCCATCGACGCCATCCACAACAACACCGGAAACGGAAACTACAACATCGCCGACGAAGAGGAAGACCCCTATCTCTTCGCCGACGCCCCGGAAGGGACACTCGCAGCCCTGCTGCACGACACGGCGCTGAAGTCCAAGCCCGCGGCTCACAAGCGACAGCTCCTCACGCCGGCGTTTGGAACCAGCGAGTACTGCGCCGCCTGCCACAAGGTCAGCATCCCCCGGTCGGTCAACAACTACCGCTGGCTTCGCGCACAGAACGAATATGACAACTGGCATGACAGCGGTGTGTCACTCAACGCCGCCCGCACCTTCTACCTGCCGCCGTTCAAGCGCGCCTGCCAGGACTGCCACATGCCGCTCGAGCCTGCACCCCTCGGCGACCTCGCCGCCGAGAACGGCATGGTCCGGTCTCACCGATTCCTCGCCGTGAACACCGCCCTGCCACATCTTCGTGGCGACACCGAGACGATCGAGCGCATCGAGTCTTTCCTTCAGGCTGAAAAACTCCGCATCGATCTCTTTGCGCTCCATCACGAGGACGATGCTGGATCGACCGCCACACAGTATGCACTCGACGAAACACGCCCGGCCCTGATCGCCGGTGAGCACGCGACCTTCGATGTCGTGGTCCGGAACTTCGGCGTTGGCCACACCTTCCCCGGCGGAACCAACGACTCCAACCAGGGCTGGATTGAATTCACCTTTCTCGACGCCGAGGGGCGGACCCTCGCGCAGAGCGGTTTCGTCCGCGACGACCGCTATGTAGACCCCGCCGCCCATTTCTTTCGCGCCGTTCTTGTCGATCGCGAAGGCGACCCGATCCATCGGCGGAACGCACCGGACATCTACGCCACCGTCTACAGCAACGTCATCGGCCCCGGCACCGCCCACGCCGTTCACTACCGGGTCAACGTGCCCCACGCCGTCGTCGGCCAAGTGACCGTTCGAGCTCGACTCCTGTGGCGTAAGTTCGATCGGGCCTTTACCGAATTCGCCTACCGAACCAATCCGGAAGGATTCAAACGCTTCCCAAAATGCCCGGATCTTCCGATCACCGAAATCTGTCGCACCGAAGTTACATTACCTGTCGCCGACAACCCGCCAGCCGTCGAAGCGGCCTCCGAAAACCCAACGCTCGACAACGTCGACTGGACTCGCTTCAACGATTACGGAATCGGACTCCTTCTACAGAACGACACGAAGCGTGCGGAGACCGCCTTCGCCCAGGTCACCCGACTCGAACCGAATCGCGTCGATGGACCGCGAAACCTCGCGCGCGTGGCCTTGCGCGACGGGAACCTCCCTCGCGCGTACGAGCACCTTCTCCGATGCGAGGAACTCGTGCCGAACGATCCTCAGTCCGCCTGGTTCTGGGGGGTCTTGCTTCAAGAAGATGGCCGTTACGTCGAAGCGGCCAGCGCCTACCGTCGAGTGCTTCAGAAGTTTCCCGACGACCGCGCCACCTGGCGAAACCTCGGACGCACCTTTTTTCTCGATGGCAAGTTCGAGCACGCGTTGAAAGCCATGCAGGAGGTCCTGCGAATCGACCCCGAAGATCGCGTCGCACACTACCATGCCATGCTCTGCAACCGCGCGCTCGGACGCGAAGAGCAGGCCGCCGTCAGCGAATCAGCCTACCTTCGCTACAAGATCGACGAATCCGCCGAGGAGGTGACACAGGACTATCGCTTGAAGCACCCCCACGACAACCGGGAGACACAGCCCATCCACATTCACGACCTTTCGTTGGCGACCTCATCGACACAAGCCGCAGCCAACGCGCCGTCAGCAGGTCACCACACTTTGCAGGCACCGAACGCAAAACGAGGAGGAACCTCCAAGTGACCCACCACTTCCGCATCCGGTTCCTCCTGCTCGTTGCGTTGCTGGCGACGGTCAAGATCGGCTGCGAGGAGCCCGCCTCGCCGCCGGCCATTCCGGCCAGCAAATACGCGGCGCCCGAGTCCCCCGCACCTTATGCACAGCGGATAGAATCCGTGGTTCCGGGCGTCGCATTGACGGATATTACCTCAGCCGCCGGAATCGAATTCACCCACAGGACCGGCGCCTTCGGCAGCAAGTGGATGCCTGAGACTATGGGCGGCGGAGGGGCCTTCTTCGACTATGACAACGACCATCGCCCCGACCTCCTGCTGATCAACAGCAACTACTGGCCCGGACATGCCCCCAAGAACGCCGAGATCCCGACGAACAAGCTGTATCGCAACCTCGGCGACGGGACCTTTGAAGACGTCACGGCAACCGCCGGACTCTCCGAACTCTCCTCCTACGCCATGGGCGTCGCCATCGCCGATTACGACGGCGACGGCGACCGGGACATCTTTCTGACCGCCGTCGGCAAGAACCATCTGCTGCAAAACGACGCAGGAAGATTCCGCGACGTCACCGATACCGCCGGCGTCGGATTCAGCCGCTGCGATGGCAAGGCGTCACCATGGGAGTGGTCGGCCGGCGCCGCATGGCTCGACCACGACCGAGACGGCGACCTGGACCTCTTCGTCACCAACTACGTCCAGTGGACGCCGCAAACCGACCTCTGGACCACCGCCGACGGAAAGACCAAAACCTACGCCACCCCGCAGCAATATCGCGGCGCAACCTGCGTGCTGTTTCGCAACAACGGTGATGCCACGTTCACGGACGTCACGAAGCAAGCCGGCGTCTACAATCCTGATGGCAAGAGCCTCTCCGTCGTCACGGACGACTTCAACGACGACGGCTGGACCGATCTTGTCGTCACCAACGACACACAGCCCAACTTCCTCTACATCAACAATACCGACGGGACCTTCACAAACCGCGCGCTCAGCGCCGGCGTCGCCTACGACGAGAACGGACTCGCGCGCGCCGGCATGGGTGTCGACGTCGCAGACCTCACCAACAAAGGCCCCCGCGCCATCGCCATCGGAAACTTCGCAGGCGAGCCGGTGTCCCTCTACACGCAAGCCGGCCCCCATGCCTTCATCGACCGCGCCGGCGCAGCGAAACTCACCAAACCCACCAACACCGTCCTGACCTTCGGGCTCAGGTTCGCCGACCTGAATCTCGATGGCTTCGACGACCTTCTCCTCGCCAATGGACACATTGAACCGGACATCGCCCGGATCCGCGAGGGTTGGACATTCGCGCAGTCACCGCAGTTGTTCCTCAACGACGGGCAGGGGCGATTCGTCGACCATACGAAACAGGCGAGTGCCATAGCACTGGCACCCATGGTCGGCCGCGGACTCGCAACCGCCGACATCGACGGCGACGGCGACCTCGACGTGCTCATCGCGGCCAACGGCGCGTCGCCGCGACTCCTGCGCAACGACCACCTGGGTCAATCTCGCGTCGTGCGCATTCGGCTGATCGGAAACGCACCCAATCTCGACGCCATCGGCGCGCGACTCCGTGCCCAGGTCCGCGGCAGCGTGATCTCACGATTCATGACCACCGGCGGCTCTTACCTGAGCCAATCCGAACCGACCGTCACGATCGGGCTCGCCGACGCCGGCATCATCGATCGCCTCGATGTACGCTGGCCCGACGGCACGACACAGCACCTCGAATCACTCGCCGCCGATCCCGTTCACCCCATCACCTACGTCGTGACGCAGGGTGAGACCACCTTGCGCACGGAGCGAAGTCGTTCCACGCAACACGATCGACCCTAGAGCAAGCTCTATCCGATCGTAGCGTTCGGGGGTCCATTTCACCCGGAGAATCCTGCCAGTCTTCCGCTACGATTGCACTGGTTGCGCTATAACGCGAAACGCCTCTCACGTATCAGAAAATGCGTTCGAAAACCGTTTGGCATGACTCTTGCCAATCGAAACCCGGACCCCATGAAGAACGTTCGCGCCATCCTTCTTTCAGCGTGCCGCACTATCACCGCACTCGGCGTTCTCGTAGCGACGCTCGCGGTCACCCACGCCGAGGCAGACGCGCCGAGCGCCGAGACTTCAGCGCAGAAGAAACCCCAACTACCCGCCTTGTTTCGCCCGACCGAGTTGCCGTTGACGAAATCCAGCGGCACCCATTCCACCCCCGGCACCATCGACTTCGAATCGACCGAAGGATTCTCGATCGGATGGATCGACACGCAGGTCGGCTGGACCGCCGTCGGAAGCGTCACGCAAGCCCAAGTGAATAACCTTCAACCGTCCGCCGGGCTCCAGCATCTCCGCATCGCCCGCGACCCTTCCCAAGCTCAGGGAACATCCATTGGGGGGCGAGGGCCGGACTGGGGGCCGTCCGCCGTCGATGACACGACGGTGTCACTGAAGGTCTCGATCTCCGCGCCCGGTGGTGCCGACTACTTTCTAGCTGCGTTTTCGACCTCTGAAGGCGGGGTGCTGACGTGGGAGGTGGATTTCAACTGGATGGGGAATATCTTCGTGGCGGACGATTTTGGCGCCGGGCCGGTGCTGGTCGACACGGGGGTGGGGTGGGTACCGGGGTCCTATAAGACGCTGACCATCTGCGACGACCTGGCCCGCGGTACGACGAAGGTGTTTTACGACGGCGCGTTGATCCACCGGCAGGCGGCGAGGCTGCCGGGGACGCGGCTCGAGCAGTTACTCATCGTGTCAGACAATTGGCACTTGAGTGACCACGGCGACTTCGACAACATCAGCATCGTGACGGGTTTGACCGATGCCTGCGGTTGTAGCAGTGATGCGGAATGCGATGACGCCCTTCCCTGCACGCTGGACACGTGCGACCTCGCGACCGGGGATTGCAGCAACGTCCTTTCCTTCGACCTGTGCGGCGGCGTGATTCCCGCGGGGATCGACTGCGGGTCGACCGCGTGCGGTACGACGCGATACAACTTTTGCGATCACCCGGTTCCGGCGGACTTCTTTGGGGCGGGTTCGTCGCCGTTTGACGGTGTGGTGACGCTGGGCGGTGCCGTGGGTCAGGTCGACACGCAGATCCAGCGACTCGAACCGATCCTGCTTTCCGCACCGGGTGAGCAGGCGTCGACGCCGATCGAACTGGTGGATCTCAACCTGATCAGTTGCGCGCCGGTCGTCGTCGTCATCAACGGTGTCGACACGCAATGGGATGTGGTGGTCACGCCATCCACTGTTCCCACGTCCCCCGGAACCATGAGCCTCTCGAAGACGCACGCCAATGGTGGCGTGTTTACGTCTGCTTTCTCGGTGCAACCATTGTTCACGTTCACGCGGATTGACGATCCGAGCCAAGTGATCGTGTTCGACACCGGCGTCGAGGGTGTGGCGGCCTCGACGCTCAAGACGATCGCCGAGGCGCCGTGGGTCCATACGGCGACGGTGACCCCGCCTGCGGTTTGCGGTGTGAACTTCGTTCCCGGTGTTGAAGAGGATCCGGCCACGTCTGCCCAGTGCTGTGGGCCGGTGGGTCATGCGGGGCTCGGGCATTTGCACGTGACGGGGCCGGCGTGCAATCCTTGTACTCGGGGGGCCTGTTGCGATCCGTCGAGTCCGACGGCGTGCAGTGTCGTCGTGGAGGCGTTGCCGCAGACGGCGGAGGAGGTCTGCCTTGCGGCTGGGGGTCAGTACAAAGGCGACGGAACCAACTGTGACGATTTCGACGGAGACGGACTGGCAGACTGGTTCGAGACGAGTGACTGTTGCGCGGTGGGGCGTGACGTCTGCAGCACGGGGAGTGATCCGAACAACGTGGACACGGACGGCGACGGTGTTCTGGATGGGGCTGAACTCGTTGCGGGGACGGATATCTGTCAGCCGCCGCCTCCTTGCCTGGCGTCGAGCGTGCCTCAGGCTGAGTTGATTCTGAATGCTCAGGGTGCGTGGGTGACGAGCGGGAAGAACCGGTTCCTGTCTATGTGGGGTGGTGACGCCGGGTCTCAGCAGGCGGTTCGGGTTACGCTGGTCGATCTTCCCGGCGCGCATGCTGCGCTCAATGGAACGACGCTTTGGGTGGATGTCCCGGTCGCGTACAGCGAGCTATCGGCTCGCGGGTTCGACACGCCGGGCGCGGGCGGCGGTGAACGCACGTTTCGGTCGTCGGTTCTCAGGTGCGATCCGGTGTTTCGGGATTGGTCGTCTGATGGGGTGATTCACGTTCGCGATGAGCGGATCCTTCCGGGCGGCACTTACGATGTGCAGTTCATTCAGGTTGATTGCGACGTTAAGGCGGAAGCGGACTACTCGCTGCCGCTGGTGATTGTGAATCCGCAGTGGTGCGACGCGGCTACGCTGAGCGGCGGTGCGTATCTGGCTCCGGACGGTGTCGTGAATGTGTTCGACACGCTTGCGATGACGGCGAAGTTCAGAGGAGAGGCGGACGCGCCGGCCAAGGTGAGGGTGGATTTGCTCGGTGTTACGACGGGGCCGTCGCCGATCGTCGATGGAAAGATCACGGTGAGTGATCTTGTGGTTGTGCTCGAGGCTTTTTCGGGATCGGGGTATCCGTTCGGGCCTGGTCCTGCGCCGTGCGGGGCGCGGTAGCGCGCGAATCTTCGGGGCCATCTTATCGCAGAGGGCGCGGAGAGCGCGGAGGGTCGTTGAGATTGCGGAGGATGGGAGGCTCGCTACGTGTGGAACGACCCCGTTTGCTGTTCGATCGGTCGATCCGAGTCATCTGAAATAGTGGCTGGCCCGAATGGCATGGCGCAGCGGCAGGATGGGCACGCGGTCGCCGACATTCGCGCGAGTCTGGGCAACGGCCGCCCGTTGGGGAGTGACGGCTTTGTCAGCAATGTAGAAACGCTTCTAGTGCCGTTTCCAAGAAGGTTCTATGACTTTTTCCGTTTCGCATGCTGATTTCGGTAGTTGGCGTATCGCCGCAGTGCGTTGGCCAGTTCCTCGTGGCTGGCATAGTCGGAATTTCGAATGACGAACTCCTTCACCGGA
>JAJDDV010000086.1 GCA_029260135.1 Phycisphaerae bacterium | reverse complement strand
TCCGGTGAAGGAGTTCGTCATTCGAAATTCCGACTATGCCAGCCACGAGGAACTGGCCAACGCACTGCGGCGATACGCCAACTACCGAAATCAGCATGCGAAACGGAAAAAGTCATAGAACCTTCTTGGAAACGGCACTAGGTACCACACATCATTGAAGAACTGCGCGGATGATCCCGTACCTGTGAGCCCGCCTACGACATAAATGCGCTCGCCATGGCTCACCACGAAATGACTGCTCCGGGCGGTCCAAGGTGCGGGCGACAGCGGCAAGCTGGCCTCTTGCCAGGTGGCACCGAGATCGGCGGAGTGCCAAACATCATTCAGCCTCGTTGCACTCTGGTTTCCGCCCATGATCCACAACTGGTCCAAGAGCTGGACGGCACCGGGATGGCCACGTGGCGACCACCCGGGCTGGGAGTTGATCAGAGTCCATTGTAGGAGATCCTCGGTGCAGTAGACGTCATCCGTCCACTGATTGCTCCACCCGCCCATTACACAAAGTGCCGAGTCCGTAACGACCGAATCGTTGCTGGCGGCGGCTGGCCATGGAGCGTTAGGTCGCTGCATCCAAGTGCCGCCGTCCTCGGTACACCAGACGTCGTTGAGGTAGCCGCCACTGCGGCCGCCGAGTATGCACATTTGCCCGGCATAGGCTTCGGATGAGTTGCCGTACCGCGGAGACCATGCAGCCGCATCCGTGGCCACGTTCCATTGAATGCCATCGTACGACCACCAGACATCGTTGGCCCGCCCATGGTCTCCGGGGCGACCGCCCATAACCCACAAACGATTGTCGTACACCGTCGCGAAGAACAGGTCGCGCGGCGACCAAGCGGCGTTCGACGTCGCCTCATTCCAACTGGACCCATCGGTGGAGTACCACACATCGTTTAGCGGTTCGTCAAGCGCGTTTCGGCCGCCCATTAGCCAGAGGAGTCCATTGAACGACAGACACCGATGCCCGACACGGGCCTCCCACGGTGCGTTCGCCGTCGCTTGGCGCCATTCAAGTTGACCGATTTGACACGTGTTGCTCGTTTGAGAGTACGCGACCCCAACCGTCGCTGCAGCGAGTACGCCGCCCATCCAAAGAGATCGAGATCGCATTGCCAATGCTCGTCGTACCGTCGTGTTGGTCGTCACTTCAAGTCCTCCAAGACAACCAGTGGCTGGATGCCCTACTCGCAGGTAGGGTAGATCTGCGCCACGGGTTGCGACCGAGCGCCTCGTATTCGTTGATTCATGGCGGATAGCCAAGTACACGCCGATCGGACGCTCGCCGTCCCTGAGGCAGGAGCAGACAACGTACGCGCCCGTCGCCAGAGCTACGTACGCTAAGCAGCTGCGCGGGGCGCAAGAAAACCCTCGTAGAATTTCAGCCTTGGAGTTCTTGGTCGAGTCATCTGCTGTGCAGAGGGCGCGGCCCACTAGGTCGCTGAGGCGTAGATTCGACTCTCTGCAGGGGACCAGTTCGATAGCGACGGGTCGTGCCAGCCTTAGCGCACCGCCCGGAATCCGCTAGACTCGACTGCATATCATGTGGCATTCGGTGGATCCATCGCATGGATGATCATGACAATAGAAAGCATAGCGACATCACGCGACTCCTGAATGCGGCCACGGGAGGAGACGCTGGTGCCCGTCAATCACTTTGGAACGCGATATACGATGAACTCCGACGCGTCGCCAAAGGGCAGGTCGCTGGCCGATCTGATTCGCTCCAGGCCACAGCTCTGGTTCACGAGGCCTACTTCCGTTTGTTCGGCCAGGGCGACGGCGAATGGGCAAATCGTCGCCAGTTCTACGCAGCTGCCGCCAGAGCAATGCGCCAAATCAGAATCGATGACGTACGTCACAAGAGTCGCCTAAAGCGCGGCGCGGGAGTACGTCCGATGGAGTTCAAACTTGAACCGGCCATGGAGGAGCAAGATCCTGCAGAGCTTCTTGCCGTCCATGAGGCGCTGGACAAGCTGGAAGAGTTGGCATCCCGAAAGGCCGAGGTGGTTATGCTCAGGTACTACGTGGGCCTGACGGTAGACGAGTGTGCCGAGGTACTGGATACCTCTCCGCGCACCGTGGATTCCGACTGGCGGTTTGCGCGAATGTGGCTGCACCGTGAGCTGTCCGGTGAGGCCGGAACCTAACCTGATCGGAGGCAGCGACTCTTGTCCTTCAGCTTCGAACGGGTCCAAGAGATCATTGAAGAAGTCCTTTTTCTTCCGAAGCACGCATGGGAGGATCACATTGCCAGTGTCTGCGGACAGGACCGCGCACTTCGTCGTGAGATCGAATCCCTGTTGCAGCATGCGGAAGTACCAGACGATGGCTTTCTGCGACCTCCATCGGGCGCAGAGGAGAGAGCGGCGCAGCGAGATCAATCGCTAGTCGGAAGGCAAGTTGGGGCGTATCAGATCTGCGAAGTCGTCGCATCAGGCGGGATGGGCACGGTCTACGTGGCTCAACAGCAGCAGCCATGGCGGAAAGTTGCTATCAAGATGATGCGGGGGTGGTCATGTTCCGAAGCCGCGCGAAGGCGATTCGATTTCGAAACCACAGCTCTTGCGCGGCTGACACATCCGAACATCGCTAGAATCTATGAGGCCGGAACACATGAGGACATACCGTACTTCGCTATGGAGTACGTTGTGGATGCGGCGTCGATCACGACTTACGCTGACAAGAACGGTCTGGATACTACAAGGCGTCTCGGGCTCATGCTCGACGTGTGCGAGGCTGTCCAACACGCCCATCAAAAGGGAGTCATTCACCGGGACCTGAAACCGTCCAACATCCTGATTGATGGCGAAGGATACGTGAAGATCATCGATTTTGGTGTGGCCCGGTCGACCGCGTCCGATGTGACCTCTAGGGCGGCGCACACGAGTGCCGGCCAGCTTCTCGGAACGTTACAGTACATGAGCCCTGAGCAATGCAGCGCCGACGTGTCCGGTCTCGACGTTCGTAGCGACGTCTTTTCGCTCGGAGTGCTTATGTACGAGCTCATCTGTCGTGAGCTTCCGTACGATGTCTCCAATGCGACAGTCGCTCACGCGGCTCGCATGATCTGTGAGCAAGATCCACAACCTCCGGCGTTGAGCCGAGCTCGGGTCCGTGGTGACTTGGGGCTCGTACTTCTCAAGGCCATTGAGAAAGATCGAGAGCGGCGTTACCAGTCGGCTTCCGATCTGGCACGTGATGTCCGGTGCTACCTGAGTAATGAGCCTGTCGAAGCGAAGCCTCCCACCGCGTGGACGCACGTGAGTCGGTTCATGGTACGTCGTCCTTTCCTGGCCACGACGATCGCCTGTCTCATGATTGTTGTGTGCACGATTACGGCGACAATGATGTCGGTTGCCCATGTCCATCTGCGTCCACATCGAATCGAACGAGAAGCTGACGGTCAATGGGCTCGGTTGATCGCCATGAATGGCAACATCATCAAAGAATGGCGGGCGAGTGAATTCGGTGAAGTCCATATGGCCGAATTGATTCAACGACCTCCTGTGCTGGGCGGCGGTAGAATCGCAGCGCTTGGCTTCGGCGTGCATGGCAATAACTCAATGTCCAAGAAGTTGTGCGTGTTTACCGAGGACTCGGAATTTGATCGCATTGAGTGGGAAGGACAGCTTGCCAACGGGGACATTCCACGATCGGCTTACGACGGTCGCGGGTTCAGGAGAAGTGATTTCTTCTTGTCGACGGGAAGAGTGCTCAACATATTCCCGAATTCTCCGGGCCCTGAACTCGTTGCCGTACACAAACATCATCAGCTCACGCACAGCGCGATCAGGATCTATGACCTCACAGGCCGAGTTCTCTATCAGGCGTGGCTGAACGGGCAAATCAACAGTATGCACTGGATGAACGACGCCAATCTACTGATTATCGCTGGGTTGAACGGGAGGGCTTTGTGGCCTGAACGCGATCACCCCGAGGTTAAGCCGAATGATCGACACCCCTGTGTGGTCTTTGCGATCCGGCCGCAACTCGGCTACATCGCGACGGACTACCTGGGCGAGACCTGTGGAAGTCCACCCGCGCGCCCCGTCTGGTACAAGGCCCTCCTTCCACCGGAGCTCACGGTAGATGTTCGGCTAGAGGTGGCGTCGCCGATGGGTCGTTATGATCTTGGGCATTCCGCTGAGCTGAGTATTATCTTCAAGAACATCAATCGCGGGTTTGCCTTGGTCTTGGATGAAGATGGTCAGATGATTGCTGGGTCATCTGTACTCCACAACCAGTATCAAGTGGCTGGTGGCGACCTACCCTCGCCCGATGCGTTTACCTTGGGGCCACTTCCGTCGGTCATCAATGACGATCGACGAGCGATTGGCTCGGGCCGGACAAGCGATTGACCGTTTGGTCGTGGTAGAGCCCAGCCCCAAGGCTTGAGGATCATGCATGGCTACTTTCGGTACCAGAACCTCGGTCACCGTTGTCGAATCGTTGCGACTCCTCGGTTAGAGCGCCCAGGTACTCTGCGATGCCGCCTGGGTTCGGACCCGAGAAACACTCCTTCCGTATCGCACGCACCGTCTCCTCAGGTATCCCGTAGAACTTGGCGGAAGCGCGCACCTCGGCCTCCTCTTCGGATTCGTCGCGGAGCAAGGCCACGCACTCCTCAAGTCTCTCGATCCGCTCTCGTACGCCCATGTCAGTTCAGCTCCTTCTCTAGCAGCTCGAGGACCGAATCTTCCAGGGTCGCTACCCGGCGCGCGACCTCGACGGTCTCGACAACCTTCGCCGTGACTCCAGCGAGATAGCCGATCGATCGGGCTAGATCTGCGTCCAGGACGCCGTCTCGAAGCTCCTGGAGCGTGCGGTAGAGCAGCCCAGCAACATCATCGATCGTGCGGATGGCGGTCGGGTGGGGGGGCTGTGGCGCCAGTGCCGGCCTGCGGCGGTTACGTCCGCCTTTGCTCGACCCAGCTCGCTTGACCTCGGCGGCGCCCGGGTTGTGCGAGACGCAGAGGTCCGAGCCCCGCATCGCCCTTGCTCGGCAGGTCTTTCCGTCGTGCTTGATCTGTTTGCATTGAGGCATTCCTTAGTTACCCCCGACTCCCTTGAGCTTCGTTTGCAGGGGGCCTTGATCTGCGCGGTGTGAGGATGGAGCGGTGTCCGCCGTCGGCGATGACGCCGCATCACATTGCGATATCACGATCGCGATGATTCCGTTTCGGATCGCGGGTGGAAGCTCCGGCCAAGCATCGATCACGCGACGAAGGTCGGAGCCAGCGTTACTGGCACCCAAATCAGTGCGTATGTCAGACGGTATGTCAGGAATGGATGTGCTGTAAACGCCTTCGCCATAGGGGGTTACAGGATGGGCCTGGGGGTTCGATTCCCCCCGCCTCCAATTCGTAAGTCCTTTAGTCATAGCGACTTACGGACGACGAAGAAAAAAGCGGGTACTCTGGCGGGTACTTCGATCCGCTATTGACCCGCTGGACGTGAGGAATCGGCCGCGTACAATCCCCACACTCGGTTTGCGGCCAGCACACCTGGACCCAAGGAAAGGACGGGTGTGATGGCCTCCCTCAGCAAAGAGAAACGCAACCTCTACCGCCTCCACTGGAAGTTTAAGATCAGGGTCGGTCCGCGCGCGGGCGAGACGATCGAAGGAAGCCTCCAGCTCGGCCGGTGCACCAAGGCGGCCGCCAAAGCACGCCTCCGCGAAATCGATGCGTGGGAAGAGAAGGTGAGGATGGGGCGGCTCGTGCCCGGGCGAAGTTTCAGCGAGGTGCGGGACGTGTGGCTGCATGACCGCGAGCTGACCTGCACGCCGCAGACACTCGAACGCACCGCCCGGGTTCTCAGCCTCTACGAGCGATGGCGCGAGTTACGCGGGTTTCCCTGCAACACCGTGGCAGAGGTCTCCGACCGCGATGATCTGACCGCGTGGCGCGATCATCGACTCGACACCGAGGCCGGTCGCAAGACCGTCGCCAACGATCTGTCCACGCTCTCCGCGTTCTTCACGTGGTGCGTTCGCGAGAAGTACCTGGACGACAATCCCGTCGAGCGCGTCGCCCGCCCTCGGTTCGTGACAAAGAAGGAAGGGACGCCCCTCACGCGCCGCCAGGCCGGCCGGTGGCTGCGCTCCATTCGAGCTCGAAGCACGCGATCGGGGCGAGGGCCCAGGAACTGGGATGATGTCCGTCGCAAGCGCTGCCTCATTGTCTTCCTTCTCAACACGGGCGTTCGTAACGGCGAGCTCTGCGGTCTCAACGTCGAGGATCTCCGCATCGACGATCATGAGTGTCTCGTCTACGTGATCGGCAAGGGACTGAAAGAACGGTGGGTGCCGCTGAACAACGCCGCGACGTCGGCGGCGCGCCTTCACTTGCGAAGTCGGGGATGCCCCAAGCGCGGACCGCTGTTCGTCACGCAAGCGGGGATTCGGTACAACGTGCGTCAACTTTCCGGCGAAATCGTCGGGACAGCACAGTGTTTTGACGAGCCGGTCGAGGCGAACCCGCACAATCTGCGCCATACGTTTGCGACGTGGCTCGTACGATCGGTTTCCGATGTGTCGACCGTGCAGAAGATCCTCGGCCACGAGAACGTCAACACAACGCTCAAGTACTACGTCCATACGGGAGACCACGAGCTGGCGCAGGCGACGTCCAACCTGCGATGTCGCAAGGACGACACGGGCGTTGCGCGTCCACGGCAGGAGGAGGATTTTCGGATCATCCCGTTCCCGAAGCGCAAGGCCGAGTGACGCGCAAAGAACAGCGGCGCCGGCGGCCACACACCGCCGACGCCGCACTCGGTTTGCGGCCAACACAGCCGCTGAACAAACAGTAGAGCCCGATGGAGCGTTTCCGTGACGTCCGGTGCCCAGCGACAGACCCTCGCGACGCTTCTCGTTACCAATCTCGGCCGACCTTCTTCCACCAGGGTTCGCCCGGCACCGGCTTGGAAATCATCAAGCACCGTGGGTGGAAGCGAACTTGGCCGGGCGTTGCGATGGCGGGGCGGTCCCCTTCCCGCAGCATGGCCACGCTACCGACTCCGTCGGCTCCGTCATTCGAAGGATCCTCGGCGGACAGCGCGCGTTGGAGCTGCGCTCTCGTGCGATCCAGACCGCGCCGGAGCCATGCGGCCTCTTCGCGATCTCCAAGGATGTCGCTTCGCGCTGACGCTTCGAGCCGCGGGGACAGAGTGCGAATTGCTTTCCCCAGGAATGCCAAGCCCTGGTGACCGCCGAGATGCAGGGCGTACTGCGTAGCCCAGAGCACCAGGGTTCGAATGGACAGATCGGTTCGGTCGAGCGTCTCCGTGCCGGCACCGGACGTAAACAGCTGAAACCAACGCGGCTTGTGGCGGTATTTCGGCGGCCCTTTCTTCTTCTTGAACTTGACACCCATGATGTCTTCTCCCATGCGGCTATTGAGTTTTCCTTTGGGTACGCCGATCCAGCTCGGCGGCCCGCTCGTGCTGCTTTCGCAGGAATCCCTCCACGTAACTCCACAGCCACCGTGGTCGGCTGCCGGTTCCGATACAGGGCCGTGGGAGCTCGCCGCGCTCGACCATGCGAGATACCGTTCGGACGCCGATGCCCAGCCGACGGGCGAGCTCGGCCCGATCGATGGGGAGCTCGACGTCGCGTTTGTCATCGCCGGCCACAGGCATCAACCTCGTGTCGAGTCGTTCGCTCATGGTGAACTCAATGCTCCTCGCGGCCATGTGTGGAACCGCCGGCAGGTGCGTCTTCCTCGGCGAAGTAGCTCATGGTTGCGGCCAGGGCGTGCTCCTCGGCCTCACGCCGATCCAGACCACCTTCGTACTCCATGATCCCGGCCCGCTCGTCGAAGTGCTCGCGCCATTCTTGGGGCCATCCTGAGATGGGTCCCTGGTTGGGCATCTCGTCCGGCGGGACGTCTGGCGGTGGTTCCATTGCCCCGTACCGATGGGACCATGTTGCTTTTTTGCAGGTGCATGTGTAGGCAGCGTGGAGGCCATCGAGTGCGCTTTGGTCCAGGGTCGCTACCTCGGAGATGGTCTTGGCTGCGATAGCGACCCGGACGGAGATTGGAGTCACGGCTGCAGCGATGGGTGCCCGTTTGACCCTGAGAAGAGTGCGCCCGGAATCTGCGGCTGCGGAGCCGCAGACGATGACACCGATGGCGATGGACGCTTCGACTGTCTGGATTCTTGCCCGGATACAGCACGGGATGTGCCGGTGAATGCATGTGGATGTACGGCCCTTGGTGCCTGCTGCTTCCAGGTCGGAGTCTGCTGGGAGGGTATGCGGTCATCCGACTGCTCGGGTATCGGAGGCCATTACCAGGGGGACGGTTCGCGTTGCACGGACGTTTGCGATCTGGGCGACGTTGACACGGATGGCGACGTGGATCTACGGGATATTGCGGCCTTCCAACGTTGTCTCGCGGGGGGCGCCAGTTCGCCGGGTGAATGCTCAGGATTCGATGTCGACGGCTGCGGCATGCTCGATCTTGGGGATTTCGCAGGATTGGGAGCGGTGCTGACAGGGCCGAGGTGAGCGCCATACTCACAATACTGCGGCGTTGTGGGAACAGGTGGCTGGCAGCTTGCGACGGGAGCGAAATGCTGAGCGGCGGCACCGCTTCACCTGGGGGCGCTGCCAACGGAGAATCGTCTCCTCGGCGCACCACAGCCCCGGAATCCACGGGGACTTAGGCTACGCCGCGCGAGACTCGTGGCCGTTGCCTCATCAGGATTGCCCCGGGATCGTTGGGTCACGGAGCCCGTTTATATGCTCCCATATCGACGGCGGTTCCGGTGTTTTGCGCGGCGTGGCCGAGGTCTACCGGTAGTGGTTCGGTCGTATCGCCGTCCCAGTCCAGGTCGGCCAGATCTCTTGGTAGCATCGTGCGGACTCCGCCACCGGCACATGGGGATGTACTCTTCGGCCGGAAGTCGGCGGTGGCCGCACCGGCGAACTTCGGATCGGCGTTGATGTTCCCTTGGCCGGGCCAACCGCCCTGGACGTCGCTGTGGGCTACGCTCGTGGAACGACCGATCTCAGTGCTATTATAGATCTCCGGCGCCTCCGGCTTCGCGGATCGGTTGCCCCAGAGGATGCTGTTGCGGACGATTGCACCGCCAGCGTTGTCGAAGATCGCGCCGCCGCGTCGCTTGGTCGCCTCATTCTCCGAGAAGGTGCAGTTGATGAGCCTTGGGGTACCTTCCAGGGTCACAAGTGCACCTCCGTCACCACCCGTGTTGCCATGGAACAGGCAGTTGGCAAACGTCGGCGAACCGTTCCGATTGAACAC
>JAJDDV010000085.1 GCA_029260135.1 Phycisphaerae bacterium | reverse complement strand
CGTGACGTGTGAGGAGGCTGACGCCTGCTGCTTGGGCGGTACGTGCGAGAGTTGGAACGAGACGGAGTGTCTTGGCTTGGGTGGTCTAGCGCAGGGATTGGGTCTGAAATGTCAGGAGGAGCTCTTCGACAACGGGCCGTCGATCACGCACGTCGGCGTGGGCGTGGCCGGAGCCGACATCAGTATGCTCCAGACGTCATTGGGTCTGTATACCCTTGGCACCAGTGCGAATCTGGCGAGCGGGCATCGTTTGGCCGATGAGTTTGAGATCATCCGCCCGCAAGGCGAGCACATCGACTTCATTCGGTTGTTTGCCT
This sequence comes from Phycisphaerae bacterium, assembly GCA_029260135.1. Classification (GTDB taxonomy): domain Bacteria; phylum Planctomycetota; class Phycisphaerae; order UBA1845; family UBA1845; genus OFTM174. The sequence continues at coordinate 17,655 of JAJDDV010000085.1, read as the reverse complement.
ATCAGACCAACTCGGGCCCGACATCGACCATTGCAGGTGCAACGATCCGCATTCTGGACGGTCCGCCGAATAATCCCGCATCGCATGTGGTGTTTGGCGACACAAGTACGAACCGAATGGCAAGTACGACATGGGCACGCATCTTTCGCACGGACGAGATCCTTGGATTCGGGAACACGCAGCGTCCGGTCATGCAGGTGGATGCTGTTGTTGACGCCGATTTCGCTCCGGGAAGGTACTGGCTGGACTTTTCCTTGACGGGTAGTGTCGCTCTGTCGGGCCCCTGGGTCCCTCACGTCACGATTCTCGGTGAGACCACAACGGGCGATGCGCTGATCTTTGATAGTTGTCTTTGGGTTCCGGTGGTAGACAGTGGCTTGCTTACGCCACAAGGACTCCCGTTCCAGCTTCTTTTTGGCGAGGTGACTGCGTGTTGCCCGGAGTCTAGTCAGCCGATCATCGCCGAAGTGTTGGACGCGGGCGGGTCGTTGGTTCCGATGCGTACGATGCGGATGATCGGCGTGAAGACATCGAGCACGAACGCAGGTACTCAGCAAGCGATCCGCGTGACTGCCGTTGGATTGGCACCACCGTTTGACGTGTGGAACGGCCAATCGATGTGGTTTGGTGAGCCCATCGAATACAGCGAGCTGCCCGGGCGGGGCGTGACGGAACCGGGACCCCTCGGAGGTGAGAACACGTTCCTTTCTTCGGCGCTGCAATGCGAACCGTTCTTCGCCGACTGGTCGATCCATGGCGACGCCCAGATCTGGGCACGCGGGGAGTTCATCGTTCCGAGCACGATCCAGCCGGGCGGCGGCGGGCTTTCCGCCGAATCACGGTATGCGGTTCAACTCGTGGACCACATCTGTTCCCTTGCGGAGGCAGGGAGCTTCAGCCTTTCCGCCGAGATTGTCTCGGCGGGTTGGGGTGATATCGCACAGCTCGCCGCCGGTGAGGCACGATCCGTGAATGATAGTGTGGCCGTCGAAGACACCTTGTTCCTTCTGCAGAAGTTTTCCGCCGGAGGGGGTGTGCCCGGCGGTATCCCGATCAAGGCGCGTACCGACATGCTGGGTCTCTCGGGCGGTCCCACCACGACCTTGGATTTGAAGATCACGGTCAACGAGACCGTAGGGGTCATCGGTGCATTCAGCGGCGAGAGCTTTCCGTTTGTGCCATCTGCTGGCACATTGTGTACATCGCCTGTGAGCCAAGTGGATGTGAAGCATCTTCGGAAGTTCTCCACGTCCGCTACGGAGTGCGTCACGGAATAGTGATTGACAACGTGCCTGGCGAGACCAAATCCCAGCAGAGCGAGTGTGTGCGTGTTGGAGGAATCGTGGCGTCACGCGACCCATTCCGGCGCATTTGAGCCAGCCATGTGGGCGGTTCTTGCGGAGCCACGGCATCCCTCCGGGCGTCACTCATTACACGGTTCCGCTGTGGCTCCTGAAGATGTCATCCCGCGATTTCCGCGCCGAGAACGCGGCGCTCGAGTGGCGGTGTTGCCGGCGACGCAGCCGGCAGTGCCTACGTCAGCGGGCGTTTCAGCAGCGGCCTCGACGACATGGACGGCGCTCGCCACGCGTCAGCATTCCACCGATCACCTGCGACGTTCTGCAGCCAGGCGGCGGTCTACGCACATGCGGGCGCGATCACGGGGGCCCGGCAGATCAGAACCGCGACCGTCATGGAGCGGGCCGACTGCGAACGATGCGGCCCGGACGCACCATTCTACCCCCACCGCTCGAGAGCAGTGGCACGCGGCGGCGATGGTTGCCGGCCCTCACCCTGTCCCTCTCCCGAGGGGAGAGGGGCTTTGTGGCGCACGTCAGTGTTTCGTCCAGCGGTCGAGCCAGCCGATGACGGTGTCGTGCCAGAGTATGCTGTTGGCTGGGGTCAGCACCCAATGGTTTTCGTCGGGGAAGTAGAGCAGCTTGCTCGGGATGCCGCGACGCTGCAGGGCCGTAAAGGTCGAGATGCCCTGGGTGTCGACCACGCGATAGTCCAGTGCGCCATGCACGACGAGCATCGGTGTCTTCCAGTTCTTGACGAAGTTGATCGGGTTGTGCTTCTCGTAACCGATCGGGTTGTCCCACGGCGTCCCTTCGTGGTCCCACTCGGGGAACCAGAGCTCTTCGGTGTCGTAGTAGGCCATGCGTTCGTCGAGGTTGCCGTCGTGGTTGATCAGGCAGCGGAAGCGGTCAGGCCAATTGCCGGCGATCCAGTTGATCATGTATCCGCCGAAGGACGCGCCGAGGGCGCCCACGCGGTCGCCGTCCATCCAGGGGTATTTGTTGAGCGCGAAGGCGAGACCCTTCTTGAGGTCCTCGAGGGGCTTGCCGCCCCAATCGCCGCGGATGGAATCGCAGAAGGCTTGGCCGTAACCGGTCGAGCCGTGGAAGTCGACCATGACAGCGGCGTATCCTGCGCCGGCGTAGGCCTGAGGGTTCCATCGATAGTGAAAGTGGTTGCCGAATGAGCCCTGCGGTCCGCCGTGAATGAGGAAGGCGACGGGGTATTTCTTGGACGGGTCGAAGTCGACCGGCTTGACGACGTAGCCGTAGACCGTTTCGTTGTTCCAGCCGCGGAATTTGAACTGTTCGTAGTCGCCCATCTTGGCGGCGCTGACCTCTTCGCTGTTGAGGTTGGTGATCGAGCCGCCGGCGCTGCCGTCGAGTTGCGTCCAGTAAAGTTCGACCGGGGATTTAAGGTTGTCCATGCCGTAGACGACGCGATCTCCCGCGATGCCCACCCCGCCGACGTTTCCTTGCTGAACGAGGGTCTTGGCGGCACCGGTTTGGACGTCGATGGCGAAGAGGGATCGCTGTCCGACGTTGGAGGCTGTTGCGAGGATGGTTTTACCGTCTGCGGACCAGGTGATCGATCCGGGTGAGTGATCCCACTCTTCGGTCAGGACGCGTGGACTGCTCTCGGTCGGGGGTTTCTGTGCCCAGGGAAATCCGCCCCAGGGTCGCAGGACGATGCGGAATCGATCCGCTTCGTAGCGAGGTCGCTTCATGGCCAGGTGAGCGAGCCACCTACCGTCGGGTGAGAATACAGGCGAGGCGTCCCAGGCTTGGTTGGCGGTGGTGATGCACGCGCGGTCGGATCCATCGAGAGCGGCGGCGTAGAGATCGAAGTCTGTGGACCACGGTTCTTCGGCGCCGACATCCCGCGCGGTGAAGACGACGGCGCGGCCATCGGGTGCGAAGGTGTAGTCTTCGGGACCTCCGAAAGGCTTCGTGGGGCAGTCGGCATCCATACCCTTCATCACGTCGATGGGCTCGGCGTTGTCTTCACCGGTGGTCGGGATCACGAAGACGTGTGCGCGTCGGCCGTCTTTCCACGTGTCCCAGTGACGCACGAAGATGGCGTCGTAAACGAGTCCGCTGGATTTCTTGGCCTCGATTTCGTCGAGTCGCTTACGGGTGTCGGCGGGTGTATCGGAATCGGGGAAGACCTCCATGGAGACGGCGATGTGGGCTCCGGTGGGGGAGACGGCGAGGGAGCCGACGTCGAGGGGTTGATCGGTGAACTGTTCGGCTTCGCCGCCGTCGACGGGAATGCGCCAGACCTGGGCGGATCCGGAGCGTGAGGTGAGGAACCAGATGGTCTTGCCGTCGGAGGCCCATCGGGCGTTCCACTCGCCGGCCGGGTGGGAGGTCAGGCGGCGGAGGTTTCGACCGTCGGTGTCGACGAGCCAGAGGTCGGTGCGGCCTCGGTTGGCTTCGAGATCGGTGGATCGCCGTGAGAAGACGATGCGGTGGCCGTCGGGCGAGACGTGCGGATCGCCGATTCGGTCCATGGCGAGCATGTCGTGAACGGAGAAGGGGTGCTGGTCGGCCTGGGTCATGGCGGCGAGCGTAAGGCTGGCGGCGCCGAGGGTTAGGATGATGGCGGTCGTACGTTTCATTTGTGAGTTCCTCCTGTCATGAGCCAGCGCACACGTTGCGCGGATACCACGAAGACCTTAGCGTCGTTTGCTTTTGGATCAATGGCAGGGAGGCCGCCGCACAACAATTCACAGGCAAGATTGCTTCGATGGGTCTCGAGCCGGTGCGGGAGTCCGTCGTACGGTCGCCCCCTCTCGCGTGTCTGGTTGGGTCGGGCGAACGAATCTGCGGCGCGCGCGTCTTGCGTTCGGGCGAGCGTGCGGTCATAGTTCGGCTGGCGGATGATGGCGTGCGATTGACGTGATTCGTCGCCTGCTGAGGGTGCGTAAGCACTCGGAGATCGCCGGGTCTAGGAGACGGCTGTGACATTGATCCAGGAGTTGTTCCGCGAGTCACCGTTCGAGCCGCTACGTTATCACATGAAGACGGTGATGGCGTGTGTCGGTTTCGTTCGGCCGATGTTTGAGGCGGTTCGCGACGAGAAGTACGACAAGCTCAAAGAGGTTGCGGAGAAGGTCTTCAAGACGGAGCACGAAGCGGACACGATCAAGGACGAGATTCGGCAGACGATTCCGAAGCGGTTTTTCCTTCCGGTGTATCGGGGCGATCTTCTGGGATACCTGAAGCTCCAGGACGACATGGCGGACTCGGTGGAGGACATCGCCGTTCTTCTTACGATCAAGGACCTGGTGCTCTTGGAGCCGCTGGTCGAGCCGACGATTCATTATGTGTCGCTGGTTGAGACGGTCTGCCGAAAGACGCGCGAGATTGCCGACTATCTTCCGACGCTGGTGGAAGGCGACATGGCCGGGAAAGAGGCGGAGCGGGTTCTGGAGATGATTGCGGCGGTCGAGAAGGCGGAGTGGGAGGCGGATCGTTCGCAGTATACGCTGTCACAGAAGCTGTTCGCGCTGGAGGATCAGATCAAAGCGACGGACATCCTGCTGTGGTTCAGGATTTACGGTGAGCTGGGTCAACTCGCCAACTTCGCCGAGAAGACGTGTGATCGCCTGCGGCGCATGCTGTCCTCATGACATACCTTTCGTGCCTTGGCGCTATTGACTTTGCAGGGCTTGAGCGTTTCCAGCTTACCTGCCTGGTACTGGCTGTCGGTCTGCTCCTCTGGGACACCGTCGAGGTCGGCCGCAATGACGCTGCCAATTTGATCAATGCCGTCTTCGGTGCGCGTGTGCTTTCGCGCCGCAAGGCCATACTGATAACCGGCGTGGCGGTTGTGCTCGGCGCGGTGATGAGCTCCGACGTGATCGATACGGCGCGAAAGGGGATCTTCGACCCGGCCGGGCTTGGGGTCATTGAGGCGGCGCTGGCCGTCTACGTGTCGGTGTACATCGTCGACACGGTATTGCTGTACAGCTACTCGGCGTTCGGTATGCCTGTCAGCACCACCGCCTGTCTCGTATTCGAGTTGCTCGGTGCAGCCATGGCGATCAACATCGCTTCGGTACACTGGGATAAAGCAGGGGTCGTCGTGGCGGGGATCTTCTTCTCGATTGTTTTGTCGGGGTTCGCGTCATTTCTGATTCAAAGGGCGGCGCGCGGCGCGATTCGGGAGCGATGTACGAGTCTGGCGCCGCTTCTGCTGCACGGAGGTTGGATCGGTGGCGGGCTGACGGCGGGGCTGGCCTATTTCCTTCTGCTCAAGGGGATGAAGAACGTCGGATTGATCAAGGAGTTCAAGGCGTGGCTTTCGAGTGTGGATGAGGTTCTTCAGGCCGACGTGAGCGGTGTCCTTCTTCTTGCGACGCTTTGGGGTTTCTTTGCGATTGCGATTCATCTCGCTCTGGTCGTCTTCCGGAAGCGGGCGGCGAAGCTGTTGTTTCCGGTGCTCGCGGTCCTGGGGATGATTGCGATGGGATTTGCCTTCGGGCAGAACGACCTGGCGAACTGTGCGTCGCCGGGGCTGTCGGTGGTTGCGCTACTGGAGCGTGGAGATCTCGAGGAGTTTAAGGACGTATCGATCGCCGGTTGGCAGCTTCTAGTGTGCGGTTTATTGCTTTTCGTCGGCATGACGACACGGAATGCGGAGCGGGTGACGAAGGCGGCCGTTTCGGCGGGAAGCATGGGAGACCATGTTGCGTTGTGGGCGCCGAACTGGTGCGTTCGCCTGGCGAACTACGTTCTTCGCTTTCGCGGTCGGGAGCCCTCGCTGGCACCGCGTGCGGGGATCACGCCGGCCGGGAAGACTATGCACTACGACGCGTTGCGCGCGAGCGTGATAACGGCGGTCTCGGCGAGTGTCATTGCGACGGCGAGCAGTCTGGGGCTTCCGGTATCGACGACCTATGTTGCGTTCGCTGCGGTCGTGGCCACCGGCGTGGCGGATCGCATTTATCAGCGGGGTGATGCCGCGCTCAAGCTCGGTCGGTCGATCTGGGTGGTGACGAGTTGGGTGTTGTCGGCGATCATTGCGGCGGCGGCCACGTTCCTTGTGGCCTTGGCGGTGTCACGTCTTCAGATCTGGGGAATCGCGGGATGTCTGGTGGTGAATCTTGCGGTGCGGCATACACTCAAGAAGCGGGCGGACGAGCAGGCTCGACGTGTCGAGGAGGAGGCGTATGAGCGGTCCCATCCGGACGAGTTTGCGCTCGAGCGCGAGGACGAATAGTCGCCTTTTGTATCGGGTATCCGTCTGCTGTTGAGCCCGCCGAGTTCAGCGCATAGACTGATCGCGAAGGGCGAGCGTTGTGTGGTGGGCCTGCGGGATGACCGTAGGGCTTCTAATCGGAGGACAGAGCGTTGCGAAAGGAATCGTACAACTTTCTCAAGAGCATCCAGGAAACGCCGTCTCCTTCGGGATCGGAGCAGCCGGTTCAGCGCATCGTTCGAAAGCGGATGAAGCCGATCGCGGATTCGATCGAAACGGACGTTCACGGTAATGTGATCGTGGGATTGAATCCGAAGGGGTCGCCGCGCGTCATGCTGGCCGGTCACTGTGATCAGATCGGGCTGATGGTCAACTACATCGATGACAACGGGTTCATTTTCTTTTCGTCGATCGGTGGGATTGATCCGTCGGTGCTGCCGGGCTCGCGCGTGGTGATCCACTCGAAGAACGGACCGGTGGAAGGTGTGATCGGCCGCAAGCCGATTCATCTGATGAAGCCCGAAGAGCGCGGTGCGAAGGTCGAGCTGCGCGAGATGTGGATCGACATCGGGTCTGCGAACAAGAAAGAGACTGAGCAGTTGATCGGCGTGGGTGACCCGGCGACGTTCCGATTGGGCATGGTCCACCTGGGCAACGAGATGGCGGCGTCTCCGGCGTTCGACAACAAGTGTGGCACGTTCGTGGTGATGGAGGCGCTTCGGTTGTGCTCGACGAAGAAGATGGACGCGGCGCTCTTTGCGGTGAGTACGGTTCAGGAGGAGGTCGGTCTGCGCGGGGCGAAGACATCGTGCTACGGCGTGGATCCACAGGTCGGCATCGCGGTGGATGTGACGCACGCGACGGACTATCCGGACATCGACAAGCGCGTCAACGGTGACATCAAGATCGGTGGGGGGCCGGCGATCGCGACGGGGCCGAATATCAATCCTCCACTGGAAGAGCTGCTTCGGCGCACGGCGAAGGCGAAACGCATTCCGATTCAGATGGAGGCGGCGCCCCGAGGGACCGGCACCGACGCCAATGTCATGCAACTGACGCGAGCCGGTGTGGCGACGGCGTTGGTGAGCATTCCGAACCGATACATGCACACACCTGTCGAGTTGATCAGTCTTCGTGACCTGGAGACGTGCGCCAAGTTGATCGCCGAGACGGTGGCGACGATCACTCGCCGCACGAACTTCATTCCCAAGTGATGGCGGCGTGAACGACTCCTGTTGTGACGACGGACTTGTGGTGGCCGACTCGGCATCGACCGGTCTGACGGAACTCGTCTCGTGCGAGACGCTTCACCGTCTGCAGGACAGCTTCGCTGCTCTCGGCAAGGTGACGGTGTGCGTCAGCACGACGGAAGGTGAACTGATCACGTGTCCGACGTGGGGAAGCCGCTTCTCGGAGTTGATCGGCTCGTCTAACGCCGGACGTGTGGCGTTCGCCGACTGTGTGCGCGCGTGCGTTGCGAATCCCACGACGGGCGTACCCTCGATATGTCATGACGGGATGACGTTCTACGCGACGCGGATCCTCTTCGAGGAGCGACAGCTCGGGATGATCGTCGTCGGTACGCGCGCGCCGGAAGTGCCACCGCAACATGAACTTCTGGCACTCGCCACACGATACGACATCGACCTGGATGAGCTGTCATCGGGCACGTCGCAAATTGACCCCTACATGGGTGGAACGCCTGAGGACATTCATCGCTTCGCCGATGTCCTGGCGGACACGATCGCGGCGTTGTACGCGCAGGCTTTTCGCATTCAGGGGCAACTGTCCGATTTGCACACGGTTCATGAATTGACGGGCATGCTGGCCGGTTCGCGCGATCTCCAGGAAATCCTGGATCGGACGGTCGAGCGCGTCGTTGAGGTCATGGGCGTGAAGGCGTGCGGGATTCGGCTGCTGAACGAGGAGACCGGCGAACTCGTTGTCAAAGCGGTGTGCAACCTGTCGGACGAGTATCTTCAAAAGGGACCGGTGCTCATCGCGCAGAATGTGATCGACGGGGCTGCGTTTGCCGGAGAGACGGTTTACATCGAGAATGCCCCGACGGATCAGCGGATTCGATACCCCGAGAACGCGCGGCGCGAGGGGATTGTGAGCGGACTGTGCGTGCCGATGACATATCGCGGGCAGACGGTGGGTGTGCTTCGGGTGTACACGGATCGGTTGCACCATTTCAGCGCGGACGAGGAATCTCTTCTGAGGTCGATCGGATCGCAGGCGGCGTCGGCGGTGATTACGAGTCGCTTGTTCTGCGAGCAGGACGAGGCGGCGCGCGTGCAGCGTCAACTGGAGGCGGCCGGTGAGATTCAGCGGCGTATGCTCCCTGCTTCGGTGCCGGATCATTTGCGGCTGTCGGTGGGCTGCGTGTTTGATCCGACGTTGGACCTGGGCGGGGACTTCTACGATTTCATCGAGCTTTCCGGTGGACGGTGGGGCATGGGGATCGCCGATGTAGTCGGGAAGGGCCTTCCGGCGGCGTTGATGATGGCGTCGGTCCGATCGGCGCTAAGGGGCTATGCGAGGCAGGCCGAAGAGGTGGCCGAGGTCGTGAGCCTCGTCAATCGCCACATGTGCCGTGATACACTCGTTGGTGAATTTGCGACGTTGGTGTACGGCGTGTTCAGTGATGACGGAATGCGGCTTTCCTACTGTTGTGCCGGTCACGAGCCGCTGCTACTTCTTCGCGGTGAGGGCTGTCTCGATCTGAGCGCCGGCGGGCTCGTGATCGGGCTTGATCCCAAGGAAGTGTTCGAGAGCGAGGAGGTGGCGCTGCAGGAGGGAGACGTTCTGGTCTTCGTGACGGACGGTGTTTGTGAGGCGCTGGACTTCGAGGACCGCTGTTACAGCCGCAGCCGATTGCTCGATTCGGTCCGGCGTCATCGCTCGCTCGACGCACAGCAGCTCGCCCAGCAGATTCTCTGGGATGTTCGTCGTTTCGTGGGCCTGGCGGATCAGTCGGACGACATCACGGTTGTTGTCGTAAAGGTGGGGTGACGTGCGGAAGGTCGAAGGTAGTGTACTGCGTTCGTGAGGTTTGCCCCCTTGGTCTGAGACCAGCTCATCATGCAACGAAGCCCGAAAAACCCGATCCTTACTCGCGCCGACATTCCGGCGATCACGCCTGACCTTGTCGACGTCACGTCGGTGTTCAATCCGGGGGCGATTCGGTTCGAAGGGCGCTTCTATCTTCTGCTTCGCGTGCAAACGCGAGGCCGCGAGACGGTGCTGATGTTGGCGGAGAGTGAGGATGGGGAGCGGTTCTCCGTGCAGCCGCGATTGATCGAGATCGAGGGAATCAAGGGTGTCGGCGAGAGAATCTATCACATCTATGATCCGCGCCTTACTCGCATTGACGACCGCATCTATGTGATGTTTGCGGCGGATGCGGATGGCGGGTGTCGCTTGGGTGTGGCGCGAACGGAAGATCTCGACCGATTCGAGCTGGCGGGCTTTGGCGGCGGCGAGGATGTTCGCAACGGGGTCCTTTTTCCGGAGCGGTTTGAGGGCCGGTTTCTTCGGCTCGAACGACCCAATCGTGATCGGTTGACCGGTGGTGTAACGACGGGGTCCCAGATCGTGCTGGCTGCGTCGGACGACCTGATCGTCTGGAAGACGCTCGGGCCGGTCATGTCGGGACGATTACACCATTGGGATGAGTTGATCGGTTCCGGGCCGCCGCCGGTCAAGACGCGCGCCGGTTGGCTTCATGTTTACCACGGCATCGCGACGCACTTTGCCTCGGCCAACATCTATCAAGCCGGCGTGTGTCTGCTGGATCTTGAAGATCCGCAGCGTGTCGTCGCGCGTGGTCGGAACAATATTCTCGAGCCGCGCGAGCTGTACGAGCAAGTGGGACAGGTGCCCAACGTGGTCTTCCCGAGCGGGATGATCGTGGACGAGTTCGACGGCGAGGGCTTTGCGGTACCCGGAAGTGTCGTTCGCCTCTACTATGGTGCGGCGGATACCGTGGTGGGACTGGCGACGACGACGATCGGCGAGCTGGTTAGCGCCTGCGACCCGTAGACGAGGGATCAGACGGGGTCGTGTTCGACGCGGCCGTCTTCCTGTTCCTCCGCCGCGCTGGGAGTTGCCTCCTGCGCTCGCGTGCGAAGGGTCCGGTAGAGGGATTTCATGTCGAGGAAGCCTCCGATGGTGAACCAGACGGTCACTACCGTGCCGCAGGCGAGGATAAACCAAGTCCATCCGTGCCAGAAGCTCAGCCACGATTCCGGTGGTACGTCGACGAAGATGTTGTAGACGGACACCACGAGGAAGATGACCGTCCACGCGAGCGGCCAGCCGACGGTGATGTAGGTCACGACACGATCGCGTCCACTGAACTCCCTTGTGAAGCCGAGTTTTTCGAGCCAGGTTGTCGCATCCCGAAATGACAGCGAGGTCTCGCCTTCGATCTGATACTGCCCACGATGGAGAAGTCGATCCATGTTGAACTCCGTGGGGCGCAAAGGGTTGTCGCTGTTTCGCCGCCACCAATCGGGCGCATCCGCATCTATGTCGTCAGCCTGTCTCGGAGCGTCGGGCGTATCGCCCGGGCCAATCAATGAGACCATGGCGTACGTCGCGCCGGCCAAGGCGATCGCCCAGAAGGTCATCTCCTGGCCGGTGAGGTTTGTCTGGATGCGCAGCATCCAGCTAGCGGGTCCGGCGTATAGCGATTCGGAGCGCGTTGCGGCTTCGAGAAGACGGGGATCAACCTGCTTGATGATGATGCCGAGCGTGGAGAGGACCATTCCGGTGATCATCGCCGACCAGGCGGCCAGGGTGGTGCCGTGTTTCCAGTATAGACCGCCGATGATGGCGGCGCCGGCGCCGCTGACAAAGACCGCCCCGGTGATGGCCAGGAACATGGCCACATACTGCGTGTGTTGAAAGAGCAAGCTGAAGAGGAAAATGAAGACCGCCACGCCGAAGATCGACAAGCGCAGCAGGCGGAGGTGTTGTCGCGGGGTGAGCGGGTGCTTTCGAAACGGCAGGATGACATCTTGAACGAGGATGGTCCCCCAGGAGTGCAAGTAGGTATCGTGCGTGCTGATGAACGCGGCGAGCATCGCGGCGCAGGCGAGGCCGAGGAGTCCCGTGGGGAGCATGACGTTCAGTGCAAGGGGCGTTCGCAACTGGTTTTGCAGGGCCGCTCTTGCGTTGGGGTTTGCGTCGTCGGGTAGGACGTCGCCGGCTGCGGTTTCGAGGGCATGATGGACGGGGGCGGCGTCCGCGGCGAAATCGGGATGTTCGACGAACGTTCGTACACAGATGGGGACGATCAGCGTCACGAGCATCAGCACGCGAAAGCGCCAACCGGCCAGGATACCCGCCATTTTGGCTTCGTGGGCATTCTTGGCGGCACAGTTGTAGCCCTGCGTACCCTGCCAACCTCGCGCGCAGTAGAACAGCACGACCACGCCGATCACGAAGTACCAGGGGTCGAAGTAATCCTCCTTGCCCAAACGGAATGGGTGCACCATCGATGCCTGCTCCGGCGCGCTGAGCAGCACCTCACCGATGCGATCCCACTGGATATTGATTAGCAGAAATACGATGATCACGAGAAAGGCGGTGTTGGACAACGCGCCCTGGATGAAGTCGGTGACGATGACGGCGATCTGGCCGCCGAGCAGTGTGAAGACCAGTGCGAGCCCCAGCAGGGCGATCATCAATATGGGGTAGGTCGCCAACTCGACGCCGACGAGCGAGAAGGTGGCGGGGAGGTCGCACAGCGCGATGAAGAACCTCGCGCCGATGGAAGGGAAAATACCGAAGTTGATGATCCCAGCCACGTAGGCCAGAAGGCCTGCAAAAATGCGGAAGTTGCGGCTGTATCGGATTTCGAAGAACTGTGCGAGCGTCATGGCGCGCGTCTGTCGGTATCGGTAGATCACCCAACCGGACAACGCCATGACGATCAGGGCGGGGCCTTCCAGCAGAGCCCACCAGATCGCCGTGAATCCGACGCGGTAGTTGAGTTCGAAATACCAGACGAGCGTAATGACGCCGAGCTTGGACATTTCGTCGGCGATGGCGATGAGGTATCGCCCGCCGCAACGCTCGGCTGCAAGGAATGCGGATACGCTGCGCGTGTATTTCCTCGTGCTCAGCGCGGCCCAGACGAGCACGAGCACGAAAGAAAGTACGATGCTCCAATCCAGAAGCTGCATGATGCCTCGCTACGGTTGTCTCGAACAAGCGACCGGCATGCTAAGCGGTGGGTTCCCAAACGCCAACACGAGGCGGACCGTGCGCGCTGTGCCTTTACGACGCCAAGGCCTTCCATCTTCCGGCGCGAGGCGATACGCTTGGCGTTGTCTGTTTCGCGGTTTGTCGTGTCGCGCAGAAAGGAGATCCGCCGGGAATGACCGAGCCGATGTCACGTAGGCACACTCTAAGAACGGGGGGCGCGCTCGTTGTGCTGGCTCTTGCCGGCTGTTCACATCATCGATTCGGAGATTGGCGGTCCGGCCGCGACGGCTTCGGGCCGATTCCGAGGGCGTACGATTGCCTCCGGGCGACGACGCCGATCGTGATCGACGGTCGCCTCGACGAGTCGGCTTGGCAGCGCGCGCGGTGGACAGAGTCTTTCGTCGACATTGAAGGAGAGCGCCGACCGCTGCCGCGACTGGAGACTCGGGCCAAGTTGCTGTGGGATGATACGCATCTGTACATTGCCGCCCGCCTGACGGAGCCGCACGTCCGGGCTACGTTGACCGAGCGCGACTGCGTTGTCTACTACGACAACGACTTCGAGGTGTTCATCGATCCGGACGGCGACTCGCGGATGTACTACGAAATCGAGATCAATGCGCTCAACACGATTTTCGATCTACTCTTGATTCGAACGTATATCGACGGCGGACCGGCCGTTCACGGATGGGACCTGAGAGACTTGAAGACGGCCGTGCACGTTGACGGCTCGTTGAACGATCCTGCAGACGCCGACACCGGTTGGTCGGTCGAGATGGCGCTACCGTGGACGTCGCTTGCGGATCATGCGGAGAGAGTCACGCCACCGCGATACGGCGACACGTGGCGGATGAACTTCTCTCGCGTGGAATGGAGTCATCGCGTGGTCAAGGGGGGCTACGAGACACTGGAGGGCCAGGCCGAGGACAACTGGGTCTGGTCGCCCCAGGGCGTGATCAACATGCACATCCCGCGCCGTTGGGGTTATGTGACCTTTTCGAAGGCGAGAGATCGATGAGCCCTCACGCAGGGCGAAGGCTCCATTGGACGCTGTCGGTCTTGATGATCGCCGCAGGATTGTCCGAACGTGGTCTCGCCGCCGGCGCGATCGACGGACCCGGCGAGGAGCAACTTGAAATGCAGACACTGTGGGAGATCGGCGACGCCGATCGCGGCCCCTCGGCACTGGCGCTGTGGCCGGAAGATCTTCTCGGCTTCAACGCCGCCTTCCCGCTCGATCCGCTCTTTGTCATCGGCCGGTCCGACGCCAAGCGTAGCTGGCCGTTCTTTCATCCGGGACCGATCGACGACTTCGCCGGCGCGCGCGAACACCTGTACACGATACTGTTCCAGCTCGAGACGCTTCCCTCGAAGGGAGATTCACGGCTGACGGTTCGCCTGTACGACGCTCATCGCAGTCTGCCGCCGCGTTTGCGGATCAACGTAAACGGCCATGGGCACCTGCACGAGACCACGCCGGGCTCGGCCGACTGGCTGGAGGGTAGAACGGAAGCGGGGTGTGCGCAGTTGTTTCACGTTACCGTTCCCGCGGCGGCGCTGGTGAAGGGCCTCAATAGGGTGACGATCGCATCCGTCTCGGGTTGTTGGTTCGTCTACGACCGGATCAGCTTTGAAGCTCCACCGGGAGCGCGGATGGGCAGTGTTTCGGCGAGGACGGAATTGCTCACCGGCCGATCGCGCCAGGTTCGATGGAAGGACGGCAAGGACCAGGCGCGCCAGGGTGCGCGCGTTTTCGTGGAACATCTGGGCGACGAAACAGACGCGGAGATTGTTGTCGGCGACAACGTCATCACGAAGGCCCATCTCATTCCCGGCAAGCAACGAATTGACGTCGAAGCGCCGGCTGTAACGAAGCCCACTTCCGTCCCCGTGATGGTGAAGATTGATGGAAGCGTGTTGGCGAAAGGCAAGCTCGGGCTGACACCGGTTCGAGACTGGACGATTTTTCTGCTGCACCACACGCACCTGGACATCGGCTACACGCACACGCAGGACGAGGTAGAGAAGCTCCAGTGGAAGCACCTTGAGGAAGCCATCCAGTTGGGGCAGCGTACGAAGGCGTATCCTGCGGCTGCGCGTTTCAAATGGAGCCCGGAGGGAATCTGGGCGGTCGAGAGCTATCTCGCGCAGGCGGACGACGCGGCCAGAAGCCGGTTGATCGGCGCCGTTCGAACCGGCGCGATCGGGCTGGACGCGTTGTTCTCGAACACCCTTACGGGATTGTGCCGTCCGGAAGAGTTGTTTGAGCTGATCTCGCCCGCCCGGCGCATCGCGACCGCTCACGAGCTGACGATCGACTCGGCGATGATCTCGGACATTCCCGGATACACATGGGGTATCGTTACGGCCCTTGCGCAGAGCGGCGTGAAGTATCTTTCGATCGGTCCGAATCGGAGTCATCGCATCGGATATACGTTGTCCGAATGGGGCGATCGCCCCTTCTATTGGGAGTCACCGTCCGGGCAAGAGCGCGTGCTCTGCTGGATGGCCGGCAAAGGGTACTCCTGGTTCCACGGTCCCTGGAAGGCGGCTGACACGTTCGACTATGCGGAGGTGGCGTCGTCGATCGACCCGGTTCGGTTCGTCGACTACCTCGGCGATCTCGATGAGCAGCAGTATCCGTATGACCTCGTGCAACTCCGATACAACATCGGCTCGGATAACGGGCCGCCGGATCGCTGCCTTCCTGAGTTCGTGCGCGCATGGAACGAGCGACATGAGTCGCCCAAACTCGCCATCACCACCACGAGCGAGATGATGCGGTCGCTCGAGGAGCGATACGGCGATCGCCTGCCGGTGATGCGCGGGGATTTTACGCCGTACTGGGAGGACGGTGCAGGCTCTTCCGCGTTCGAAACGTCGATCAACCGCGCGAGTGCAGAACGCCTGGTCCAGGCACAGACGCTCTGGTCGATGCTCGGAGCGAAAGCCTCCCCACACCGTGACTTCGAGGACGCCTGGCGCTATGTGCTACTCTTTGATGAGCACACCTGGGGTTCGTGGAACAGTATCAGCGATCCCGACGGGGACTTTACCAGAGCACAGTGGTCGACGAAACGGACCTTTGCGGTCGAAGGTGATCGACGTTCGCGCGACCTCGCTTATCGCGCGCTCGGGTCCCTTCGTTCTTCGAGCAAGACCGTCTCCGCCGTGCAGGTCTGCAACACGGCGTCGTGGGCGCGAACCGATGTGGTGCGTCTTCCGAATGAGTGGTCTTTGGCGGGCGACGTCGTCAAGGATGCATCCAAACGAACGGTTGTGTCGCAACGTATGAGCACCGGCGAACTCGTGTTCCTCGCGGGGGAGGTGCCGCCTCTTGGCACCGCCAAGTTCACATTGCATCGCGGTTCGCCGTCATCCGGCGGCGGCATCACGGTGTCGACATTGGGAATGTCGAACGGCGAGATTGCGTTGACGGTCGATGATCGAACCGGCGCGATAAACAGCCTGACATCAAAGGGAATCTCGGCCGATCTGGTCGATCGCAGCGAAGGGCTTGGGCTCAACGACTACCTGTATGTCGCGGGTCGTGATCCTGAGACTCCAAAACGAAACGGATCGGTGTCGGTCCGCACGAAGGAATCCGGACCGCTCGTGGGCTCTCTGGTGATCGATTCGGAAGCGCCAGGATGTCGAAGTCTGTCACGAGAGGTGAGACTCTACGCCGGCTTGAGTCGCGTTGAAATGCTCGACACGCTGGACAAGAAGAACGTCTACGAGAAAGAGGGCGTTCATCTCGCGTTTCCGTTCAACGTGCCCGGCGCGGAAGTCCACCTCGACGTTCCCTGGGGCGTTGTTCAGCCGGAAGTCGACCAGCTTCCCGGCGCCTGCAAGAACTACTTCACCGTCGGACGATGGGTCGATGTCTCCAACGATCAATACGGCGTCACGCTCGCGCCGATCGATGCTCCGTTGATCGAACTCGGCGAGATCAGGGCGGATCCGGTGATCGTGGGTTGGCTGCGGAAAATCGAATCGTCAGCGACCGTCTTCTCCTATGTCATGAACAATTACTGGGAGACGAACTACAAGGCGGGCCAGGGCGGACCGGTTACGCTTCGATACGCGCTGCGGCCGCACGTTGCAGGTGGTGGCGCGGCGGCGTTCGATGTGACGGCTGCCAAGCGTTTCGGCATCGAACGATCCCAACCGCTCTTGGTGGTTCCTGTGGATGCAGCCAGACCCGCCGTCGATTCACTGTTGGGCGTCAGTTCCCGCGATGTCCTCGTCACGTCCGTCAAGCCGAGTCGCGATGGAACCGCGCTGATGGTTCGGCTGTTCAACGCGAGTGACCGACCGTGCGAATCGGAAATCACCGTATCCTCCTCACCGACGGCGTTGGTTTTTCGCAGTGGCGTCGGCGAAGAGCGCGGAGAGAGAATCAACGGTTCGATGACGTTTCCCGGATGGGGCGTCGTCTCGGTTCGTTGTGAGCTTCGCTGATGCTTCGAGTTCTTCTTGTCCGAGATGACCAGATTGAACCAATCGTGATGCGGTGTTCGATGTTCCTGCATCGGTGCGATGTTGAGTCAGTGCGCAACGGTCGCTCTTAATGGGAGACCCGTGATATGAGTCAGAGCAAATCGCACGAGGAACTACGCAACTTCCTCGTGCTCATGGCGGATGAGGCGTTCAGCCAAAAGACCTGGCATGGCCCCAACCTACTCGGGTCGATTCGCCGCGTTCCGGCCGAGCAGGTGACGTGGCGGCCGAAAATGGGGCGACATAACATCGTCGAGATCACTGCCCACTGCGCCTATTGGAAGTACGCGGTGCGACGGAAGATCCGCGGCGACAAGCGGGGGTCGTTCCCGCTCAAGGGAAGCAACTGGTTCAAGCTGCCCGCAAAGCTCACGACCAGGCAATGGCGCGAGTACGTGGCCATGCTCGAGGCGGAGCATGAGGCACTGCGCG